>JAFGQY010000006.1 GCA_016935395.1 Parachlamydiales bacterium
ACTTTTTTATTATTTTAATAATAATTAATGAAAAAAAATAATAAACTAACACATTTTAAAAAAATATTTCATAATTATTGAACAACTAATAATAAGAACACTAAAAAAAGATTATAGCTGTTTTTTTACCCACTTACCTTTTTCATCTCTGCGGTACTCTTTTTTAACAGCTTCCCAAGCATGTTCATTTGATATGTGCTGCAAAGATTCACCCGGAAGTCTTTTATCAGGATCTTTATCTTCTTCAAATGAATCATTAAAAGCTTTCATGTAAATTTCTTGCGCATGTTTTGGTAAAACATTTTGAATGTTTTCTGGAAGATCAGATACGTATTTATATTTCATAAAATATTTGTCTTTTGTTTAATATTTTCTATAATTTACTATTTACTTAAATAAATATTAATTTTCAATGAGTCAAATATGAAAAAAGTTTTTTTTATTACCATTTTGTTTTTAAAGCTAAATATTTTTGCCAATGAACATGTAGTTTATGGTAGCAATCCGGATTTACCAACTGTTGCTATTTTTACAACAGGAGGAACAATATCAGAAAAAAAAGATCCTAAAACCGGTCTTTTAGTACCTGCTGATATAATTAATTTCATAAAAACCATTCCAAATATTACAGACATTGCACACTTAAAAATCATTCAATTTTCTAACATTGACAGTTCTCAGATGACTCCAAATATATGGTTTGAATTAAGTCAAAGTGTTGATAAAGTTTTAAAGGATAGAAAAATTGCTGGCGCTGTAATAGTTCATGGAACTGATACAATGTCTGAAGGGGCTTTTTTTTTAGACATAACTTTAAAAACAGACAAACCTGTTGTTTTTACAGGAGCCATGAGAGCTGCCTCAGACCCTTATCCTGATGGGCCATTCAATGTATACAATGCAGTTTGTCAAGTCTGTTCAAAAAATGCACTAAATTGGGGTGTTACAGTAACATTAAATCAATATATAAATTCTGCAAGAGACGTTGAAAAAATAAATACAACAAATCCTCAAGCATTTACATCAGGTGAAAAAGGATATTTAGGTTACATTTTCAATAACAAAGTGTTTCGAATAAATAATAGATTGTATAGACAAAAATTTTCCCTTTCGAAAAATCTTCCAAAAGTTGATTTATACACAGACTATTCAGGTGCTAGACCTGAAATCCTTAGATATATTGTTGATTCTGGCGCTGAAGGTATTGTTATAGAAAGTTTGGGATCTGGAAATGTTAATGCTGAATTATATGATGTAATACAATATGCTATAAAAAAAGGTGTAATTATAGTTATTACCTCCATAGTTCCTCAAGGCGGAGTATTTCCAATATATGGAACAAAAGGTGGAGGACAGACATTAGAAAAATTAGGTGTTATATTTTCAAACTTCGTAAGAGGAGATAAAGCAAGAATTTTATTAATGATTGCAATGTCAAATGTTGGAAAAGATATTGAAAAATTATCTGATATTTTCAAAAATCCTTAAAAAAAGGAAAAATTAATATGTTACTTGTGTCCATTAAAGAAGAAGATGATAAAAGGGCTGCAATAGTTCCAAAATTTGTAGAAAAATTTAAAAGCTTAGGAATAGACGTTGAGATAGAAAAAAATATTGCAGAGAAAATAAATATTTCTGATGAAGAATATATCAAAGCTGGAGCTTTGATTAATAAAGATAAAAATGATCTTTTAAAAAAAGCCGACATTTTATTAAAAGTCACAAAACCTAGTATTAAAGAAATCAAACTTTTAAAAAAAGATGCGATTACGATTAGCTTTCTGGATCCTTTTTTCGAAGAAGATCTGATAGAAGAACTTTTAACTCATAATATAACTGCTTTTTCAATGCAGTTAATTCCAAGAACTACAATAGCTCAGAAAATGGACGCTCTTTCATCTCAAGCAAATTTAGCTGGATATGCTTCTATTATCACAGGAGCAAAACATTTAAATAGAATCCTTCCAATGATGACAACGCCGGCAGGAACCATATCTCCTGCAAAAGTATTTGTAATTGGAGCTGGAGTTGCAGGGCTGCAAGCCATTGCAACAGCGAGAAGGCTTGGAGCAAAAGTAGAAGCTTTTGATACAAGGCCAATTGTGGAAGAACAAATAAAATCTCTTGGAGCGAAATTTTTAAAGATTGATCTTGGAAAAACTGAAGAAGAAAAGGGGGGCTATGCAAAAGAGCTTACAAAAGAGCAGCTGGAACTTCAGAAAAAGGCTATGATAAAAGCAATCTCTTCATCTGATATGGTTATAACAACTGCTCAAATATTTGGAAAAAAAGCTCCGCTTATCATTTCTAAAGACATGATAAAAGACATGACAAAAGGATCTGTTATTATTGATATGGCAATTACATCTGGCGGTAATGTTGAAGGATCAAAAGCTGATGAAATAATTGACATAAATGGAATCAAAATTATAGCACCTAAAAATCCGACAGATGATGTAGCTAAAGATGCAAGCTTTGTCTACTCTTCTAATCTTTATAGTTTAGTTGAGCACTTTTTCGACAAGGAAAATAAAAAAACTAAAATTAATTTAGAAGATGAGATCTTAAAAAGCTCAATTGTAACATACCAAGGCAAAATAATAAGTCCTGTTTTACAAAAAGGAAAAATTTAAATTATGGATGCACAAACAATAATTTTTTTATCTTTTATTCTAATCCTTTCAATTTTTTTAGGATTTGAATTAATTTCAAAAGTACCTTCAATTTTGCATACTCCTTTAATGAGCGGATCTAATGCTATTTCAGGAATTACACTTGTTGGAGCTTTAGTATCTGCGGGACTTAGCAACTCTCCCATTTTAAGTACTGCTCTTGGAACATTTGCTGTAGCTTTAGCTACAATAAATGTTGTAGGTGGATATTTAGTAACAAATAGAATGCTAAAAATGTTTACAACTAAAGATAGTAAAAAAGGCGAAAAAAAATGAACTTTGATTTAATTATTAATTTTTCTTATCTGATTGCAGCAATTTTGTTTGTTTTTGGTTTAAAACTTTTATCTTCAGCAAAAACAGCAAGCAAGGGGAATTTTATATCAGCTATTGGAATGCTTATCGCTGTCTTAGCTACACTTATTATGAAAGAAATCGTTGACTATGTGTGGATATTAGTCGGACTAATTGTAGGTTCCCTAATCGGAATATTTGCTGCAAAAAAAGTTAAGATGACAGGTATGCCTGAGATGGTAGCTTTATTAAATGGATTTGGGGGCTTAGCTTCACTTTTAGTTGGTTGGGCTGTTTATTACAACAATATGCAAATTGAATCCTTTACAGCTTCTACAATTTTTTTATCAATCCTGATCGGTGGCGTAACATTTACAGGAAGCATTGTTGCCTGGGCAAAACTATCTGAAAAAATACCTGGCAGACCTACTCTTTTTACAGGACAGATGATTTTAAACTCACTTATTTTGATTAGTATTATTATTTTAGGCGTTTTATTTTCAATGTACCCAACTAATACCTACAACCTTTTGATTGCTATAATTATTGGAGCTAACATTTTAGGTATTTTAGTAGTTATACCGATTGGCGGTGCAGATATGCCTGTTGTGATATCTCTTCTAAATAGCTATTCCGGGCTAGCTGCTTGTTCAGCCGGCTTTGTCATACAAAATAATGTGCTTATAGTATCAGGCGCTCTAGTTGGTGCTAGTGGGATTATTTTAACCTCCATAATGTGCAAAGCTATGAATAGATCTATCGGTAATGTTTTATTTTCCGGATTTGGATCTATAACAACAAAACCTTCAGACAAAGAACAAGGCGAAGTAAAATCCTGCTCTGCAAAAGATGCATACTATGTTCTAGAAGCTGCAAAATCAATTGCTATTGTTCCAGGATATGGTTTAGCTGTAGCTTCAGCTCAACACGTTGTAAAAGAGCTTGCAGATCTTTTAGAAGAAAATGGTTCAGATGTTAAATTTGCAATCCACCCTGTTGCAGGAAGAATGCCTGGACATATGAACGTTTTACTTGCTGAAGCTGATGTATCTTATGATAAATTAGTTGAAATGGACGATATCAATAGAATTATGGATTCAGTAGATGTTTGCTTGGTTATCGGTGCTAATGACGTTGTAAATCCTTCTGCTAAAGAAGATCCAGGTTCCCCAATTTATGGAATGCCAATTATAGAAGTTGATAGAGCCAAAAATGTGTTTGTTTTAAAAAGATCCATGGCTTCCGGCTTTGCTGGAATTGCTAACCCTCTATTTTTTAAAGAAAACACCACTATGATATTTGGAGATGCAAAAAAGACAATTACACAAATAGTTGATGAATTTTAATTTTCATCTTTAAAACATTTACTTTACAATAAAAAATAATATTTCTTATTCAACTTTTGCATTTTCAAAAGATATCGGTCCAAAACCATAAGGCAATATTTCAAAAAGTTTTTTCTCAACCATATTTTCACCATCAATATCTGCCATAATAACTAGCATATTTGGATTAAATTCATAAAGTGCCTGTCTGCAATTACCGCAGGGAGAACCAATTCCACCTCTTAACACTACCGCTACAGCAACTATATCCATTTTATCTTGAAAAGATATCCCTCTATTTTCAGAAGAAACCGCTTTTGCAATAGCTGATCTTTCTGCACAGATAGTATTTCCATAAGCTGCATTTTCAAAATTACATCCACTATAAACATCCCCGGATTTAGTAATAAGAGCAGCTCCTACATGAAATTTAGAATAGGGAGCATACGCGAAAGTTCGAGCTCTATTCGCCTCTATCAACAGTTTTTGTTTGATATCGTAAGATATATTTTCCGAAGAAAAATTTTTATCTACTTCGATCTTATATACTGGAGTTTGAAGCTTTTTTGACCATTGTTTGATCATCTGAAAAGTAATATTTTTTAAATTTGTTTTTTTAGTTTTTATATATTTAAAATCTTCCAAAAAACAATTTCTTAAAGGAAAATTATCTCTTTCAATCTCATTAAAATTATTTTCAACATGTTTTTTTAAATTTCTCCATGTATTTTCCATCTGAAAAGTTGAATCAAAATTATTAACTTTTTCAAATTGTTTACTTGTCTCATTAAAAACGATAAACTCATTAGTATTTGATGAAGCAAATACTGAAGAAGCCATAATAAATATTAACGAAAAAAATAAAGGCATATATTTCTCCAGGTTAGAAAAATGATGATAAATATATATATTAGATGTATATTAAATTAATATATAAATTAAAAATTTAAAGGTATGCAATATGTTAGAAATACTTAGTTTCCCTATTATCTCAGCACTTATAGGTATCATTTATGGCTGTTTTCTAGTCTATTCTGTCTTGAGTAAACCAACAGGATCAGAACACATGCAAAGCGTTGCCAAGGCGATTCAAGAAGGTGCATCGGCTTATTTAAATAGACAGTATAAAATGATTTCACTTGTTGGAATTGTGATTTTTTTCTTTTTATCATGGCAATTAGGTCTGCTTGTAGGTATTGGATTTTTAATAGGATCAATACTTTCGGGCGCTGCAGGATATATTGGAATGAATATTTCTGTTAGAGCTAATGTCAGAGTAACTGAAGCTTCTAAAAAAGGACTTCAATCCGGTTTAACTGTAGCATTTAGATCTGGAACCATTACAGGCATGCTAGTTGTTGGACTTGCTTTACTTGGTCTTACTCTATATTTTTTAATTTTGAAAAAAATATGTATATCTGACAGAAAAATAATTGAAGCATTAGTTGCTTTAAGTTTTGGTGCATCTTTAATTTCTATCTTTGCTCGTCTAGGTGGTGGTATATTTACAAAGGGCGCTGATGTAGGAGCTGATCTAGTGGGTAAAATTGAAGCAGGAATACCTGAAGACGATCCTAGAAATCCCGCTGTTATTGCAGATAACGTTGGAGACAATGTTGGAGATTGCGCTGGCATGGCAGCTGACTTATTCGAAACTTATCTTGTTACAATAGTCGGTACAATGCTACTAGGTTCAATATTTTTCAAAGATAAAATAAAAGATTTAATGATGATCTATCCTCTTGGTATTGGAGCAATTTCAATATTAACTTCGATTTTAGGAACTTTTTTTGTAAAACTTGGCAAAAAAAATAATATTATGGGAGCTCTTTATAAAGGGTTTATCGCAACAGCTATTTTATCAGTTATTTTCATAGGTATTTACACCTATTATTGGATTGGGTTTAAGTGTCCTTATCACAACATTGATGAAATAACATTTACCGGAAAAAATTTGTTTTACTGCGTAATTACAGGTGTTGTTGTTACAGGCCTTTTGATATGGATAACCGAATACTATACTTCTACTAAATTTAAAGCTGTGAGAAGTATAGCTGAAGCATCAAAAACAGGTCATGCAACAAATATTATACAAGGACTGGCAATATCTTTAAGATCTACAGTTTTACCTGTTATAGTGATATGTTTTGGAATTTTAGTATCTTACTTAAATGCTGAACTTTATGGAGTTGCAATAGCAGCTACATCTATGCTCTCTCTATCCGGCATGATAATCGCATTAGACTCTTATGGTCCTGTAACAGACAATGCAGGCGGTATTGCTCAAATGTGCAAACTATCTAAAGAAGTCAGAGAAACTACTGATGCTTTGGATGCTGTAGGTAATACTACTAAAGCTGTAACAAAAGGATATGCTATTGCGTCTGCTGCATTTGGAGCCTTGGTTTTATTTACAGCTTTTATCGAAGATCTAACAAGATTTTTCCCTCACATTGAATGTCAATTCTATCTTCAAGATCCATATGTTGTAATAGGTCTATTGATTGGCGGAATGCTTCCTTATCTATTCGGATCTTTAGGTATGACCTCTGTAGGAAAAGCTGCTGCTGCTATTGTTACGGAAGTTAGAAGACAGTTCAAAGAAATACCAGGAATTATGGAAGGTAAAGCAAAACCGGAATATGGAACTGCTGTTGATATTTTAACAAAAGCTGCCATTAAAGAAATGATAATTCCATCACTTCTTCCTATAGCAGCTCCTATAATACTGTTTTTTGTTATCTATGCTATTGTAGGAATTAGCCAAGCATTCGTAGCCTTAGGAGCTTTGCTTCTCGGTGCTGTTGTAACAGGAATATTTATGGCTCTTTCAATGGCTAATGGAGGCGGAGCTTGGGATAATGCTAAAAAATTGATTGAAGAAGGACATTTCGGTGGTAAAAACTCTGCTGCACATAAAGCAGCAATTACCGGAGATACTGTCGGGGATCCGTACAAAGATACAGTTGGTCCAGCTATCAATCCAATGATTAAAATCATAACCATAGCATCACTTCTATTATTAGCAATTCTATCAAAATCATTCTAAGAAAATTGTTTTCAAGGGCATGCATTTAAAGATGTGTGCCCTATTTTATTTTTAAAACTTTTACGGGTAATTTTTATTTAATAAAAACAGCATCTTTCATTGCAAATTGCTGTAAAAAAGCGGCTATTTCTTCAAAGTTAAAGATTTTAACTGACCTTATAAAATTTTCATGTCTATTTTTATAAAAATCGCTCAACTTTGAAAGCTGTTTTCCTGCCACATCTATATGTTTAAAATCTTCATCAGTTAATTCATCTTTTTTTAATGTCAATTTATCAGTCAAAACACTTAGATGTTCACATACGGTTTGATAATCCGTATGATTAAATGAGCTCCATCGAATCAGATCTTGAATACTCATCTTTGAATAAGCAGTAGATTTTTTTTATTTCATTGAAAAAAACGCCTAATTTATCAATTTCGCTTGCATTTTCTCCTACATGTATTGATGCTATTGTATAGATATCTTTCATGATATCTTCTCTAGTTCTAAGTGGCACTATTGAACTCATAGACAGTTCCTCCTCACTATAATATTATAACAATTTTTTTTAATTATTATCAAGGATTTTTTGCAATGTAAAGCGCTGGAAATGTAATATTTAAGCAATAAAAAAAATAAAAAGAATAAGCTCCTACTTGAAAAATAGGAGCTTATTTTGAAAACTAGTCTACCTTTTGCAGATATTTTTGATTTCCATCGTAATTTATAATCATTCCATTAACTTGATTATTTTCATCCCTTTGAAATGTTAAATCTAAAGGAAGAACTTTTAAGAAAAAGTCATTATCACTTGATGGATAAAGTTTAACTGCAGGATAAAACCCCTTTTGAAACATAAGAGTTGACAGATGTCCAGCAGGATTCAACTGGATAGATATTTTATCGCCATCTTGTGATTTATAGTTTCCTAAGAATTGAAAAAGTAACATAGGAACTAAATTTGCCTGTTGGCGATATGTGTTGATATACCAGTTACTATTTAAAATATGTTTACCAATATCTGCAATTTTAGCAGCAGAGTTAGAGGCTACAACTACTCCAATTTTTTTATCAGGGCAAAATCCAACAAATGTTTCATGTCCACCTGTTTCTCCACCATGATAAACAATTTCAGGTAAGTATCTATAAGAGAAGTTCCATTCTAATCCCACGTCTAATTTTGGTTCATCTTGTGGAACTCTGCAATCTTTAGCTGAGGCTAAAAGATCATTAATTTTTGTATCACAAAAACCCAAATTAGCTTCAATAAATCTTGAAAGATCTTTGACAGATGAATGAAGTCCGCCAGCACCTCTAAAAGCATTTATTTCCCAATTTGGGACCTGTCTATTTCTAATGTGAGCTTTTGCAAGCCTTTTTTTCAAATCAGGAGTTAGATTATATTTTGTATCTTCCATTCCAAGTGGTTTTAAAATTCTTTCATACATTAAATCTTCATAATCTCTATTAGCTCTAAGAGCTAATACATGACCTAAAAGACCTAAGGAAATATTAGAATATTGATATTGAGAACCAGGGGCATATGGAAGATTAAACTTACCCAATATATCAGCATAAACATACTCTATATTATATTCACGCCAAGGGTTATATGGATCTGACATTAAAAAATTTTCAGGTACATATGGAAATCCGGCAGTATGATTAGATAGATGTTCTAAGGTGATTTTTTTACCATGATAAGATGGGACTTTAACACCTTCTGGTAAATACATTTCCATAAAATCATCTTTTTTTACTTCATTACAATTAACCATCTGCTGCAAAAGTAAACTTGTAAAAATTTTTGATATTGATCCAAGTTCAAAAAGCGCATATTCATCCATAGGGGTATCATCATTTACACCTAATCTCCCACCTTTATAGAATTTTGTGCCATCTTCAGTTATTATAGCTATTACCATTCCTTGGGTATGGCCTTCATCGATACATTTGTCTATCAAGGATTGTATCTCTTGCCCACTCATTGAAAACGCTAAAAAAGGGACTATTAACAAACTTAAAATTATACTTTTTATGTATTTCATATAATCCGCCTTAAAAATTTTGTTTACATTAAAAAAAAGAAAAACATCATACCCAGAATTTATTAAAAATTAAAGCAAAAGCTTAAGTCCAAGTAAATAGTTTCTATGTAAAGTAAATATTTTAATACATATTAGCCCATAAAATTTACTATAATTAAAATTTTAATTATTTACATCACACTATAATTAAACTTATTATTGTCAAATTAAATTGTTATTAATAATAAAATATTATATAATTATTAATATTAATAATAATATTAAAGGAAGATTTTATGGTATTAACCGCAATCGGAAGATTTTTGGGATTTTCTGAAAAACAAGTAGATGATGCTAAAAATAATGTTTCATATACATTGAAAGCAGCAGCAACAAGCGGGCTTACAATTGGAGCCTTGAGATCAGCATTTAACATCTTAGCCAGTTGCTGGCAATTTCAAACTCCACTTTTATATGCTTCTACCTGTGCTGGTCTAAGCTCAGGACTATCAACTGCTATATCCATATATCCCCTTTTACAACTTCAAACAGCTTTGAACGGAACTCCAGATGAAAATGTTACCCCTCCAGCTGAGCTTGGAAAAACAATTGGAAAAAGCATTTTTATCTCCTCAGATGTTATCGGAAGAGGCTTAAGCTATATACTTCCTCAAAAAATTACATCTTTAGTAGGATATTATTATTCAGCACAATTTTATATTGGAACAGCAGTAGCGGTTATGGCTCTTGCAAAAACAATGCTATAATGGAGAAAAAATGATAAATTTACTTAAAAAAATGATAAAAAACTCAAAGAAAAATAAGCCTTTAAAAAAGGACTTTAAACAAAAAGCCAATTTAAATTTTATATTTTTAATTTTCACTCTTCCTATTCAATAACAGCTTTTAAAACATCAGGAGTTAAACTCCATTTCAAAATAGCTTGATTATTCAAAATATCAATTCTTGTACATCCTCCATTATGTATATCAATATTTATTTGAAGGCTTGGAGAAAGCAAAAACGATATAATTGCTTTAATTGAAGGTAGGTGTCCTGCAATAAAAACTCTTTCATATTGAGAAATAAACTCAATAGTCTCTTGAGGCAAAGCGCTCGGTTTAACTTTTTCTGTTTTTATTATCTTACTCTCAGGGTAAGAAAACTCTTTAGCAATAATTTCAGCTGTTTGAATAGATCTTTTTTTATAGCTACATAAAAGCAGATCAAAGCTAATGTTGATCTTTTTAAGAGCTCTTGCACTATTTAAAATTGTATTTTTTCCATCTTCTTTAAGTCCTTCTTCCGGGTCCACTTCTATCGGATTTGAAATGCCGTGCTGCATTAAATATATATTCATCGCAAAACCTATACCTTTTTTAATTAAGAGTATTAAATCAAATATATTTTTGTAAGTTTAAAGTAGATTACTTTTGCAAATTTATAACTTTAAAGCTATAAAAACTTGAATAGAACATCATAAAAAAATATTATGTTAAAAAAAAATACAGGTTTTATGAAATCTTTAGAAAAATCAAAAAAAATTTTAAGAAAATATAAAATTATTACCTCTTTTTTTGTAGTATGTCTTTTTTTTATATTATTGTTTTATGTATTCAATCCTTCTCCGAGAAAATTAAAAAGAATTTCCCTTGCTGATTCCACCGGAATAGTTACAGATATAAAAAACATAAAAGTTGAGGGTGTTGAAAATGTCATAAATACATCCCTTGTTGATTATAAAGATGGTTATTTAATTGTATTTAGAAAAAATGAAAATAAAAAAAGCTACATCGCTTTATGTGAACTCGATAAAAATTTCAAACAGACATCTCCATATAAAATAATAGACGTTAAAAGCAGCTTTGCAGAAGACCCAAGAATTTTTCAATTTTCAAACGATTATTTTTTAATTTATAATGATAAAGTTCCGATAAAGCACAATTATAGAATCATGAAAATCGCAAAGCTTACAAATGATTTTAATGTTGAATTTATAAATGAGCTGGATCTGCATATAAAGCAGATTGAAAAAAACTGGGTTCCATTTACTAATGAGAATAATCTTTATCTATCTTATGGACTCATGCCCCATAAAGTTATGAATTTAAAAGATGTTACAAAAAATTCTTTAGATCATCTGATCTTTGATAACGGATCTTGTTATGCAAGATTTTTTTGGGAATTTGGAGAGCCAAGGGGAGGCACACCTGCTAAGTTAGTTGATGGTGAATATCTGGCTTTTTTCCATAGCTGTTTTGGTAAAAACAAAAAGAAAAAACATTATGTTATGGGTGCATATACTTTTCAAGCCCACCCCCCTTACAAAATAACAAAAGTATCAAAAGATCCTATTTTGGTATCAAACAAAAAAACTCGGGTTTACTTCCCTTGCGGGTTTACTTTAAAAAATGAGCATAGCAAAGATAAAATCATCTTGTCTTACGGCGAAAATGATGAAAATTCAAAGGTTTTGATTATCGATAAAGAAAAACTTTTTCAGAGCTTAAAAGAGGTTTATTAATTCTATTTTCATAGTTTAAAAAACCCAGAAATGAAAAAAGTAAAATTCTCATTAAATTTATAGATAATGGATAGTGATCAAAAAAACCTATAATCAAAAAGCTTAAAATAGTTACTAAAACAGAAATAGTGAATGGATTTAAGCTATATTTAACGGTTTTTAAAAATATTACAAAAATTACTATCAATAAAATCAAAAGAGAGACTAATCCTGTTTCAGAAGCAATCAAAAGATAAATATTATGGACATTAGCTCTTTCGGTTTTGATGTCTGAAAATTTATCTTTTTTTTGAATGAAGTTTCTAAAACCAACCCCTAAAATAGGTCTTTTTTTTATCATGTTAACTGAAATCATTTGAAGCTCTTTTCTGGTATTTGAGCTGCCAATATTTGCTTTTTTTGCTATACTTGATTGAAATGATGAACCCAAAAATCCCCTTTCTATAAATTGTTTTGAGAATATTAAAACAGCAAAAAGTAAAATAGTTGAAAATATCAAAGCCATTTTTTTAATTTCATATTTTTTGAAATACATCAAAATAAAAAAAACAGATGAACATAGTACAAAAGAACCGATAGCTGCTCTTGAAAAAGTTAAAATCAAACATACAAATTGAAAAAATAAAAAAATTGAAAAAATAGTTTTATTTTTAGTTTTATTAAGTTGATGCATCGTTAAAAAAAGAGAAATATTTAAAAAGCCTGCAAAAACATTTGGATGAATAAAAGTTCCATGTGCTCTTAAAAAGTTTTGAGTATTATTAGAAATTAAAGAGGATAATAGCCAGTTATTTGATATAAATATTTTAGCTGATCCTTCAACCTCTTTTCCAAAAATCGGCTCATTAAAAAAATAAAACCCCAGAGGTTTTTGCATAAAAAACTGCATAATTCCAACTATAACTTCAAAAAGTGTGATTGTGAAAAAAATAAACAAAAAAACTTTAATAACATTTTCTTTATTCTCATGAAATGCTTTTGATAACAAAACAAAAAACATCAAAATTGCTAAAGCATATTGAACAAGATCATAGTAGGCTTTATGATGAATTTCACCACTTGCAAAAAATAAAGAAATCCTTAGCAGCAATAAAAACCCAATAAGTAAATATTCTTCTAATTTAAAAGTTTTTGAAATTTTTTGTTTTTTCATGGTTATTGCATATAAAAAAGCAGCAACCAAAAAAATATCTATAAAATGAAAAAACTCTAAAGCATGTTTATTAAAAACATGATCAATATTTTTAGTCAAAATGGGAATAAAATATAAAAGTAAAATAAGATAAAAAGTTTTTATTAAAACAATTTTAGAATTATTTTTTTCTTTTGCTTCTTGCATAAAATATTTTTTTAATAAAAAATGTACTTATAGGATCATTATGGGAAAAAAATGCTTATTAATCACTTTTTTTTTACAAAGGTCATTTTTAATGCCGTTAGTAAAAGAAAACTAGCTTAATAAAAAAATGAGGAACTCATGAAAAAAATTTTTCTAATATTTACTTTATTAGTTATCGAAGTATTTTCTTGTACGACAATAATTGTAACAAAAGAGGCATCTGAGGATGGATCAATAATGGTTGCAATGGCAGCAGATGATGAAGTCGGAGATCAAAGAATTGTCTATGTGCCAGCTAAAGATCATATAAAGGGTTCTAAAAGACCTATTTATCCTTATTTGAATAATTATCCAAGATACGTCGGAAAAGGACTTGGTCCTGCTTATGATATTAAGGGATTAGAAGCTACAAAACCACTCGGATATATAGACGAAGTTGAACATACCTATGCTTACTTTGATGGATGCTATGGCCTTATGAACGAACATCAACTTTCTATTGGAGAATCTACATGTGCATCTTATTATAATACTGATCCTGGTAAAGACAGAATTTTCGATACACGAGCACTTTCTCATATTGCATTAGAAAGATGCACAAAAGCAAAAGAAGCAATATTATTAATGGGTAAGCTTGCAGAGAATTATGGCTATTATGGATATGGAGAGACCTTAACAATTGCTGATAAAGATGAAGGATGGACTTTTGAGATTAGCGGAACCGGCATGGGAAAAAGTGCTGTTTGGGTTGCAAAAAAAATACCCGAAGGAGAAGTATTCGTATGTCCAAATATTTTTAGAATTAGAGAAATAGATCCAAAGGATTCTAACATTTTATATTCTTCCAATTTATTCACACTTGCTAAACAGAATAACTGGTGGGACCCTAAAGAAAACAAAAAATTAGATTGGTTAAAAGTGATAAGCCCAGGAGAATATGATCATCCATATTATTCACTGAGAAGAATCTGGAGAATATTTTCAAGATTAAATCCAAGCATGAATTTATCTCCTTGGGTTAAAGATGCATTTACAAATGAATACCCTTTTTCAATTAAACCACTGAAAAAATTATCTGTTAGAGATGTTTTCTCTCTTTTAAGAGATCATTATGAACAGACACCTTTTGATCTAACAAAAGGACTCGCAGCAGGACCTTTTGGCAATCCTTATAGGTTTTTCGGACCATACGATCACTTATATAATGAATCAGGGTTTCAAGAGCCAGCAAAGCTTCCGGGTGCTTGGGAAAGATCACCTTCAGTAATTTATACCGGATATGCCTATGTTAACCAAATAAGAAAAAATCTTCCTAATGAAATAGCAGGAATATGCTGGATAGCTTTAGACAATCCCTATACAAGCTGCATGATTCCACTTTATATTGGTGTTAACAATTTGCCAGATACTATCCAATATCAAACTGTAGAAAAATTTGATGAATCTCAATTATGGTGGATTTTTAATTTAACAGCTAACTATGCAATGTTAAAATTTGATTACATGAAAAAAGATATTTTAGACATACAAACACAATTGGAAAAAAATCTTTTTGATAATCAAAAAAATATAGAACAAAAAGCTCTTTTACTATACAAAAAAAATCCTCAAGAAGCTAAAAAGTTTCTAACTGAATATACTGTTAACACAGCGTATTATATTAAAGATAAATGGTGGGATTTTTCGAAAAAGCTTATTGCAAAATACAATGATGGTTATGTAAATAAGCCAGTGCAGGCAACAGAAGTCGGATATCCCAAATGGTGGCTGGACAAAGTTGGATATCAAAATGGACCTACAACATATGAAAAACCCAAAAATGATAATAATAATTGACTAACTTAAACCAACTAAAAAACAATATTTTAAGGTAATATTATGGAAACGCTTGAAGCTATATTCACAAGAAGAAGTATTAGAAAATTTCAGGATAAAAAATTTGATGAAAAAATGCTTTTAGAAATTTTAAAAGCCGGTATGTATGCTCCCTCAGCATACAATCAGCAACCTTGGCAGTTTATTGTAATAGACGATAGAAAACTTTTAGATGAAATCCCCAAATTTCACCCTTATTCAAATATGCTAAAAACAGCTCCATTAGCAATTTTGGTTTGCGCAGATTTAAAACTAGAAGTTGCTAAAGACATGTGGATTTTTGATTGTGCTGCTGCAACTCAAAATATTTTACTCGCAGCACATGCGTTGGGATTGGGATCAGTTTGGTTAGGATGTTATCTTAGAGATGAAAGAGTAAAAGGTTTTAAAAAACTACTAAATCTTCCTGATCACATAATTCCAATATCCTTAATTCCTATAGGCTATCCATCGGAAGAAGAAAAAAAAGTTGATAGATTTAAAAAAGATAGAATTCATAAAAATAAATTTAAATAGCTTTTTCTTCTTTCAATTTTTTTTCTTGTGCTTTTTTTCCACCAAAAGCATATCCACTTGAGCATGATCCGTCTTTGAAAATAACTCTATGGCAAGGAATGCTTATTGGATCCTTGTTTTGGTGTAAAGCAAATCCCACAACTCTAGGAGTTGTTTTTACGATTTTTGCAATTTCTGAATAGGTTTTTGTAGATCCTTTGGGAATTTTTTTAACTTCGTCATAAATTTTTTCAAAAATTTTCATAAAAGTCTTGATTAAACCTCTATTTTGTAATATCAGTATTAATGTTAACCAAAAAGGAGAATTCTTATGAAAAGAAAAATCGTAAACCCAGATCCGAATCATAAAAAAAGGATAGAAATGGAAGAAAAGATTCAAGAAAAAGAGCTAAAAGACACAGTTGAAAATAAAGATGAGCTGGATAGAGAACTAAAATACAAAACTAAACCTCATAAATCGTGAAGATTAAGTTTTTAGGAACAAGAGGTTACATCGAGCCGAAATCAAAAAAGCATACGATGTATACCTCTTTAATGATCTATCATAATAAGAATAAAATTATGATAGATTGTGGTGAGAATTGGCTTAAAAAGCTAAAAAGGCTACAGCCGACAAGTATTTTTATAACTCATGCCCATCCGGATCATGCTTTTGGACTTAAAGAGGGATCTTTCTGTCCTGTTTATGCTACAAAAATTACATTTGATCTTTTAAAAGATTTTCCAATTGAGAAAAAATATAAAAAAATAGTTACGATTGGAAAAAAAACAAAGATTGATGGTATTACTTTTGAACCTTTTGAAGTAATGCATTCAATAAAAGCTCCGGCGGTTGGTTATAGGATAACTTTTAATAAAAAAGCTTTTTTTTATGTTCCTGATGTTCTGTGGATAGAAAATAGAAAAAAGGCATTTAAAAATATTTTATTCTATATTGGAGATGGAGCCACGATCAAAAGAGTAATGGTTAGAAAAGATAAAAAAACGAACCAATTATATGGCCATGCTAATATCTCGTCTCAACTAACATGGTGTCAAAAAGAAAATGTTAAAAAAATGATAATAACTCATTGCGGATCTGACATAGTTAAAAATGAAATAAAGGCAAAAAAAGAAATCATTGAATTAGCTCAAAAAAAAGGCGTTGAAGCAATTTTAGCTTATGATGGCATGACATTAGAAATATAATTTTTTTAAAAAAATAATAGTAATAAAAATTTTATTTTTTGTTTTTCTTGAATTATTTATCTATAGTTTTTATTTTCTTTATTTCTTTAAGTATTTCAAGGTGAAAAAATATGAGTATGCGACCTATTTGCATGCACGGCACTAAACTTGGCAGAGAAATTGAAAGAGAACTCGCTAAAGGTTTTTCTAAAAAAGAGCCATCTAATGCAAAAAAAACGATTCCTGCCGACGCAGCTATTACAGTGGAAAAAGTATCAAGAATTATTCGAACTATTATTGATCAAATGAATTTTAAAGGTCACTTACAATATACGATTGAAGGAGAACCTATAGATGAAATTAACAAAATTCTTTCTGACTCTCCTTGTAAAACAAAGGCCTTATTAAGATCGGTTTTGGAAGATATTTTAAATAGAACACCTAAATATCCAATTTCAGAAATTGGATGTACAACTGAAAAGGATGCAGAAACAGACAAACGAATTTTAAAAAGTATTGCAGTAACATGCTATACAATTTGGACACTACCTGATTAAAATCATCAATTAAGCTGATTCAAAAGCCAATTCGAATAGTTTTTTGTTACTTGATCCACTTCTAAAGATAAAATACATGGAAGATCATAAGAGTGCATCTCTAATATCAATTTTTCTATATCTGTAAAATTATCTTTTGTTGTTTTTATAACAGCGGCCACTTCATCAGCTTGAATAACTTTATCAGATTGTTCTGGCCATCTGTACATAGATATTATTGAAGGAATGATATTTACACATGCGCATAGTTTTTTTTGAAAAAGTTTATTTGTAATTTTGGTTGTTTCTTGCATATCAGAAAAAATAGTATATATTAAGATAATATCATCCATAAAAAAATCCCTTAATTTTTATATATTCTTGCAAGTCTTTTATTAAATGAGCATAAAATTTCATAAGTAACTGTGTGTAACAACTCGGCAATATCTAACAATGAAATTTCCTGATCTTTCTGTTTTCCAATCAAAACAACTTCATCATCTACAAAAACTGAATCATTTTGAATATCGACCATTAATTGATCCATACAGATAGTTCCGACAATTGGATATTTTCTGCCGTTAATCAAAACTTTAGCTTTATTTGATAAAGATCTAAAATACCCATCTCCATAACCTATTGGAATTGTAAGAATTCTAGTCTTATTTTTTGTAACATATGTATGAGAATAGCTAATTCCTTCATTTTCATTTACAACTTTGAAAAAAGATACTCTGCTTTTTAGCGAAAAAATAGATTTAATTCCTTCAAATTTTTCTGGCATATTGGCAGTATAACAGCCATATGCCAAAGCGCCGGGTCTGACCATATCAAAATAGCCATTTTCAAAATACAAAACGCCTGCTGAATTTGCTAAGTGGCACAAAACATCTTTTGGTGGATTTACTTGTTTTATAAATGATGAAAATTCATTTAACTGAATTTGATTAAAGGGATGATCTTTATTCTCTGCACATGCAAAATGTGAAAATATGCCTTTAATAATAAAGCAATCTTCATTATTCAAAAATTCTAAAAGTTTTTCTGCTGTTTGAGGTCTTACTCCTATTCTTTTCATGCCAGTATCAATTTTCAAATGAACTTTACATTTTTTATTATTTTTATCACAAAAATCTTTGATAATTTTTGCCTTTAAAAAAGAAGAAATGGTGACTTCCAAATCATTTTTAATTAGATCTTCAATCTGATCTTCAAAAAAAGATCCCAACATTAATATTGGAATTTTAATATTGGCATCTCTTAGCATTTTTCCTTCTTCTAAAGTAGCGCAGGCTAAATAATCAACTACTTTTTCATCTTGAGCTACTTTTGCAATTTCAACAAGTCCATGCCCATAAGCATTTGCTTTTACAGGAAGGCAAAACAAAGAGTCTTTTAGATTTTCTTTAATTATTAAAAGGTTTTTTTTAAATTGCTTTAAATCAACTTCTATGTAACTTGAAAGATTCATAAAGAAAATAATGTGTTAGTCGATAAAATGTTAAAAAAAAATCAATAATATAAAAAGAAAAAAGCGAATCTATTATTTTAGATTCGCTTTATGAAACTTAATTTTAAATACTTAAATTAAGATAAAAATTTTTCAGCAAAAAATCCTTTTCCTGCTAAATAACATCCCACTAAAAATAGAGCTATTCCTACCCAAACAAAATAATGTTTTTTAGTAGCAATTTTTGCCATTTTTTCCATAATTTCTTTATGGAAGAAAAGTCTAATTACTCCACAAACTAAAATTAACCATCCGATTATTGTAATCAAAACAATCCAGTGAGATACCCAAATATTGTGTCCAATAACAATTGCAAGACCAACAACTAAAGGACAAACGCTAATTAGAGTCATTATTGCATTGCTTTTAGCAACATCTTTGACTGTATTTTGAAAGTCATGTGGTTTTGCAAAAAGAGCAATACCAATAATGATAAAAGCTAAACCAATCAGCTTAGATAAATATAAACTTAAAGGATCTATCATATTTTACCTCTTAAATGTTAAACGCCTATAAACTATATTAATAACATAATTAAAATATTTTTTTTATAGTTTTTTTTGTTTTTTTTAATTATATTTTTTTTATGAATGAAAAATTATGTCCTTGCAAAAGCAATAGCCTTTATAAAGATTGCTGTGAAAAGTACCATAGCGGCGAAAAAAATGCTAAAAATGCAAAAATTTTGATGAGATCCAGATTTTCTGCATATGCATTGGGACTTGTTGATTATATAATTAAAACAACACATCCTCAAAACCCCCTATTTAAAAAAGATATCAAAGATATAAAAAATGAAATTCTTTCATTTTCTAAAAATACAATTTTCAAGGATCTTGAAATTTTGGATTTTGAAGAAGAAGAAAATCATGCATTTGTAACCTTTGTCGCTTTTTTAGAATCTATTGATAATGAAAATATCTCATTTATGGAAATATCACATTTTGAAAAAGTAAACGGTCTTTGGCTTTACAAAGATGGTCAATTTTTTGAAGGGATTAAAGAAGATATTTTTTAGAAGTATTATCTAAATTTATAATTTATTTAAAATTTGACTTTTTTGTATTATATTTTAAATAAATTTTG
>JAFGQY010000042.1 GCA_016935395.1 Parachlamydiales bacterium
AAAACTATTTATAATCGTTATGAAAAATCTAAGATTAGAGAACAGACTAAAGTTCGGGAGATTCTTCAACAAACTGCACTTCTCGGACTTGAAAGACATAGATTTTTTGAAAAAGCGGCTTTTTATGGGGGAACTGCTTTGAGTATTCTTTATGGTCTCGACCGTTTTAGCGAAGATTTAGATTTTACTCTATTAAAGCCCAATTTGAATTTTGATTTCACTCCATTTCTTGAAGGAATGAAAAAAGAACTTTTATCTTTTGGATATGATATGCAAGTGTATAAAAAAGAGAAAAAGACAAGTATTTTATCGGCTTTTATGAAGATAAATACTATCGAATATCATTTAAATATTGGTGAAGAATCTAAAACTAAAAGTATTAATCATAATGAAAAAATTCAAATTAAACTTGAAGTTGATATTGATCCTCCGATATTTTCTCGATTTGAAAACCATCTAGTATTGAATCCAGTGACTTTTTATATTTTGACATTACATAAGAGCGATTTATTTGCAGGCAAAATGCAGGCTATTTTATTTCGTGGTTGGAAAGGATGCATTAAAGGAAGAGATTGGTATGATTTAATATGGTATATTCAAAATAATATTCCTTTAAATATTTCTACATTACAAAAGTGCATGAAAAAGGCGGGTCATTTAGGTGAAAGGGATTTGTTGAATCGCGACAAATTAATAGAACTATTAACTACAAGAATTCAAGAGATTGATTGGGAAAGTGCTAAAAGCGATGTAAGGAGTTTTGTTTCTGACCCACATAAATTAAATATTTGGTCCTCACAATTTTTCTCAGAATTAATAACACATTTGCAAATCGAATAGTTTATTTTAAATGTTATAGTTGAGATTTAATCGGACATTTAGTGAAAAATGAAACTTTAAACTAAGTAGAGAATGAATATGAATACAAACCAAAAAATCATCAAACCTAAATGATTAACAGAAAATAAATTGATATTATGAATTACACAGAAGTCTTTTTAAATACCTCATTTTTTTAAAGAAGTTTTTATTAAATTTATTTTATAAGGTCATCAATTAAGCTGAGGGTTTTGATATTGAAAAAAAAATAATTTTATTTTCCAATCTTAGCTTGTAATTTTTTTTCAGCTCTTTTTATGCTATGTAATAAAGTTAATTTAAGGTATTTTTTATACCTGAGAGTTACGTTAGAACTTTAATGTTATGTATGTATGCAAATGAAAATTGACGAATTAGGCTATGATAATTTTTTTGAGTCTAATCGATTAAAGCTAGGATTAGATTATTCTCAAATCGCTCGAGTAATTGCGGAATTTAAAGGAGCTTATAAAGTAAAAAACACCGAAGGAGAATATTTAGCAAAAATCACTGGAAAGCATATTTTTGAAGCTTCATGTAGGGAAGATTACCCTGCTGTAGGTGATTGGGTTGCAATTACTCAGTTAGATGAAGATAATGCGATAATTGATGAAATTTTTCCGAGAAAAACAGTACTGAAAAGAAAATATTGTGATAAAAATGATTACCAGATTATTGCGACAAATATTGATGAGGCTTTTATTGTTGAATCTGTTGGTAGAGATTATAATTTAAATCGCTTTGAACGATATCTTACCTTATCAATAGATGGTGGAATTAAGCCTGTTATTATATTAAATAAAATTGATTTGATTTCTAGCAGTGAATTGAATGAAAAGCTTTCTGAAATAAAAAATAGATTTAAAGATGTTGATGTTATATCTACCAGCGCTATAACAAACGAAGGGTTAGCTGAATTAAGAAAACATATAGAAAAAGGTAAGACCTATTGTTTCCTTGGTTCATCTGGTGTAGGTAAATCCTCTTTAATAAATAATTTAATAGGAGAAACTAGAATAAAAACAGGGGATATTGGAAAGCACACGAGCAGAGGAAAGCATGTAACTACGTCTAGAGAAATGTATATAATAGAAAATGGGGGAGTAGTGATAGATAATCCCGGAATGAGACAGATCGGAATAACAGATGCTAATACAGGGATAGCTTGTGTCTTTGATGAAATATCAGAACTTGCCCAAAAATGTAAATTTAAAGATTGTACTCATACAAATGAACCTGGCTGTGAAGTATTAAATGCTTTGAAAACAGGGAGGTTACCAGAAGAAAAGTATTCCAATTACATAAAATTGAAAAAAGAAACTGAATATTATGAAATGACTAAACTTGAAAAAAGAGAAAAAAATCGAAAAACTGGGAAGTTTATAAAGAATGCGAAGAAGGATTTTAAAAAATTTAAACATAAAGATTATGGTGATTAGTACAGAAGAATTGCTGTAAGAATAAAAGAAAATATCCATTTCAGTTTATAAAAAATTATCGTGTCTTAGGTAAGTTTCAAATTTATCCAATCAAAACTTCGTAATGTAACTAGTAACTGGAGAGCTCATTTTAACATTTTATTGTTAATAAAAATTTCATCATTTCCAAGATGCATAATTTTTTTATATCCTTTGCTGTTTAAAAAAAACAAAAAATTATTATCATTGTAATTATTTTCAACAGTTATTACCTGTATATGATATTTATCAAAATCAATACTTTTCAATATATCTAATTCGCCTCCCTCAGTATCCAGGCTTAAAAAATCAATAGAAAATAAATTGTTTTTAGCTAAAAGATCATTTATATTGTATGTTTGAACTTTAAATATTACATACATTCCGCATTTTGATGACAGTTCATTTTGAATTAACTCTAAATGTTTTGGATCGTATTTATTTAAAAAACCGCTTAGCATTTCAACTGGTCCATAGATTCGCATAAAATCTTCTAATCTGTTTTCTTCAGCTATACCGCCTTCAATGCATATACAATTTCGATTTTGTCTAAGAAGCTGAAAAATTTCAGGTATAGGTTCTATGCAAATACCTTTCCAGTGCAATGTTTTTTCAAAAAAATAGGTGTTATTGAACGTCTTGCCGTCGTGTGCTCCAATATCAATAAAAGTTCCGTTCAATTTATTTCTAAAAATAAGTTTATTTATCCATAAATCCTGATTGTGTTGTGAAAAGAAAAAATGCTTATTTAGTTTATTCACCGATTGCCTCGCTTACGGATCTTTCATAAGATTTTTTTCATAATAAAAAAATTAATTGTTTTGAACAAGAATATTGTTTCAGCTATTTGAAGTTCGTATTGAGCATTTTTTTGAGAACAAGCTAATACATTATAATTGAATCTGGCAAATTTGGATATTTGGTTTATTTAAACACCATAAATTTTGATGAATAATATTATGGTTTCGAAATAAAACGATTTGAGGATTGTCAAAGCATGAAGCTATGTGAGATATTGAAGAATCTGTTGATATGACCATTTTAGCTTTATCACATAAATATATTAAATCTAAAACGTGCAGTTTATTTGAAAGGTTTATACATTTTGTATTTCCTTTAATGATATTTTCAATATGTTGCTCTTCTTCTTTACCTGATCCAACGAATAACACAAGATTATCTTGAGAAACAATTTCTAATATTTTTTGAGCTTGGTTTAAATTTATATACCTCTTTTTCTCACTGGCTCCGGGATGTATCAAAACAAAATTTTCATTCTCGTAGTTTTTTAATTGTTTATATTTTGGCTTTTTAACGTATGGTAAATTAGGTTCTAAAGGTCTAATCTTTTCTTTTTTTTCTAATAAAACATTTAAAAGTTGTAAATGATGCTCAGACATGTGCAAAAAAGGATTAAATTGTTTATCAAGCTTAAAAGTTAATAAGTTTTTATATCCACCATTTGTATAACCTAAGATATTTGGGATTTTGGCTTTGTATAGTAACTTTATAGAGTTGGGATTAACAAAAAAGAAATCTATAGCTAAATCTATGTTTTCTTTTTTTATTTGTTTAATTGTTAATTTTTTTGTCTGAAAGTGCTTTATTATTTTTTTTAAGTAATTAATTTTTTTTCTATTATGTCTCATATGATCAAAACAAAAATAAGCCTCTATTAAATTATGATTTTTTATTAATGATTCTGTACTAGAATTTCCCAAGAAAAATAGCTTTGCATGTGGGAAGTGTTTTTTGATTATAGGAATTATAGAAGTAGTGATTACTACGTCGCCTAAATAAGCGATATTAGAAATTAAAATTTTTTTAGGATTTTTTATGGGAGAAGTTAATTTGCTATTTTTTTTCTTAAAGGAAGTGATAAGATCATAAAAATATAGATAAAAATAAATTAATTTTTTCAAAATCTTAAAGAAGAATTTCCCTTTTAATGGCAATCCATCTTTAGCTATGATATATTTTTCTTCCATAAATTAGAATTCTTTTTACCTTCTTATAAAAGGGTATCTAGAAGTATTTTTATATTCTCTTTTCAATTATTAACATCAATTTTTTATATATATCAGTAGTTTTAATTAAGTCAAAAAAATATTTTTTACAAAACATAAGAATGACTTTATTATGATAGAAAGTGAATTTTTAAATCAGAATTCGGATTTTCTAAGGTTATTTTAGATTATCAAAACTGCTACTTATTATTAAAACTTTTATCCTTAAATTTTCAAAAATATTGGGGTTTATGGCAAATGATAAACATAGATCAAAAAATAACAACAAATTTTTTCTTGTCATTTTATTTCAAATTCTTCATAAAAAAATTATGAGAAAATTATTTATTTTTTTCATTTTTCTATTAGCACATATGCAAATAGAAGCAGTCACGTCAAAAGATATTGTAGAGGAGGTAACTTCTTATGCAGATATCAAGATCAATGGAGATCGTCCATGGGACATTCAGGTCCATAAAGAAGAATTTTATGATCGCGTTTTAAAAAATCAATCATTGGGTTTTGGCGAGTCCTATATGGAAAATGCTTGGGATACGCAGGCGTTAGATGTTTGCATATATCGAATCTTAAAGGCAGATCTTGAAAGTAACTTCAAACCTACATGGTCTCATATTTTGGCTTATCTTAAATCTAAGCTTTTCAATAGACAAAGTAGATCCGGTAGCATGAAGGTGATTAATCAACACTATCAGTTGGGAAACGACCTTTATCAAAACATGTTAGATCCTTTAATGACTTATAGTTGCGGTTATTGGAAAAATGCAAAAAATTTAAATGAAGCTCAAGAAGCAAAATATGATTTGATAGCAAGAAAGCTCGGGTTTAAAAAGGGAATGAAAGTTCTAGATATTGGCTGTGGATGGGGCGGCTTTGCAAAATATGCTTCAGAACATTATGGAGTACAAGTTGTAGCTATTACTCTTTCAGAAAATCAAGCAGCTTATGCAAAAGAGGTATGTAAAGATCTTCCTGTAGAGATTCGTGTACAGGATTATAGAGATTTGAATGAGAAATTTGATAGAATCATTGAGATTGGTATGTTTGAGCATGTGGGAATGAAAAATCATCGAACTTTTATGGAAGTTATTCATAAATGTTTAAATGATAATGGAATGGTTATGCTGCATACAATTGGAGGAAATCGTTCAACCGTAGTGGGAGATCCTTGGATAGATAAATATATCTTTAGAGGAGGTCAGCTTCCTTCGGTAGCTCAGATCGGAACCTCTATTGAGGGACTATTTGTTATGGAAGATTGGCACAACTTTAGCGTTGATTATGATAAAACTTTAATGGCATGGTTTCAAAATTTTGATAATAATTGGTCTAAAATTAAACAGAACTATCCTTCTCACTTCTATAGGATGTGGAAATACTATCTTTTATCTTGTGCGGGGGCTTTTCGAGCAAGGCACATTCAGCTTTGGCAGGTTGTGTTATCCAAAGGGGGAGTTTTAGGTGGGTATGAGACAGTTCGATAATCTATGTAATACAGGGTTTTTTGAGTAAAGTAACTTTTTTATAAGTAGCCGTCGTCTACCTGTTGTGATATTATTTTCAAGACTTACATTTAGAAAAAAATTATAGGTATTTTTTTATAACTTTTCTTTAATTTTTAAAAAAAGGATATTACTTATGACACAACCGGCATCTAGTAGAGCTTATGAAACACAGGTTAAGTATTTTCAGGAATTATCTTTTGATCCATGCCTTAGAATGCAACAATTCGCAAGATTTGTAGCAACTATTCCTACAGAAGTAAGAAATCAAGCTGGGTTACCAGCTACACTAGAATTTACTGCTTCTGATTTAACAAGAAGGTGTGAAGAAAAAAAAGAGGAGCAAAGAGCTTTAAAGGAATTAACTGAGCGAGTCACAAGACTACAAGAAGAATACAATCGTTTACGTCAATGCTCTTCTTACGACCCGGATTGTGAAGAAGAATCATTCTGGTAATCCAGCAAGTTATATAAAGACTTGAGTCTCAGTTAAGTTTAGAAAATTTTTAAAAGTTTAATTTGATAGTACCTTTAATGAGTGTTTTTGTTTTAACAGTAAACAAGAAAAAAGGTATAATCTTCATTAATAAATTAAATTTTATCTTAAAAATATTTCTATGAACAAGAATTTAATATCACTGCCTATTATTGCTGATGGTGAAGACAAAAGCTCAATAATTAAAAATCGTATTAGAAAAAATTATCGACATATTCGCAAATGGGCCAAACGAACAGTTTCTGATTGCTTTAGGATTTATGATAGGGATATTAAAGAATATCCCCTTGCTATAGATTTTTATGCAAATCGTTTTTGTGTGCAATTTTTTTCATACGATCGAGAGTGTGATGAACCATCACTTGAGCTTCAAGAAGAGATTGATCAAGCATTATGTTCTATTTTCGGAACTTCAACAGATCATATTTATTGGCGAACACGTGTAAGGCGTAAGAAAACACAGCAATATGAAAAAATGGATGAACAGGAAGATTTTTTTTCTGTTCATGAATATGGAGCAAAGTTTAAAGTTAATTTGAATGATTATCTTGATACCGGTCTATTTTTAGACCATCGAGAAACAAGAAGACTGGTGGCGTCTATTTCAAAAGGTAAACGCGTTTTAAATCTTTTTGCTTATACCTGTTCCTTCAGCGTTTTAGCAGCGCTATCTGGCGCTAGCTATACAAAAAGTGTTGACTTATCAAATACCTACACAAAATGGGGCAGAGATAATTTTATTTTGAACTCTTTACCATCAAAAAACAATGAAATAGTAAGAGCTGATTGTTTGAAGTTTTTAGATGATGAAATATATTTGGACAAAAAATTTTTTGATATTATTATTATTGATCCTCCAACAATTTCACGCTCGAAAAAAATGGATCAAATGTTTGACATTCAAATAGAGCATGCATCTTTTATTAAAAAGTCTTTAAAACTTCTAACAAAGGATGGTATCATTTTTTTTAGCACTAATTCACGAAAATTTAAACTTGATGAATCCTTGTTAAATATATGCTCGGTAAATGAGATAACAGATAAGACTATCCCATCGGATTTTCATAATAAAAAAATTCATCGTTGCTGGAAAATTACTAGGTAATTTTTAAAAAAATTATTTAAGTGAGATCAATGAATTTATAATTCATTTAATTATTAAAAACTTAGTTAAATAAATTTTTTATAAAGCGCCGGCTAGTTGAGCGTGAGTTCTACCACAATAATCATGGACTCTTCCATTCTGTTCAACAAAAACAGGTTTTGTACAGCCTCGATACATGCACGTTTTAGCAACTCTTTGAGTCGCTTGAGCTGTAGGAGATTGGAAACTAGGTCTTAAACCAGTAGTTGGTAATGCGCCGTCTTGTTGAGCGTGAGCTCTACTACAATAATTATGCACTCTTCCAGTCGGTTCAACAAAAACAGGTTTTGTACAGCCTGGAAATATACATCTTTGTGCAGCTGCTTGCGCCGCTTGAGCTGTTGGAGATTGGGGACTTGGTCTAAAGCCAACTAGCACAGGCTTTGGTACTATTCCTTGTTGTCCGCCCAATTCTTGTCTTACCCTCATCAAAAGTCGACCAAGGTTATTTTGTCCAGATCCGTCTAATTTATCTCCCCAAAATTCGCTGGGTGCATGCTCTTCTAAATAAGCATTTTTGGTATCTAGTAGTAATTGACGTAATGGATACTAATAAACTTTTATTTTTACTTTAGTGCCTTGTTGTTAAGTTTCTAATAATTAATAAGATATTCTAGCAAAACGGAAAATCTTTTGTTGTTTTTGTGGATTTTAAATTAATCTAAAATAATTAGAAGGTTATAGATAAGAAATCTAATGAAAAAAAATATAAATATTATTTTAAAATTACTCAATTTTATATTTTTTACACACTTTGTATTTTATTGGATTTAAATGTAGATCAGTGATATTTTTTTATATTTAATTTATATAAAGGGCTTGATTTAAGTGATTAATTTTAATAAAGAGTTGTTTTTTTGGTTTTGTGCACTTTCCGGCTCAGCCATGCTTGTTATACAACTAATTTTAAATTTATTTGGAATAGCAATGCATCATGATATTGCAGATGTTCATGATATAGGTGATGCTGGGGAATCAGACTCTCATAATTTTAAATGGTTATCTAAACAGGCTCTTTCAGGTTTTTTAACCATGTTTGGATGGGTAGCTCTCGGCTGTTTAAAAGAATTGCATTTTCCAGCAGTTATTTCTGTATTAATAGCATTTATAGCTGGAATTTTTGCAATGATCGTTTCGGGTTTTATTTTTAAAATGGCAGGAAAACTTCATAGTTCGGGAACGGTATTTAAAATTGAAGATTCTTTAGGACACGAAGCTATGGTTTATCAGCAGATATCGAAAAATGATAAAGGAAAGATTTTATTATCTTTGAATAATTTAACTAGAGAGATAGATGCAATAGCCTTAACTCAGGAAGAAATTCCTTCTTTTACAAAAGTAAAAATTATTAATAAGGTGGATGATAATACTGTAAGTGTCATTCCAATAAATAGAGGTGATTTATGAATATTTCATTTTTGTCAACAGCGGTTGTAGCTTTCATAGTTTTTGTTTTCTCATTTGTGATTTTTTTATCTAAACTATATCGCAGATGTCCTTCAAATAAAGTATTGGTTGTTTATGGTAGAGTAGGCGGATCAAAAGCAGTACAATGCTACCATGGGGGAGGAACATTTGTTTGGCCTTTGATTCAGGGACATTCATTTTTGGATTTGACACCTAGAACTATACATATTCCTTTAAAAGGCGCTCTTTCTCATCAAAATATTCGTGTTAATGTGCCCAGTACTTTTACTGTTGCTATAGGACTGGTTTCAGAGCTTATGAATAATGCTGCTGTGAGACTGCTTGGTTTAGAGCACAAAGAAATAGAATCTATGGCTACAGAAATAATTATAGGTCAACTAAGATTAACAGTCGCTTCATTAAGAATTGAAGAAATCAATCAAGATAGAGAAAGATTTTTAGATTCTATAAAAAAGAATATTGAACCGGAACTTCATAAAATTGGACTTACTCTGCTGAACGTTAATATTACAGATATTACAGATGAATCTGAATATATTGATAGTATAGGAAAAAAAGCGTCTGCTACTGCAGTAAATCAGGCTAAAGTAGATGTTGCTGAGCAAGAAAAGCAAGGGGATATAGGAAAATCTTTAGCTGAAAAAGATCGTAGAGTATCAGTGGCTTCTTATAATGCTGAAGCTGTAAAGGGAGAGAATGACTCAAAAGCCCAAATTGCACTTACAAATGCAATGCTGGCCGAGAAGGAAGCGGAAGCTTTACAAAGAAGTGAAATAGCTAAGCAAAATGCTGAAGCCGAAATACAAAAAGCTAGAGCACTCGCTCAAACTCAATTTTTAGAAGCAGATCAAATAGTACCTCAAGAAATTAAAAAGAGAAAAATTAAAATTGAAGCTGATGCAGAAGCGCAAAGGCAAGTTCTTATCGCAAAAGGAGAGGCTGAATCTATTCTTGCTCTGAGACAAGCTGAAGCTGAAGGTATTCAAAAATTATTAGATGCAAAAGCAAAAGGATATGAACAGTTAGTAAAAGCTTGCAATGATGATGCAAAAAGTGCTTCAACAATGCTTTTAATTGAGAAATTAGAAGAAGTAGTTAAAATGCAAGTGGAAGCTATTAAAAATATTAAAATTGATAAAATTGTTGTATGGGATGGCGGTAATAGCAATGTAGGTCCAGATGGAGCAAAAGGTTCAACAACTTCAAACTTTATTAGTCAATTGGTCAAGTCTCTTCCGGCTCTGCACGACGTTGCTTCTATGGCGGGGTTAGAATTGCCTCAATTTCTAGGCCAGATAAAAGAAAAATCAATTATAAAAGAAGAAGTAACAATGCCTATGAAAAAGTAGGTAATTTTATTGATTTTTAAAAAAAAAATTAAAAGTGAATAGTTTTTTAAGTTCTGGTAATATTTTGATATGAGTTTATTATTAAATACCAACAACCTATCAAAATCATTTGGTTCTAAAGAGCTATTTAAAAACCTGACTTTTTCAGTGTACACACATGATAGAATTGGTCTTATCGGACCTAATGGTTCGGGTAAATCTACTTTGTTAAAAATTTTAGCTAGTGTAGAAACTGCTGATGAGGGAGAAGTTGTTAAAAAGCGCTCTTTAAAAACAGCCTACGTTCCTCAAAATGTTTCCTATGAAAATAAATCAGTCAAAGATGTCTTATTGCATTCGTTAAAAGATGAGCATTTATTAGAATATGATAAAAATTTACTTGTTGATGAATGGCTTAATAAAGTTGGTTTTACAGATTTTACGTTAGATGCTTCAAAATTATCCGGAGGATGGCAAAAAAGGCTATCTATAGCGGAATCAATTATACTATCTCCGGATTTACTTCTTTTAGATGAGCCTACCAACCATTTAGATTTAGAAGCTCTTTTATGGCTTGAAAAATTTTTACAAAGAAAAGTTACAAATTTTATACTCGTTTCACATGATAGATATTTTTTGCAAAACGTTTGTAATAAAATTATAGAGATTTCAAATGCTTATCCAAATGGTATTTTCATGTCTGATGGATCATATTTAGATTTTTTAAAGAAAAAAGAGGCTTTTTTGCAAGGACAGATTACCCAGGAAAAGTCATTAAGTTCAAAAGCTCGAAGAGAAAGCGAGTGGCTAAAACAAGGTGTGAAAGCTAGAACTACAAAATCAAAATCAAGAATAGATGAAGCTCAAGAAATATTTGAAAGATTATCTGATTTGAAAAAAAGAAATGCTCATAAAAAAACTAAGATTGATTTCATATCAACTGAAAGAGGAACCAAAAAGTTAATAACTCTAAAATCTATTTCTAAAAGTATTAATGGAAAAGAGCTTTTTAAAAATCTAAGTTTTGTACTATCTCCGAAAACAAGAATAGGGCTTATAGGACCTAATGGATGTGGAAAAACAACCCTTTTGAAATTAATCGCTGAAGAAATTTTACCTAGCGGTGGAACAATTAAGAAAGCGGATGACTTGAAAATAGTTTATTTCGATCAACATAGAATGAAGTTAGATGACAATTTAACTCTAAAAGAGGCTCTTTGTCCAAATGGCGAATATGTTACATTTCAAAATAAAAAGATTCATGTTAATTCATGGTGTCAAAGATTTTTATTTCCTACAGATATATTAAATTCAAAAATTAAAAAATTATCGGGTGGTGAAAGAGCTAGAATATCGATCGCTCATCTTTTACTTGAACCTGCAGATGTTTTACTTTTAGATGAACCAACAAATGATTTAGACATTCAAACATTAGACGCTTTAGAAGAGAGTCTTTTGGAGTTTAATGGGGCTATAATGCTAATAACTCATGATAGATTTTTAATCGATAGAATCTGCAATTTTATAATTTCTTTGGGGAATACTGAGGCGGTTTCTTTTTTTTCTGATTATACTCAGTTTGAGGCATCTAAAAAAAATGTTATCAATTTGCCAAAAGAAAAGACAAAACATAAAAAAGAAGAAAAAAGTATTCAAAAGCTCACATATTCAGAAAAAAAAGAGTATGAAGAAATAGAAAAGAATATTTTTAAATTAGAAACTGAAATAACAAAATTAAATACTCTATTAAATCAAAACGATGTAATGGCAAATAAAGAGCGTCTAGAAGAAGTCTGCAAAAAACTTGCTATTTTAGAAAATGAAATAGAAAGGCTTTATTTAAGATGGGATGAGCTTGGAAAAAAAACTTAATTTCAATTTAGAGAATAAAAAAAAACACTTAAATCAATATGGTTAATTAATATTCTTACTTTTTTATTGCTTTTATTAATTTTAGAAACTACATGTCAAATAAACTTCTTTTATATAAAAATTATTTTATAAGTGTTCTCTT
>JAFGQY010000043.1 GCA_016935395.1 Parachlamydiales bacterium
CATGAAGACGCTATTAGTTCAAATGTTTATAAATTGGATTTTTCAAAAAATGGAAAAAGCTTAATTTTAAAAATCTTATTTAGTAAACTAAAATTTTCAAGAGAATTTTTTTACTTAAATAAACTTAAAAATATTTTTCCAGTTCCCAAAATAGAAAACTTTTTTGAGCCTACAATAGAAAATAAAGGCGCTATTTTAATTGAATATATCGATGGCTCTATTTTAAAAGCTAGTGAGCTTAGTGATGACTTGTCTTATCAAATGGGGCAAGTTTTAGCAAAGTTACATAGTATTCCTGTGGATTTTGTAGAAGATTTTTCAAAGACAGATCCGAAAAATATTGATTTGAAAAAAAAAGTTGTAGATTACTTGAATGAATCGCTTTTAGAATGCAAAGGATATGTAGAAGATTCTCTTTTAGAAAAATGTGAAAGATTTGTATTAAAAGAGCTGGAATTTATAAAGTCTTTAGCAGGTCCATGTATTGTCCATAGAGACTTTAGACCCGGAAATGTTATTTTTAAAAATAACAGTTTCAAAGCTGTCATTGATTTTGAAAACGCAATGATAAGCTACGCAGAAGAAGATTTTGGTTCAATGCAGGCTTTAGTCTGGAATAAATATCCAAACACAAAACAATCCTTTTTAAAAGGTTATTCTACCATAAAGACTGTGCCTGATTTAGATAATGTTATGCCGATTTTGACAGTTGTAAAAGCTCTTGGAGCCATTGGCTTTACCATTGTTAGAAAAACATATAAAAATAAGCATAAATTGATATTTAAAAATAATATCGATCTTTTAAATAACTTTTTTAAATAAACAATTTTTATTTTCCTGAAAAATCAAAAATATTCTACGATGAGACTATGGGTACTGACAATAATAATTCTTTTAAAGTTGGATTTGGGTTTGGAATAGCTTCCGGTGTTATCACAACGCTGGGGTTAATGATCGGTCTATATTCATCTACTTTATCTAGGTCTGTTGTAATCGGAGGTATTTTAACTATTGCTATAGCTGATTCCTTTTCTGATGCTTTGGGTATTCACCTTTCTGTTGAATCAGAGGGAAATCAAACAACTAGAGTAATTTGGCTTTCAACAATTTATACTTTTTTATCAAAACTTTTTGTTACTCTTTCCTTTTTGCCACTTGTGATTTTTTTAAAACTCGATTTAGGAATTTTTGGAAATATAATCTGGGGATTTTTCCTTATTTCAGTATATAGCTTTGCTATTGCAAAAAGGCAGAATAACAATCCAATTAAAGCCATTTTAGAACACTCATTGATAATGACTTTTGTAATAATCGCTACTTTTTATACAGGTAAATTAATCTCTCATTTTTTTTAGTAAACAAAACGATCGAAATACCCAGGTTCTTTAGCTTCATCATGTAAAGTTTTAATAGCCTTAAATGCACTTGCGTCAAAAATTGTTAATTGACCCTCATTTTTTTCAGCAGCTTTAATTGAAATATCGTATGTAGATCTTAAATAAAAAGTAATATCAGGGCAGTTAGCTAAATATACAGGAAGTCGATCAAAAAACATTTTACCTTTTTCAATAAGATCTTCATCGCTGCACTGGAAAACGCCACTTTCTCTTCTTAACTTTTCTGATTCAATTCTAAGATCATCTCGGCAGTTAATATGAACCATTTTTACTTTGTAATTATATTTACCTGAAATAGATTGTAAAACCTTTTCAGAAGCTAAAGCTGTCATTGTTGTACCATTAGCAATAGCATACCCTTTGTCTAATCCATATGCTAGAAAAACATTTGATAAAAAGTTGGAAGCATCTCTCCAATGTTCATACGCTTCTTGGGGTGTTCTTGACTTAGAAAAAATATCTTGTTTGTATGTGTTTTCCATATTAAATAAACATGATCTATCAGGATCTACGTATGCATATTTAGTATCGCTTGATCTAATTTCGTTTTCCAAAATTGTTGATTTTCCAGAATTCGGAGCTCCTGCGGTTACTAGAAAAATTTTATTTTTTTCTGCATTTTTAAAAGTACTTTCTTTTAATATTTGAAAATCTAGAAAAATTTTTTTCAAATCTTCTACTGAATAATTTTCTAGTTTTTTTCGAATTTCTGTTTTTGGTAGAAAATGATCATCCGGAACTAAACTCAAAGCCTCTTGATCAAAAATTTGCATAATCATATCTTTACCTTGAACTGGATAAGGTAATTTAGCTGTTAAAGGGCCAATTGCTGAAGCTGCCATAATTACTCCATAAATTATTTTTTTTGATAAAAATTTTGAAATAAACATAAGATCTCCTGAAAATTAAAAAATGATATGAGAGTGTGCCTTTTTAAATCAATATGCAAGAAAAGATTATCACTCAAAACTAAATGCTCTTTATAGGAGCTTTTCCATAATGAAATTTTTAAGAATGACACCTCGATGAAGCTTTTCTTGAGACTTTAAAATTTTAAAACCCATTTTTTCAAAAAAAGGCAAAGCTGTAATAGAGCTTTGGGTAAAAATTCTTTTCAGATTTAAATTTTTAGCTTCCTTTTCAATTATTTTATAAAGACTTTCGGCTATTTTTTTTCTTTGATGATTTTTGTGAATAAATAAATGATCTAGATATCCATCTTCTCGAAGAGATATAAAACCAATAATTTGACTGTTTTCTTCAGCTACATAGCAGATCAGATTTTGTAAAAGCTTTTCCCAATCATTTTTTTTTTTAGGGGCCCAGGCGTTGAGCTGTTTTTCAGAATAATCTTTTTTATTTACCGAGTGAACCGTTTCATAAAAAAGATTGGCTATTTGTGAAGAATCTTTGTTTGAATATTTTCTAATAATCATTTTTAGTTAATCCTTAGATTAAAAATAATTGCTTTGAAATTTTTGTCTCTTACAATTTTTTCTTATAAAAAATTTTCAATTTCAAAAGATAATTTATCTTCCTAAAGTTTTATTTTTTTAGTTAGCTTTTTCGATAGCCATTTTTAAAAAGTTAATAAGATATGGTTTTGCTTCGTTGTAGGGAACTTCTATTTCAGCGTGAAATTGTTCGCCGTAGATAAATTTACTTTTATGTTTTATTGCTTGAACATATGTAGATTCGGCTATAAGTTCAAATTCTTCTGGGACAATTGCAATAGACCAACCGTGTACTTCAGGTGCAATAAATGGATTTTTAATGTTTTTAAAGATTGGGTCATTTTTTAAAATTTTGATTGGGGTTACTTGATTTAAGTTTTCTAAAGCTGTTAAATCTTCCCACCCCATCGATCTTACAAATGTATAACCATATGTAAATGCAAGCATTTGATGGCCACAGCAAATGCCTAAAAGGGGAATATTGGAATTTCTAATTATTTCAAAAAGTCCGTTATATTCAAACATAGGTAAATTTGGATAATCAGCGTTGTTGCCGGAAAAGATTATTCCGATAGGTTTGTTTTTTAACTTACATATAACGTCTAGTGAAATTTCCCAGTGTGGAACTACAATAGTTTTGATATTTAAGTTCAAACTTTCTATGTAATTTTCTAGTTGTGTAAAAGTGTATCCATTCATTTGATCTCCAACAATGAGAATGTATTTTCCACTTGGAGTTATGGGTATTTTTGGTTTTTGAGGTGTATAAAACAAAACGCAGTTTAATTGAGGAGCAACACCTTTAAATTTATTGATAGTTAATTTCAAATAGCGAGTTTTTATTGGATTGATATCTATAAGATTTCTAAAAGTATCATTGTTATTTAAGGATGCTTTTTCAATAGTTTGCCAGCTTTTGCCATCTAAACTTTTTTGCCATATAAAATCTTCTAGCCATCCATTATCTGAATCGGTATTTGAAAGCATCCAAATTCTAGATATAATTTTTTCTTCACCTAAATCAAAGTTAAGCCAGTTTTTTTTAGGGCCCGGAGGAGTTGACTGCCAAAAAGTGACTTGACCCGGATCTGAATAATCGATTAAGTTTTTTTTATCAAATCCCAAAGATACATCTATGGATTTTACTTGAACTCTTTGAAGATTTTGATATTTTTTATTGTAAGTAGTATCAACATAGAACCTTGTAACTGACCATTTGCTTTCATTGCCTAAAGAATCTTTTGCTTTTACACGCCAAAAATATCTTGATTTGTCTAAAAGAGGTTTTTCAACTCTTTTAGAGGCTAGAAATTCGTTTTCTTCTTCAATGTTTTCGTATTTAATAAGATTGGGGCTATTAAATTTATCTGATGTATCAAGCTCCATAATATATGTTCTTTTACCAATGCCTCCTTTTGAAATGAAAAAAGATAATAGAGGTCTTTCATTTGTGCAAATAACGTCCCAAGATGGATTGTTTGTAAGTCTAGGTTTTGTAATATCTGCTTTTATATTGGTTCTACTGCAAGAAAAAGCAGCTAGTGAAACCATTACATATATTATTAAATATCTAGCTTTTTTCATAAAAATAGCCCTGCTTTTTTTAATGTCTAAACTGATGACCTTCTTCAGTTTTAATAAAATTTTTCTGATTTTTAAAAAATGTCAAATTTCGTTTGATATCCTTTAAAAGCATATTAGCCATATCTAAAGAAAACCCATTTTTTACAACTATTCTTTGAACGGTTAGATCTTGCCTGTTTGCAGGCATTTTATATGCCGGTACTAGCCAGCCGTGCTCTCTTAGTTTTTCAGCCAGATCATATAGAGTAAAATTCATCTCTTCTTTTAATGTCCAAGCAAATACGGGAATATCATTGCCTTTAGTGATAAGTTTAAATGGCCCCATTTTTTCAATTTCTGATGATAGATATGTTGCTACATCTCTACAGGCTTGCTGGATTTCTCTATATCCTTCAAAGCCAAGTCTTAAAAAATTGTAGTATTGAGCAACAATTTGAGCTCCCGGGCGAGAAAAGTTGATGGCAAAAGTTGCCATTTTGCCACCAAGGTAATCAACATAAAATTTTAAATCTTCTGGAAGATCTTCAGCTTCTCTCCAAACAACCCAACCAACACCAGGGTATACAAGTCCATATTTATGACCTGAGGCATTTATTGATTTTACTCTTTTTATTCTAAAATCCCATTTAAGATCTTTATCTAAAAATGGTGCAACAAATCCTCCTGATGCTCCATCAACATGAATGGGAATATCAAATCCTTTTTCTTTTTGAACTTTATCTAATTCTTTACTTACCTCTTTGACAGGTTCGTAGCTTCCATCAAATGTTGATCCCATAATGCATACTACTCCAATGGTATTCTCATCACAAAGCTCAGCTGCTTTTTCAGGATCTATAATAAATCTGTCTTTTTCGCAGTACACAAATCTAGGTTCTACTTCCCAATATCTACAAAACTTTTCCCAACAAACCTGAACGTTCATTCCCATTACCAGATTGGGTTTTGCTGTAGATTTACACAGTTTTTTCATTTTTTCTTTCCACTTCCATTTCAGCGCCATTCCACCTAACATGCAAGCTTCTGAAGAACCAATTGTTGAACAACCAACAGCATTTTCTGTATCTGGGGAATTCCAGAGTCTGGATAAGATGTTTACACATCTATTTTCTATTTCAGCTGTTTGCGGATATTCATCTTTGTCTATCATGTTTTTATCTAGTGTATCCAAAATAAGCTGCTTTGCTTCGGGCTCCATCCATGTAGATACAAATGTAGCTAAATTAAACCTCGAGTTGCCGTCTAAAATGAGCTCATCGTGAATTATGTCATAGGCAGATCTGGGTAACATTCCTTCTTTTCCGATTTCAAATTTTGGAAGGGGATTTTTAAGAGAATGTCTTGCATAAACAGGTGTGATCATTTTTTCCGAGTCGCTTAAACTTTTTATATCTTTTTTTGAAAAAACCATTATTTTTCCTCCTGTTTTTTAGCTTTTTTTATCCATGAAGGTTTTTTAAAATGATTAATTAGTATTGGAGCTATAAAAAATACAATGGCTCCAATTATTAAAAACCAGACATAGAGTGATGGACGATCAACTAAAAGTTCTGTCGGTGGAAAAAAACCTACAATTAATGCAAATAGAACTGCAATAGTGCCGATGCCGGCTACAAACCACATACCAAAATTTCCGCCTGGAACTTTGTAAGGTCTCAAAACTTTTGGCTGAGTGTATCTTAAGGTTATTGCAGCAGAATAAAGTAAAACATACATTATTAAATAAAGTATTGCAGTAAGTGCTGTTAAAAGGAAAAAACCTGTGGATACATTTGGCATTAAATAAAATACAAATGCCAAAACTGTTACAATAAGACCCTGTATCCATAAAATATGAGTTTGTACGTTATTTTTGTTTGTGTATTGTAAAAAAGGAGGCAGCTCACCATGTTTTGCTGTTGCTAAAAGTCCTTTAGATGGACCTCCAATCCAGGCTGTAACAGAACCAATTGCTCCAAATGCAACTAAAAATCCCACAAATGGTAATAACCAGTCTAATTTATACATATGAAGAAGATCTTTAAATCCCTGCATTATTCCCGATGTTAAACTGATATCTTTTTCAGAAATTGTAGCGCCGACTGCAAATGAACCTATTAAAAATGTAATAACTATTATAGCTGTAGCTAAAAAAATTGCTTTAGGATAATTTTTTTTAGGATTATCAAGTTCCATTACATGTACTGCATCTACTTCTATACCAGAAAATAAAAGTACTGTACCTGCTAAAAATGCCAGATTATCAAAATCTGTAAAATCCGGGAAAAAACCTTTCGATGTTAGTTCAAATTGCAAAGTGTTTCCTGAAAAAAACCATATTAATCCTAATATGATTATTAATGCTGCAGGAACAATTGTTCCTCCAATTACACAAATAGTTGTGAACCAACTTGCAGCTTTTAGACCTTTAAAATTGATAAAAGTTGCTCCCCAATATACAATTAAAATTGTTCCAATAATAAATAGTTTGTTTTCAGCTAAAATAGGATCGAAAAACAGATAAGAAAGTGCCCCTGCAGCAAATGCCAAAACTGTTGTATACCAAATTGTATTTTGTACCCACTGAAGCCAAATAGCTGTAAATCCCATTTTTGAATTAAATGCTTCTTTTACCCAACGATAAACTCCACCATCCTTTAACCATCCTGTAGCAAGCTCTGCTGAAACTAGAGATACTGGCAATAAAAATAAAATCGATGCAAAAAGAATATAAAATAACATGTGAGTTCCGGTTTTTGCAATCATAGGAAGCCCCCTCAAAGAAAGTACTATCGCTACGTTCATCATTGCGAATAAAAAAACGCCAATTTTTTTGTTTTTTTTTGGCATAAAATAACTCCTAACTTTTTCCTAAACGTTAATAGTTATTTTTTGAATATTTTATTAAATTGTCAACA
>JAFGQY010000044.1 GCA_016935395.1 Parachlamydiales bacterium
GCATATAATTTTCATTTTTAAATATTTGTTTGTAATATGAGCTCAATTTCAAAAGTAAAAAGTTCGCCAGATTTAGCAATATTAGAAAAGTTTAGATCTTTTGCATTTATAAATGACGATTTTGAAAAAGAGAGTTTTTCAACCGCATTAAAAAATGTATTAGTTACTAAATTTTACAGCTTTGAGAATTTGAGTTTTCTTTGTTATGTTATCGATATTATTTCAAAATTTCCAAAAAATTTAGTTTTTTTCAAAAATTCTCTTATTGAAAAATGTCATGTAGTCATTAAATCAGAAAATGATAAACCAGATGGAAAATCTTTAATAGCTCTTGATAGAGCTTTGGGATATTTAAGAGAAAATCACAATTTTTTACTTAGAAGAAATAAAACTCTTTTTGAGAAATGGAAAAGCTATGGTTTTAAAGAAGCTCTTTTTTATAAATATCCTGAATTTTCACAATTTTTGTTGGATTCTTCATTAGCATCACAGATTAAAGTAACAAAAGATGAGATTCAGGAAATTGCAAATGAACCTGCAATATTGATTGAAGGTAAATGGACGAGATTTTCTGATTTGAAAAAAAGATTCGATTATAAATTCTCGCCGAAATTCAAAGAGACATTTTTATATGACAAACAAAGTGATGAAGTTTTTACATATTTAGATACAAAAAAAGGACTTGTTAAACATCACCCTTATTTAAACGCTTTAGATCCTGTAGGGAAAATATCTTCTAGCGAATATCAAGCTATTTTAAAAAAGTCGCATCAATTTGAAAGAGATTTTGATAAGCCAAAAAGAAATTATAAATATATTCTGCAAATTGTAACTTCTAAAATGCCACCCGGAAAATCAAGTCTTAGCAAATCAAACCTTTTTGATTTTTTATTAAGACCTAGGCATCCATATTTTAGACTTATTGATCCAGACACAAAAAATGTTCATATTATTGGATATGGATTTTGGAATTGGAAAGATAAAATGGGCTTTTTTGGTCCCTTGGTTACAGATCAAGGAAGATTTAGATCACCGGATATTTGGGAATATAGAAATTGCTCAAAAAGAATTGTTACAAATATACCACTTAACAAAGAGGAAATGAAAAGATTTACCTATTTTTGTAAAAAGTTTGTTAACGATGACATTAATTTTGGGAAAAATTTAGCTTTTAATTTTATGAATCATAATTGCACATCTTTTGTGAAAGAAGCCGTAAAATATTCATTTTCCAAACAAATTATTACAAATGCCAGTTTGGATGAAATTATCTGTGAAATATCCCCAAATATTTTAAGAAAATTGGCAGTGTTTTTAAAAAGCAGTGTAGTTTCAATAAAAGAAAAATTTATCTCTTTCTTCCCTGATTTTGTCAAAAAAGTGGATAGTTTCTTATTTGCATTAATTGATAAAATTAAAAATGTCGTTATAGCTTTTTTTGTTTCTTTTTTAGCGTCATTTCTAGGCGGAATTAGAGGGAAAAATGGCAGGAAAATTAAAGATCCGGAAAAAGAAGAGGTAATTTCTCCTCCCTTATTATCACCTGTAAATTGGTTTAGATATTCTCTTTTTAAATTTGATCTGCCTGGTAAAATTCAAATTTGGCAGATGAAACAAAAATCTACTTTTGTTTGCGATAATCCTTTAAAGTTAACTATATCTCCTTAAGATAAATACTTTTCAAAGACAAAAATTTATAAATTAATAATAATAAAAATAAGATGTAGCTTTAAAAGGGGATTTTTATGAAAAAGACTTTTGTATTTTTATCTATATTATTGATGTGTTTATTTACTTTTTCTTGCAAACAAAAAAAAGAAAATATCAAAGTCCAAAAATATCATAAAGGTTTTAGATATGATAAAAATGGTTGGGTTTATGTGCATATTGAAGGAGATGCTTACGAAAGAGGGTTTCAACATGGTTATTTAGTAGCTAAGGAATATAAAGATGCTTTTAACTGTTATAGTGATATGACATATCAGACAATGGGAATTAAAATGGATTTTTTAATAACAGAAGCTGTGAAAATGCATAAAAATAAAATCCCCCAAGAGCTATTAGAGGAGATGAAAGGTATAGCTGCTGGAGTTACAGCTAGAGGGTTTCAGACAACGTTAGATGAAATCATAGCCTGGAACGGATACATTGGACTTGCAGAAAGTTGGTGGTCTACTGTTAAATCTAATTATGCATCATATATTCCACTTTCAATTGGTCATCAAAGAGAAAGATGTTCAGCTTTTTTAGCTACGGGAACGGCTACTTCAGATAATAAAATTGTTATGTCACACTCATCTTTTGATGATTTTTGGAACGTTCAATGGGTAAATGTCATTCTAGATATTAAACCCGAAAAAGGACATACAATTTTGATGCAAACTACTCCTGGATACATTGCATCAATGTCAGACTTTTTTATTATGTCTTCAGGAATAATTGGGCTCGAAACATCACTTGCCGGATTTAATGGCTATAAAGAAGATGGTATTCCATCTTATGTTAGAGCAAGACTTGCTATGCAATATGCTGATAGTATTGATGAATTTGTTTCAATTTTAAATAAAGGAAATAATGGTGGAAATCCGGCTTCTTGGTTAATTGCAGACATCAATACAAATGAAATAGCTAAATTTGAACAGGGAATTAAATTCCAAAATTTTGAAAAGAAAAAGGATGGATATTTTTTTGGATGTAATGTTGCAGATGATCCAAGAATTAGAAACTTAGAATGTGATGGAGAAGGGTATAACGATATTAGAAGACACACCGGAGGTAGAAGAGTCAGAATACCGCAACTTTTAGAAAAGTATTACAAAAACATTAATGTTGATGTTGCCAAACATATTATGTCAGATCACTATGATGTCTATCAAAAAAAGACAAAAGCTGGTGCTAATACAGTATGTTCTCACTATGATGAAGATTCAAGAAAATCAATGAGCTCATCAGCTGCTACTCATCCCGATCCTTATACTCCAGCTGGCGCGATAGATTGCATGATTACTACAACAGAGCTTGCTAAAAATATGAAAATTATTGCTAGATATGGAAGGCCTTGCGGCAGAGCTTTTTTAAAAAATAAGTTTTTTTATAAGCATCCACAGTGGAATTGGCAAGAAAAATATCTTTGGGATAGACCGACTCAACCCTGGACTCAATTTACTTCATATAAAAAATAACAACTTTTAATTAAGCTATTTTATCTGTATGTTTTCTAAAATGGTCTGAAGATCTTCTTCGTGTTCAATTTCTTCTTTAAGTATTTTTCTTAAAATATGAAATGTAGTGTGATCTTTTCCTTTAATCTCTTCTAAAAGATTATTGTAAACGCCAATAGCACATCTTTCTCCCTTGATATTATCCTTAAGAATTTCGATTTGATTGAAATTTTTCGGTTTAATATATCCGCATGTTGTGAATTTATACCAATCCTGAGGATCTAAAATAGGAGTTCCACCTAATTGGATAATTCTTTCTGTTAACATTTCAGCATGTTCGTATTCTTCTTTAGAGTGCTCTTCAAGCTCTTTTACTATAATTGAACTAAAAGGCCCTCTTACAACTTTTGCTCCAACCCAATATTGATAAGTTGCTAGCCATTCATCCGCAAGAGCTTTATTTAGTTCATTAATTAATTTTTCTAGATCATATTTAACAATTTTTTGTGCTTGTGTGCCCATATTTTCCTCTATTTTTAACCTTAATCTAAATAGTAATAATTTTTAAAAAAAAATGCTAGTAAGATAATTAGATTTTTTGAATTATTGAATCGATTATATTGATTTTATCATCGTAAATCCATTTAGGTTCGATGATATCTGTTACATATCCGCTGCCGGATGTTCTATGTATTATGGTGCTTTTAGGTAAAAGTTTAATGAAATCAGAAGCTATATCAACATACTGATCAAAGCTAAGTGGTTTGAAAAGACCATTTTTATACATATCTGCTAAAATGGTATTTTTTAAAACTATTAACATATGAAGTTTAACTCCATCAATATTTAATTTAGCTAACTGCTTTGCCGTTTGTAACATTTCTTCTTTTGTTTCATTTGGAAGGCCCAATATAACATGTGCGCATAGATGAATATTATGTTTTTTTATTAAATGTGAAGCCTTTAAAAAATCTTCAAAAGTTTCACCTCTATTAATAAGTTTTAAAGTTTTGTTGTGCATGGATTGAAGTCCAAGTTCTATTGATACAAAAGGTAAAAATTTTCTGTATTTAGATATCATTTTGACTTTTTCTTCATCTATACAATCGGATCTAGTTGAGATAGATATTCCAACGATATCAGGATGCGAAAATACAGCTTCATCATAAAGTTTTTCTAAAATATCTACATCTTTGTAGGTATTTGAAAAAGATTGGAAGTATACGATAAATTTTTTTGCTTTATATCTTGTTTTTCTAATTTCTATGTTTTTTAAAATTTGCTCTTTAATTGATATTTTTTGCGTGTGAACTCTAGAAGAAGAACCAAACTGATCGCAATAAATACAACCACCAATAGATTTTGTCCCGTCTCTATTTGGACAGGTGAAATCAAAAACATCTACAGATACTTTATATATTCTTTTGTGAAATAGTTTTTTTAAATACTCGTTAAATGTTAAATGTTTTTTCATCTTTTCATCAATTTTTAAAAATCATATAGTATACTATAGATGTTAATATTGCTTAAGGATATTGAAAGTGAAAAAAAAGTTTTTAATCTTTTCCGTTTTATTTGTTACCTTATTTTTTTCTGCCTATAACGTACTACCTTATGCCTTAGTTAAATATCATACATACAAAAGCTTTAAAGATTTAAATTTAGAAGTTAAGGAAATTAAATATGGTAAAGACCATTTTGAATATATAGAAGGCGGCGAAGGTCCTACAATTTTATTTGTTCACGGTTTTCAAAGTACTAAAAGCTATTGGGTTCCTTTTATAAAAAAATTTATTACTACTCATCATGTTGTTGCCTTAGATCTGCCAGGTCATGGTAATAGCTCTAGTCCTGAAAATCAAAAATATGACATTCAATCACTAGAGAAAAGTTTAAGTAAATTTGTTCAAGAAAAAAAACTTAATAAATTTCACTTGGTAGCAACTTCAATGGGTGGGGGGATTGCTTCTATTTATGCTGCTAATAATCCAGATAAATTATCTAGTTTGATCTTGATAAATCCCTTGGGAATTGACCTTGAAAAAAAAAGTGAGCTTCAAATATTAGTTTCTAAAGGTAAAAATCTTTTTTTCCCAAATAATATTGAAGAATTTGATGAGCTTGCTTGTTTTTGTACTGGTAAAAAACTATCTTTAAGTAATTATTTTAAAAAGCACATTTTATCTCAAATGATAAAAAATTATACTTTTTTTAAAAGAGTTTTTAAAGAACTCTTATCATCAATTCCTCTAGATAATGTTTTACCTAAAATTAAAACTCCTTCTTTGTTAATCATTGCTCAAAAAGACAGGATTATTAATCCTGAGACTTTTGAAGTTTTTATAAAGCTTATTCCAAATGCCAAAGCTAAAAGGATCAAAGAAGGATCTCATGTATTAGTTGATAAAAATTTTGATCAAGCAATATTTGAGATTGATAAGTTCATTAATCAAAAATCATAATTTTAATTGAAAAATTAAATTTTAGATATTAATCTAAAAAATATCTTTATAAAAGGGACAGTTATGAAAAAGTCAGCCATATTTTTATTAATAACTTTAGCATTTGTTTCTAATGGATTTTCTTATACAGATGATGAGGATGATAAAGAATCATTTTTTAAGACAATCGAGCAAAAACCTCAAAACAAAAAAAGTAATAGTTGTGAACAGATGCAATGTGAGGTTCCATCAATTCCTAAAAATTCCGCTTATAATCATCCAGCAAGAATTAATATATGTTCAAATGTAGATATTTTTGCTCAAGGTGAATTTCTTTGGTTCAAACCTTTGGAAGATGATTTAGATATTGCTGTTGATACATCTACTTTTGCTATTCAAGATGTTTCAGTAACCGAATATGGTCGTGTCAGAAATTTAAATTTTAAATACAAACCTGCTTTTAGAATTGCACTCGGTATAGATTTAAATCATGATGATTGGGAAACTATGATCCAATATACAAGATATAATAATTCAATAACTACAACAGCTTATAAGTTAAATAATCCAAATTATGATTTTAATCCAACTTGGTTTGATTTAGAATATTTAAACGAAAATACTTTTACATTATCTACAAAAAATACATGGAAGCTAAATTTTAACATATTTGATTGGATAATTGTAAGACCGTTTTATAATGGAAAATTTTTAACTATAGATCCAAATTTTGGTTTTCAAGCAGGCTGGATAGATCAAAGTATGCATGCTATTTTAAATAATAATGATGAATATTTTTCCATTACCGATTCGAAATCATGGTTAATAGGTCCAAGAGTCGGGCTTAATACAAACTGGTATTTAGCTGACAGATTTAAAATATTTGGGGATTTTACTTTTTCACTGTTTTATCAAAACTTTTATAAGATAAAATATAAAGAGGCAACTATACCTGGAGATCCGCTATTCACTAAAACAGGTCTTTTTAGACATTTAACTAAAAATTCATATAGCGCTATTAACTTTTCATCTATAATAGCAACGGGGTTATCTTATGGGACATATTTTAAAAACAATAAATACTTTTTTGATATATCTCTTGGATATGAATTTCAAATCTATTCAAGACAAAATGCTTTAACTGAAATTTATCTTCAATCTTTTGTTCAAGGCGCATCAGTATCTGAAAAACCACTCTTAGAACTGCATGGACTCACGGCGAAACTTAAATTTGAATTTTAGAAAATTAGTTTTTTTGAATTTTTTTAGATTCGTTAAATATAGATTTATAAATTTCTTGAATATTTTTTGATTTGATTTTGCTTAATATTTCATTTTCTCTTTTTTCATCAACTATTTGTTTTTTGAGCTTATTTTCTGCTAGCTTTTTAGCTAGCATTAACCTTTTTTCTAAAAGAGAAATAATTTGATCATCTATTAAGTCTATTTGATTTCTAATATCTATAAGCTCTGAATTGTTCATATAATTTTTTGATTAATTATCTAAATAGAATAATCATTTGCTTTCATGCATGCAATAAAATTGCATGCATGAAACTAAAAAAGAATTTATTTTTTACCAACAGGTTTTTCTTGATCTTTTTTATCTTTAAAAGATTTTTGTTGATGTTCGCAGCAACTGTTTTCTTTTTTTTCAAAAGGTTTTTGATTTTTTTTCTCTTTTTTATCTTTAAACATAATAAGTAAGATCCTTTTTTCATTGTTTCGAAATAAAAACCTACTGAGAACCTCTTCTCAACTTGGTTTTTACATTCGAGAATTAAATTAGATCTTTTATGATTTTAAATAAATATAATTTAATAAGATATTAATAATA
>JAFGQY010000045.1 GCA_016935395.1 Parachlamydiales bacterium
ATCTAAAAATGACAATAAAAAATTTGAAACATTAGTTATAAGCTTTTTTCAATCATCAAAAAATACTATTTTTGTTACTATTTTACTAAATTTCAAAACGTTTAAACAAAAAATTTTAAAAATGCTTGTTTTAGGAATAGAAAGTACTTGTGATGAAACAGCTGCGTCTGTTGTAGAAGATGGTGAAAAAATTTTATCAAATATTATTTATTCTCAAATTGATCTTCATAAAAAATATGGCGGCGTTTTTCCTGAAGTAGCATCAAGATCTCACGTGGATAAAATGATCCCGGTAATAGATGAAGCGTTAAAAAAAGCATCTAAAACTTTAAACCATATTGATCTGATTGCTGTTGCTAAAGGCCCGGGTCTTATAGGATCTTTACTAGTAGGACTAAATACAGCAAAAACGCTTTCTTTAACTTTGAAAAAACCTTTTATAGGTGTCAATCATATTGAAGCTCACCTTTATGCTTCGATGATGGATAATTTAGATAACTTAGCTTTTCCTTCGCTTGGAGTTGTAATATCCGGTGGTCATACAATGCTTTTGAAAATCAAAAACATCGGCGAATATGAAAAGCTATCTGGTACACTGGATGATGCTATTGGAGAGTGTTTTGATAAAGTAGCCTCCATACTTGAACTTCCCTATCCAGGTGGTCCCGAAATAGAAAAGCTAGCAAAACTTGGAGATGAAAATAAATACATTTTCAACGCTGGCAAGATAAAAGATAATCCTCTTTGTTTTTCTTTTAGCGGACTTAAAACAAAGGTTTTATATACTGTTAAAGGTCAAAGTTCAAAAAAAGATTCACCAGTATTAATTAATGAAGAAGAAAAAAAACATATAGCAGCTTCATTTCAAAAATGTGCATTTTCAGATCTAATTAAAAAATCTTTTTTAGCAGCTGAAAAATTTAATTTGAAATCTATTTATTTTGGTGGAGGAGTTTCGAATAACAAAACTCTTAGAAAAATGTTTTTTGATGAAAATTTAAAAAACTTAAAACTTTTTTGGCCTCAAGCAGGCCTTAGCTTGGATAATGCTGCGATGATAGCAGGATTGGGATATCATAAATTCAAAAAAAGTTTTAAGTCCGATCTTTTAAGTTTGGAAGCTAAAACTCAATTTTTTGAAATTTAATAAGATACTATGCTATATTTATAGCTTAAATTATTTTTAAAATAGGAAAACCCTTATGGCAAAGAAAAAAAATAACGAAATCATAAAAATGAAAAGCCAAGAAAGCAAGCATTGCTATTGGACAACTAAGAACAAAAAAAATGTTACAGAAAAATTAGAGAGAAATAAATACGATCCAACCATTAGAAAACATGTGGCTTATAAAGAAGCTAAGTAAAAATGTTTGAATTTAAAATAGCTTTTAAATATCTGCTATTTAAAAAGAAAAGATTTTCTTCTTCTTTAATATCACTACTTTCGATATTTGTAATTTCAATAGTCGTGTGGTTGGTATTGGTTTTTTTATCTGTTACAAATGGCATTGAAAAAAATTGGCTTCAAAAGCTCACTTCAATAAATGCCCCTATAAAAATCACACCAACCGACGAATATTATTTTTCTTACTATTATTTAATAGACTCGATGTCTTCCAAGTCCAACTACAGTCCAAAATCAATCAAAGAAAAGTATTTATCAAAAGTATCTAACCCATATGACAATGAAGTTGATGTAGAGCTGCCTTACAATTTTCCAAAGCCAGATTTTATAAATGCAAAGTTTTTAGATCCTGTAAAAACTTTGTATTCAATACTTGAAAAACCAAAATATTTGAAAGAAAAGATTTATTTTCAAGATTTTGAAGTATCGGCAGCTTTGTTAAAATTGACTCTTAACCGTCAAAAAGTTGATCCTTTTACTAATTTTAAAGAAGAGAAGATCAATTTTTTAACCCAAATGTCTTACCTTCTGTCTTTAACAGAAAACAATCCAAACCTAAAATCATTATTATTGCCCGTTTCAGAAAATGATTTTAATCATATAACTAAAAACATTCAAAAATCATTTTCCAATCCTCAGCTAGATATCCCCTATCTACCAAAAGCAGAAACGCAAGATAAAATAAAACGTAAAATTAATGATTTTTTTAAAAATATATCAATAAATCAAATAGTTTTAGAAAAAGGCACTCAGATCAATCTGGATAATTTAAAAAATGCAACAAACACAAAAGCTCAAGCATATATTCAAAATGATAAAGCTGTCTACATTCTTTTAAATAGCCAAAACAAAGCATCGGATACATTAGTTGATGGTAAAATAATTGAAAAAAACAAACATTACTATTTTACTACAAATGATAAAAAATACCTGATAGATCAAAATGTATTTCTTCATCTTGCAGATGAAGTAACGTTGAATGTTTCTTTAGATGAATCTGCTTTAGAAAAAGCCAACTATTTGCAGGATATTAAGTTTAAGGTTTTAGATAATTATTTATTATTTGATACGGTCCCTTTTGAAAAAGCAAAAATTAAATCTTTTAATGTTAAAAACCATCAAAACGAAAATTTTTATTTTTTTGATCAAAATGAAAATATTACCCTTCCAACAAAAGAAGAAAAATATGGTATTTTACTTCCGAAAAATTATCAAAAATCAGGCGTTTTGATTGGTGATAGCGGCTATTTATCTTACGCGACTTTAACAATGAATTCTAATCAAGAGCAAAGAATTCCTATCCATGTTGCAGGTTTTTATGATCCGGGCGTTTTACCTATTGGTAATAAATCAGTAATCGTTCCCCAAGAAGTAACTAGAGCTATTAACGGATCTTCAACTTCTTTGATATTCGACAGCTCATGCAATAATGGAATTTTTGTTTGGACAAAAGACTTAAAAAAAGCAGAAGATTTTAAAAATCAAATTGTTAAAGAATTGGAAGAAAAAAATATTGCAAAATATTTTAAAATTGAAACTTATAAAGATTTTGATTTTTCAAAAGATCTTATGCAGCAATTTCAATCCGACAAAACTCTTTTTACCCTAATTTCAATAATCATTTTAATTGCAGCTTGTTCTAACATAATCTCCATGCTAATTTTGCTTGTAAATGACAAGAAAAAAGAAATTGCCATTTTAAGATCGATGGGAGCCAGCTCAAAAAGCATAGCTTTAATATTTGGCTTTTCAGGTTTTGTTATGGGACTTTTAAGCTCTTTTATAGGTATTTTATCAGCTATATTTACTCTAAAACACTTAGATTCACTGATAAATTTTTTATCTACCATTCAAGGACACAGCTTTTTTAACGCTGCTTTTTTTGGAAATAAAATGCCAAATGAGCTTAGCATAAAAGCATTGATGTTTGTTTTAATAATAACTCCAATATTTGCATTGATTGCCGGTCTTATTCCTGCTATTAAAGCCAGTAAAATTCATACTTC
>JAFGQY010000046.1 GCA_016935395.1 Parachlamydiales bacterium
AAATAAGCCTCATTTCATTTATTGCATCAATATTATAAATATCGGATAAAGCAACAAAAACCTTTGAAGTATTTTCATCTAAAACTATCAGATTATTCTTCTTACAAAAAAGATAAGATAAAACCTTTTTATTCTCTTTTATAAAAGGATAGTCACCAATAGAAACTGATTGATTTTTTTTATCTTTCATCTTTTAAAAAAACAATTTTAAACTATTTTCAAACATTTTTTTCTTATGATCTTTTTTAGAAATTTCCAATTTTTCTAAAAACTCATCAATATCACCAACTCTTCTTTGTAAAAGCAAATTGTTATTCTCGTCGTATTCTTGAGAAGAATTTTTAATGATATGAGGGGTTATAAAAATAAACATCTCTGACGTAATATCAGAGCTTTTTGTAGAACCAAAAAGCTTTCCAATTCCGGGGATTTCTCCTAAAAATGGAATCTTTTCACTCTCTTCTTCTTTAGTTTTTCTTCTAAGGCCCCCTAAAATTATCGTTTCACCGTCAATCACTCTGATTTCATTTTCTATATGCCTTTTTGTAACAGGAGGTCTGTCATTGTCCCCGCTTGTTGTTTTTTGAGTATCAAAAGTAATGTCTGTATGAATCGTTACGGATCCTTTTGAATCATTATCTTCTGCAGGATGTATGGTTGGTGTCATCTCTATTATCGTACCAAACTCCGCTCTTTGATAAGAGTTTTCATACTTCGGCCCTGACTGCGTATCAATTGGCACGGCTCCATTATTTATGGATATTTGATCTACCACTTTAATTTTGGCAGCAGTTTGATTCACGGCCAATACAGATGGGCAGTCAGAGATCTTCATATCATCTTGCGCCATTAAAAAACTCATGGCCAGATCAAAAGAGGGCAGTTTTGGAGAAGCTCTATAAAATAAAAAGTCTAAAAGACCTTTTCTTTCTGAATTATGTCCTCCATCAAAACTAATACCTATTCCCTTTTCCTTTTTAGTTTCACCGTCAGAAGATCCTATTTTTAATAGGTTAATTCCCGTTTGTCTTTTATCTCTGATCTTTCTTTCTACTAATAAAACATCAATTCTTACCATCTGCTTTGGTACATCTAACTTTTTTAAAAGAGATTTGATTTTTTCTATCTCTTCTTTTTTAACTACCATCAAAATAGAATTTGTCTTGGCATCTACAACAAAATTATTGGTAGTAGCGTTTTCTTTGCTTTCAATATTTGTTGAGTGAGAGCTTATCAATTTTGGTTTGCTGGGCAGTGAATTCTCGGTTGATGGGATATCCTTAATAATCTCTTTTGTTTTATCAAATACTTTCGCGCTATTCATTGGATAATAGAGCTTTTCTAAAACTTCCGCCAAGTCTTCCGGATTTGAGTTTTTACATGTATACCAAAAAAATGTCATATCAGAAGGATCGTCCAATTGATTTTCTAAATCATTTAAAACGCCTTCTGCTCTTTTAATAAGCCTTTCATCTCCTATCAATATCAAGGAAGACCCTTGTGGAATAATAGAAAGATCATCTGAAGATGATTGATAAAAAGAGGGTCTTGTTTTTGCGTTCGTTTCAGAAAAAAATGCTTTTAAAATATTGTGAGCATCTTCAGCTCCCACTTTTTTAAGAGCTAAAACCTTAATTACCTTTCCTTCAGCTTTTTCAAAAACCTTTTCATACAAATTCACAAGTCTTTCAATCGTCTGTTTTGATCCCACAACTATCACATTTGTCTTTACCGCTTGAACTGTCGTATGCTTCATATCGGAAAATCTTTCTAAAAAACTTTGAACAGATCTTACCTGTTCAGGATCAGGTGAAAATACGTAAGCTATTGTCTTTGTATCTTCTATAAGATTTAAATCTTTTTGAGAGCTTACTATCGCTTCTATATATGCAGGGTCATGTTTCAAAATGTAAAGCTGACGCAAAAATGGATTTAGCTTTTTAATTCCAATACCGTTTTGAGAAAGTATTAAAAAAATCATCTCATCCCAGCTCTCTTTAGGTATTGGAATAGTAGAGTATAAGTTAATTTTCATTGAACCTAGCTCATGAGGCACAACATATAAATATTCCTGAGATCCATATTCCATTATCAGCTGAGATATAGTTGTCTCCCCCTGATCCCAAAATGCATACCCTTCATCTGTTTTAAGCCCTTCTTCAATAGCATCTTTTCTAAAACTATTTTCAATATTTTTGATATTCTCCTTTAACGCTTTGATCTCGGAGAAGAGGTTTTCAAAATCACTATCATTTGCATTTTTGGAAAACAGGATTTGAATTTCATCATATTTTTGTAAAAGCTTATCTTTTAAATTAGATATACTCTCATTAACATTTTTTGATTTTTCCTCTATCAAAATATTCTCATCAGAATAAATGTAAGTAGATGAAAAAAGTAAAATTATCAAAACTATTTTTTTTATCATATTATCCCTCTTTTATTTCTGCTTTGACTTATGTTTGATGTCATTGGAATTTCTATTTTTTGAATAGTTGTGTGCATCGGATTAAATAAATATCCGATCAAATACATCTCCTTATTTCTCTTTTCAATTTTTTCAAAATAGAAAATTTCTTCTTTTTGAATTTTTGAAAAATCGAGATCTTTTTTCAAAAGCCTGTATCTTAAATCTTTTTTTATGATCAGATCGTTTTCTTTTACGATAAGCCTTTGCTTATTTACCAAAATACTAATGTAAGTATTAGTTCTTTTTCTTGCAGACGTAATAAAATCTGCTTTTGAAACCATTGGCTTTGAAGGTTCATAGGAAAAAGTAAATAGGTATTTTTTATCACCTTCAACATTCCAAGCTTCAATTTGTGCCAATTTTGAATCTATTGATTTAACTCTTGCTATAGAATATTTTTTAGTATCGATTCCATCTTTTGGTTTTTCCCATTTACCGTCTTGAAAAATCAAAATATCCTTATCATCTATGTAGTGAATGCAAGAATCTATCTCTAATCTTTTTTGGTTTTTATTTTCATTATTCTTAAAGTATATAGACAAAAGTTTATCTTCAGTATACAGCTTCGCTAAAGAAAATATTTTGAACTCGCTTCCTATCGCAAATTCAAGTAAATCCTTATTATAAAAATTGTCACTCAAATCTTTTGTAAAACTGTTTTTAATTATCTCATCTATCCCAAACTGGCTTAAATCCGCTTCAATATTGATTTTGACTTTATTTGAATCTATAAAATTTAAATATAATGAACAAAATGCCTTTTTATCCTTTTTTGAAAATTTCACCCTATTTTCATCTAAAATATCTAAATATAATTTTTCATTTTCAAAAATTTTGCACTCTTCATTGGAAGATTTAATTTTTATTTCAAAAATATTTTTCTTATCAATTTGATCAGGTCTTGGGTCGTTCAAACATACATCAATTTCATCTTTCAAAAATAAAAAATCAAAAAATTCCAGTTTTTGCGGCTTCAAAAATAATGCTTCATCAGCAATCTTTATTTCATTATCAACTCTGCTTTTACTTTCTTTAATCTCTTGCATTTCACTCTCAAACTGAACCGGCCTTGCAAGAGTAAAAACAAAAAAAGAAAAGC
>JAFGQY010000047.1 GCA_016935395.1 Parachlamydiales bacterium
CTTGTAAAAATTAAAATAATTATAGAACAATTATTTTTTTAAAAAAACAACGGAACACTTATTAATGATTTCCAATATTTTTAATCATACTCTGCAGATATTAAAAAATCCTTATCAAACAGCTAAAAAAGCCATAATTTGGAGTCGCAATCATTCATCAATAGCTTTAAGTGCTATTTCTGGGTTAGGTGCAATATATCACTATGTTAATAGAGGTGATTTTACAAGAGTCATCAGATATCCTTTGGCAACATTTTTTTACGTTCAAGCATTTAAAGATATTTTTAATAAAAAAACAAAAACTGCATTAAAAAAGTTTGCGCTAGGATTCATCAGTTTATCACCTGAAATTTATTCTTTCGTAAATATTTTTTTTCAAAAATCACAGAATATAAATACTCAAAATCCCCCTAATTTTATCAATACAGCTGAAAAAACTAAAACTGCTAATGCTCCAAATAACTGCCTTTTAGAATATAAGAAAAAAAGAGAGGAAAATTTAGAAAATCTTCTTTTAAAAGATCCTGATTTTCAAGAGAAAAATAATTCTTGTAAAAAACCAGAAGTCTATGAAGAAGAAAATTTAAGTAAATGTCAATATTTAGCTATGAAACGCACCCTTGCTAATGATTGCCTGGAAAAAATGACAAAAAACAGCTCTTTTAATCTTTCCAATAGTGATATTCAGTCAGTCTCTACAAATCCTTATAAGGGCTTATGCAAAGTATTTATTAATTTAAATGGCTACAATAAAATAATGAATAGTAACGCTGATCTATCTTCAGTTATTTTACCTACAGAGATTTTCAAAAAAATGGGTCTTGATTGCTTCTTAAAAAAGAATTATTGGGCAGTAGAGTTTAAACTTTTTAAAAATAAAGTTCGATCGTTTTACTAAAAATTTCATTTTACTATTTTCAGATAGAAAAATATGCTAAAATACTTTCCAAAAATACCACCATTTTTATGACAGATAATTTTTTAATAACAGACAATATTGAACTTACGAGAATAGATAAGCTCATATCAAAACAATTTGAGGCTAAATCTAGAACATATTTTCAATATCTAATTGAAAATGGATGCGTTCTTGTAAATAGTAAAAAAGTAAAAAAAAGTTTTATTCCTAAAATAAATGATGAAATAGAAATTTACTTTCAAGCACTACCTGACATAGACCTTAAAGCCGAAGATATCCCTCTTGATATTTTGTATGAAGATGATGATATTTTAGCTATAAATAAGCCTGCAGGAATGGTAGTTCACCCTGGAGCCGGTAATTGGTCTAATACTTTTGTGAACGCGCTACTTTTTTACTGCAAAGATCTGATTAGGAAAAGTGATGATATTAGACCTGGTATAGTACACAGATTAGATAAAGATACCTCCGGAGTTCTTTTAGCTGCAAAAACTCAAAAAGCTCATCAAAAACTGATAGAGCAATTTAAAAATAGAAAAATTTTTAAAAAATATTTAGCAATATGTTTAAACAAACCTCAAGATCAAGAAATTTCTATACCGATAGCAAGGCACCCTGTAAATAGAAAAAAAATGGCAGTTAATGAAAATGGAAAAGAAGCAATCACTCAGATCAAAACTCTTCAATATAATGAAAAATTTTCTTTACTTGAGGTTTTTATAAAAACAGGCAGAACTCATCAGATCAGAGTCCATCTAAAGCATCTAAACTGCCCAATATTAGGAGATGAGGTTTATGGTAATAAATCAATAAACAGTCATTTTAAAATAAATCGCCAGCTTTTACATGCTCAAATCTTAGAACTTACTCATCCTATTACTGATAAGCCTTTAAAAATTGAGGCTCCCCTGCCGGAAGATTTTAAAAAATTCAAAAAAATGTTTTAGACTATTTTTTTTTAATTTTCTATTAATCTAGAATTTTATATATTTCTCAGGTATTATAGCTTGATAAAGTTATTTATTATTTTTTTTGAACTTAAAAAGAGGTCGAGTTAGCTATGAAAGAATTTGTAGAATACATTGTGAAAAACCTAGTTGATCATCCTGATAAAGTACGTATCAACGAAATTGGCGGTACTCATACATTAATAATTGAGTTATCCGTAGAAAAATCAGATATTGGTAAAATAATTGGAAAAAAAGGCAAAACCATAAATGCTATTAGAACTCTTCTAATGTCAGTAGCATCAAGAAATGGAATTAGAGTTAACTTAGAAATTATTGAAGAAGGAAAAACATCGTCTCACGCTGAGTAATTTCTATTTTTCAAATTTTTCGAAAAAAAGGAGCTAATTTTTTAGCTCCTTTTTTTATGAATGATTATCGAAAAAAACAATCTTTTCTAACCCTCTTTTCTCCTTTTAGCTAAAGGATTTATTTCCTTAGGATCTAATAAGACAACCTGTTGCTGTTCAAAATCTTCTCTGGGTTCAAGTTTTTTTCTTTTAAGAAGTTCTTCTCGAAGCCCTTCAACTTTTTTTTCTAAATCTGAACAATACTGATTAACTCGACCTAACTCTGCATAAGCTGTTGACAGTCTCTGTTGCAGATTATCTGCCATGCAAATAGCTCTATTTACATCAGCTTCAGCTGCAGCTAGAACTCTATAAAAAGATCCTAAAAATTGAGCCGATTGACCTAGTAAACCGCTAGCATCAGCTCTTAATAAAACATATCTTTGTTTCTGATTCAGCATTATTCTGGAGCAAAGTTCTCTCCAGGAGGATTCTCCTATATTTACTGTCGCTGCCATAAAAACTCCAATTTTTTATAAAAATGAATTACAAAACATCTCACTTTCTTCTTTTTTGGGGAGATCCTCCAGCTGCTGCAGGTAATAAATGGTGAGCATGTGCTCTTAAACGACCATCTGGACTGCCGGGACCTTGCATTCCTATCGCTAAATGTCTTTCAAGCCGCTGAGCTCTTCTAGCTCTTTTAAATGCCCCTTGAATTTTTTCTTCTTCTAGCTTTTCTACTCTTCTTTTTTCTATGATCAACTCTTTTTGAAGATTGGCTAATCGGAATTGAATTTCTTGAACTTTTCTTCTTGCTTCAGATGCTTCATTTTCTGCTGATAGTGCCTTTTCTTGAATACCTTGATGTAATTGAGTTACTCTTTCAAGATCTTTTTGAGCATCTAATAATTCTTGTTTTGAGTGAGCGTCGCTTTGTCTTAATTTTCTTTGAGCCTCTTCAGCCCTTCTTTGAGCTGCGCCTAATTGTTCTTGCATTTGACGCAATTTAACTTGAGCCTCCTCGTTAGCTTTATCAGCCCCTTTTTGCTCATGATCCGCACCTTTTTTTTGCTCTTCTAAAACCTGTCTTTTGAGCTCTTGATTTTCTGTTTCTAAAGCTTGAATTCTTTCTAAATTCCCACCCTCTTGAGCTTCTACTTCATCAAGAGAATGTTGTACTTCTTGAACTCTTCCTTCCAAACCTCTAATATCATCATAAGCTTTGGCTGCGAACTGACTAAAAGCCTCCTTTGCTCCCTTTTCTAATCTTTGTAACTCAGGCGCTATCCCTACATCAGCGCTCTGTATTTGAGCACCACCAAATCCAAAAGGTCTTACTAAAAATGACATAATAAACTCCTATATTTTTAAAGATTTTTTTTAAAAAAAATGAGTTTGCGATTATTAAATTAAAATTAAATTATGACAAGATGTAAAAATTATTTTAATTTCTATCCAGTTCTACTTGGTAAGTAGGGTGATATCATAGCTTTTCTAGAATTAATAGTGCCGGCATTATAATAAAGAACAGCTATTGGCAAATCTTTTTTAAATGTAACTTTTTCCAAACTTACAAAACTTTCTTCAAAGATTTGTTTGAAAAGTTCAGCGCTAGATCCAAAAAACTGCGCATAGAGCATGTTTTCTATTATATGAGGAGATCTTGAAAAAGAGGTTAAAAAGCTTTTCAAATGTTCTATTGCAAGCTCAGCTTTTGGTATCCATATCCAAAGTTCATCCTTATGTTTATACTTTTCAACTTTTCCACTATAAACATCTTCAGATCCTCTTATAGTAGAAATCATATGTATATGAAGATCTATTTCAGGCCTTTCTTTGTAATTTGCCTTAGCCATTTCCACCCAGCTATTTCGAAGGACATTAACATGCTTTTCAAAAGTTTTGATATTTTTCAAAAACATCTTTGTTTGACTAACAGCGCTGCATGCGTTTTGGACTTTTATATCTGAAAAAATATTAGAGGTATGATTTTTAGAAGCTAATAGTAAATTCTTATTCACCTCTTTTTCTTTATATAAATAAACTTTTCTATAAAGAGAGTACATATCTTTATTTTTCAAAATTCTTTCAGCTGCTTTTTTTGGAAAATGGTCATCTAACTCAATATCATCAAAATTAATAATTTCAGTATCTTTTTTTATCATTATAGATTTCATTCTATTAAGCAGCTCGGCTACTACTATAACATCTTTTTTAGTAACCTTCATCAAAAGATCAGTGTCATCTAAAATGCCGAATAAGAAATGTAAATATTCAATAAACTCTCTTTGATGGTGAATATAAAAATCATTATTTCTAGAGATAATTTCCTTTTTCTTCAAAACCCTTGAATAAACTTTTGAAGAAATAGAGCCATCTTTTAAAAGAGCTTGAATTTTTTCCCTGTTCATACAAGAAAGGCTGAAATTATCATTTATCTGCATTGTTAATTCGGCTACTAAAGTATTTGTAGATTGAGCATCAGATACTACTGTTACAGCAGGAGTATAGGTGTTAAGTCTATTTTTATGATGATCTACAATACTTATGACTTGAAAATAAGAAGAAAGTTTAATCTCTTCAAAATTTCCAAAATCCCTTAAAGAAACGGTTCCTAAAAACCTTTCTCTTAAATCTTGAGCTCTAACAATACCTACAGGAACATATTTTCCATGGCAAGGAATGTTTACTGTAAGGTAATTTCTGGATCCTAGTTTCATTTTTATTTCTTCGATATCGGATTTTAAACTTATAAAGTGAGGATAATAACCAAAGACGCTTTTTTTAATTTTAAGAGCGATGTCTAATTTTTCAACATAAGATCTTATTGATTGAAAGGCTAAATTTAATCCCAAAATTATTTTTTCTAAATATTTAAATATTTTTGGTCTATCTTCAAAAAGTTTTCCCTTTCGATCAAAAATACCACTTTTTTTAAATACTGAAAATATTTTATGAAAATCATGCAGCTCTATTACCTTTTGCTCATATAAAGTTTGAGCGAATTCTTCAAAAGTAGCATTTATTCCCCTTTTTACACCTATTACTTTCTCCAAATAATCATTTAAATATCTTTTTTGTTTTTCGCTATATTCATGAACAGGATCACAATCCTTGATTTTTACATCAAAAACTTCTTTGATAAATTTTGGGATATCCTCAACTTTAAGATTTTTTTGAGAAAAAAGGCTAATCAAGCTTATGTGGATATTATTTTCAAACCATCTAAGTGTATTATTTAAAAGCATTATGATCTGTCTAACACCTTCCACATCATAACTTCTCCAATCCCCCAGATAGTATCCATTATCATCTACAATCACTACAGCTTTTTGTCTTTGTCCACTTTCGATGTCAATCGTATGAGCTGATGTTTTTTTCTTCAAAAGTGTCTTTTGAGTCAAAATATCTTTACTTGTCAAAGTAAGCGCTGTTCTTGTTTTAGGAAGATCAAAGATTGCATCGGTGAAAATATTTTTAAACAAAAGATTGGTTTCAATAAATGTAGTCGGAATACCTCCCGGAACATTCCAAAAATGCAGGTTTTTTCCAACTCTTGCGGCAAAAGAATCCAGCCACCCCCAAAAAGAAGCAATAGTTGTATCTAAGTCGGGAGATTGATGAGCTGTTACAAAGTGAGATCCATCAAATATTTTTCCCATACCTATCGGGAAAAACCTTTGATATTCGTCTCGAGGTATATATTTACCTGCAATTTTCGCTCTTGTCAGGTAATTTTCTTTGAATTTCAAATGGGAATATTGATTAAGCCAAAGCTCAAAATGAGAAAGTCCGTAATCGTGAACAATTTTTTTTTCTTTAATTTTAGATATAAAATCTAAAACCGCTTTTAGTAAAAAACAGGGCTGCTTTTCTTTTTTAATAAGATTGTATAGAATTTCGCTTATGAAGTTTATTTTTTCAAACTCATTTAATTTTAAAAAATGATCGGATTTGAACTTTTTAAAAATCTTGCCAAGATTTTTAAAAGATTTAAGATCTATAGCAAAATCACATAAAAATTTATTAGTCACTTTATCCCCCCAAAAAACTGGATAGCAATCTATTCAAACAAAATCACTACAACCAATCAATTTGATAAATACCAAAGATTCAAGTATAAAATCAAGAAATGCATGGGTTATCCATAAAAATGTCATTTTATGACACTTTTGAACAAAAAAAAAATTCTACAATTATCTGAAGATAAAAAGCTTCAGCTACTACAAAAAGGCCTATTTGCACATTGTTTCAAGTTCAAGTAAATATTAAAATTACTCTATCCAAAAAAGACTTCGCTTATATCAAATATTACCAGGGCTTTTCCTTCTACAATTTCAAGTTCAATACTGTTTTTGGTATTTTTATTTCTTAAAGCTAAAACACCATCAATGTTTAATTTTTTATTTTCCAATTCCCAATTAAGATTTTTTGAATTGATTGTTGCAGCATCAAAAGATATGATTGATATTGTGCTCTGATGCTTTAAATCAATAGAAAGCTTATTATTGCTCAAAACAATACCCATTTTAATTCCTATACTAATTTCAGAATTAGATTTTTTTTCATATGTATCCAAAAAGTACAACTCTTGATTATTCGCGTGTTTTAAAATTACCTGAATATTTCCCAAAACATGATCTATTTCACCGCCATTTATTCCAAGCACAAGAGCTGGTAATAAATTTTGTTCTTTTACATAAAAAATACATTTTTCAAAATCAGTATAATTTTGATCTAAAATTTTTATTGTCTTAATATTTTTATTTTGATGTATTACTGAATCTTCATCTCCTATTATCAAATCTGGAATCAGATCTAACTTTTTCATTTCGTTAACAGCTCCATCTGCAGCTATAAGAGTTGAAGATGTATTAATATGATTTATAATTCTTTTATCAGGTAAAAAACCATTTAAAAAAATTATACTTCGATGAGAATTTATAACTTTATTTACTGTTAGCATTTTTTTTATACTTAATTTTAAATATTAACATTATACTCATTCCAAATCAAGAATTGGGTATTGGAGCTCCTATAGCTCGAAAATGATCCTTTACTCGACTAGAAAATACTTGGCCTA
>JAFGQY010000048.1 GCA_016935395.1 Parachlamydiales bacterium
GAAAAAATTAATTTATAATAATCAAAATTTTAATTAATAGTTTATTCGCTAAAAGAAGACAGTTTTTCTTCAATTTCTTTTAACTTAGATGTTGTTATCTTAAATGAATTTTCCATATCATCTATAATGTTTTTAGGTGCATTTTGTAAAAAAGATTCATTTTTAAGTTTATCTTCAAAAAGTAAACTTTGCTTCAAAAGTTTTTCTTTCTCTTTTTCAAGCCTTTTTATCTCCTGATTTATCATCTCTTTTGGAATAGGTATAAAGAGTTTTAAGGATTTTAAAAGGGATACTGAACCGTTTTTAGGAAGATCTTTTTCATTATTTACATAAGTTGTTTTTTCAATTTTTCCAAGTAAGTTTATTAAGTGTTCGTTTTCTTTTATTAAGTCAAGTTCGCTTGTCTTTTTATTGCAATAAATGAAAAGATCAGTTTTTTGAGAGGGGGGAACTTTCATTTCTGCTCTAATGTTTCTGATGATGTAAAGAGCTTCTTTAATTATATCAAATTCAGCATCTACATTTTCAAAAATCTCAAATGGTTTTGGGTAATTTGATACTGCGCAGGCTTTTTTAGATAGCGATTCTATAAAGTCTTTTGAGTATGAATCAAGAATACCTTTTTTTGAAAGTGTAAGTTTTGGATATTTTTGTAAAATTTTTGAAAAAATCTCTTCTGTAATAAAAGGAGCTATTGGATGCATAAGTCTTACGCAGGAGAATAAAACAAAGAGAAGAATCTTTTGTTTATTTGTTCTAAGTTCTTTTTTGAAATTACCAAAAACATAAGGCTTTGTCATTTCAAGATAGTAGGCGCAAAAATCATCCCAGAAAAAGCTGTACGGAAGAGTTGCTGCTTTGTCAAAGTGTTTATTATCTAAATAAAAAATCTCTTCTTTTATAGTTATAGATAGCTTGTTTAAAATCCATTTATCTTCTAAGGTAAGATTTTTAATATCTAGTCCATTTTCAATATCTTCACCTGTTAATGAAGGAAGATTTTTTTCTAAATTTTCTTCTAGATTTTGCAAAATAAATCTGGTAGCGTTCCAGATCTTATTTGCAAAATTTTTATATTCATCAAATTTTCTTTTATCCAAATCAATCTGCCTTGCATGTGTAGCAAGAGAAGTTAAAGCTATTCTTGTTGCATCAGTTCCATATTCATCAATAATTGCTATTGGATCAATTACATTGCCTTTGGATTTAGACATTTTTTCCCATTTAGAAAAAACATTTTTTGGTAGCTTTTCACCCAGATCGTATCTATTTTTTTCTTCTTTTTCAAGGTAGGTAACTGATCCATCATCTTCATTTTTAAAATAAGATTTTCCGTAAATAAGTCCGTGAATAAACGTTTCTTTAAAAGGAATTTCATTCATTACATATTCACCCATCAAAATCATTCTAGCTACCCAGAAAAATAAAATATCATGGCCGGTTATCAAAATAGATGTCGGATAGAATTTTTTTAGATCTTTTGTTTTATTTGGCCAGCCTAAAGTTGAAAATGGCCATAAAGCTGAAGAAAACCAGGTATCCAAAACATCTTCATCCTGAGTCCATTTTTCAGGTTCTTTTTGAACTTCAGGAGGAAGTCCTTTTTTGTCATAACATATCATCACATTAGGGTCTTCCGCGTGGTACCAGATCGGAATTTGATGTCCCCACCAAAGCTGACGTGATATACACCAATCTTTTAAATTATCAATCCAGTGATAGTAAATGTTTTTATAACCATCAGGGATAAGGTTTACTCTGTTTTCTTTAATAGCGCTCATAAGCCTGTTTTTAAAAGGAGTCATCTTTACAAACCACTGTTTGGAAAGATAAGGCTCAATTCTGGCTTTTGATCTATATGAAATTCCAACCCTTAACTTATAAGGCTCAATTTTCTCTAAAAGATTTAAGCTTTTCATCCTTTCAACAATAGCTTCTCTTGCTTTTTGCATTGAAAGCCCAAAAAATTCCTTGCCGTTTTCATTAATTCTGCCGTCTGGTGTCATAATATTTATGATTTCAAGATCGTGTCTTTGTGCTGTGTCATAATCATTGTAATCATGTGCCGGTGTAATTTTAACTGCACCTGTTGCAAATGCTGGATCTACAAATCTGTCTTCAATAATTAAAATTTCTCGGTTAACGATAGGCAGTATTACTGTTTTTCCAATAAGAAATTTATATCTTTCATCTTTAGGTGATACCGCTATAGCTGTATCTCCAAGCATGGTTTCAGGTCTGGTTGTAGCAACTGTAATATATCCGCTTTTATCCTTTAGCGGATATTTGAAATACCAAATATGTGAGTCTATTTCTTCATGTTCAACTTCATCATCAGCTAAAGCAGTTTGTGTAATCGGATCCCAGTTAACTAAATAATCTCCTCTGTAAATAAGTCCTTCATCGAACATTTTTTTAAAAACGACCCTAACAGCCTGAGATAAATTTTCATCCATGGTAAAACAGAGCCTGGACCAGTCAAGTGAACACCCGAGCTTTTTAAGCTGATTTAAAATAATATGCTCTTTTTCTTCCTTCCAGTCCCATATATGTTTTATAAACTCTTCTCTTTGAAAATCTTTTCTTCTTTTTTTGAGCTTTGCAATTAAATGCTTTTCAACAACTGTTTGTGTTGCTATGCCGGCATGGTCAGTTCCGGGAACCCAAAGCGCTTCAAAGTTTTGCATGCGTTTAAATCTGATCAAAATATCCTGAAGAGTATTTACAAGGGCATGTCCCATGTGTAATACCCCTGTAACATTAGGAGGAGGAATAACAATGGAAAAGGGCTCTTTTTTGGAATCTGAGTCAGCTTTAAAAAAATTATTGTCGCCCCAGAATTTTAAAATCTTTTCTTCAATTTTCTTAGGATCGTAGCTTTTATCTAAATCTTGCATATAAAATTTTTATTTTTGTTAAGTTTTTCATATAAAAATAGCAAAAAAATTAGCATAAGTCAAAATTAACAAAATTTTAGTTTTATTTTTTTGATTTATTTCTTAGAATTCCAGATCAAAAAAGATTTTATAAGGATTTTTATTATGACAGCTTTAGCATCAATGAAAAAAGTAGATCACTTTGACTTAATGATAGATTTTTGTGTCAATGCAAGGCCAAGAGATCTTTTTAAATCTCTTCATCATTTTATTTTTGGATGGAATAATTATTTAACCGGCGCTAACACTGCAGCTATCAAAAATGGTCTTTCTTTTTTAGATGGAGTTGTCAATGCTTTTAACATTGCTGATTTAGTTGAAAATCTGAATGATTTTAGAAACTATCTTCTTGGTAAAAAGGTTATTAACGTTTCAGAAAATCTGGCTGATATTACAAATAATATATCTGAAACAGCTCTTTTGGGATCTGCTGCAAATATTGTAACTTTTACAGCTTCAACAATGAGCTGGCTTAATGTTATTTCCGGGGCTACTTTAGCTTATTCATTTACAGGTAAAGTAGTCAGATTGATTGCAGAATTAAATTCCGGATCTAAACTTTCAAAAGATGTGAAAAATTTCAAACTATGTCAATTGGCTAAATGCGTTTCACTATTTGTAATGGGAATTATAATTGCAATTAGCGCTTGGTTTAACTTTAAAATCGTAGCTCCTACTATGCTAGTGCTTTCAACTATAGCTTTAGTCGGTCAGTACGGAATGTATTATTATGAGAATAAAAGTAAGCTGAAAGGTTAAAAATAACTTTTTAACTTACAAAATGTTGTTTTCCTAATTATTTATAGTTTTTGCTTTTAATAAGATGCAAAAGTCAAATTTTAAAAAAATTATGAAACGACTTTTCTATGTATAAAAATATCTCTTTGAAGCCTTTTTTTCTCAAAATAAAATGCATTTTTTAAAATGGATTTTTTTCGATATTTTAGATAGTGCGAAGACAGAGCATATGATGATGGATGATAGATATCCAAAACATAAGAAAAATATGTTTTATAGATTTCAGTATTTTCAGATGTATACAGCCAAAGACCATATAAAAAATGAAGAGGGTGGTTATCTTTATTTATTTTCTCAATTTTATATTTTGAAAAAATATCGCCAATGTTTTTTAAAAATTTCTTTTCTAAAAAGCATGCTCGTATATAAATATTATCCAAATGAACCTGATATTCTTTAGAAATATCCAATTTATGGATCTTCTCAAAGGATTTGATTATTAAAGCGCTTTTTTTCTCATCTAAAAGTTTTTCGAAAAGGAAAATCAATATTCTTGCGCTATCATTACTTGGGCTTTTTGAAAATTCATTTATGAAGTTTAATAAAGAGCTTTCATTTTTGCTGGATAATATTTTTAAAGCCTCAAAAAAAAGATTTTTAAAAGGTTTTAAAAATTCAAAGCTATTTTTCTCTTCTAAAAAGTTAATTGCTAATTTAGTTTTATCTAGCTCTAAAAGTGCAAATATTGACATTTTTATTAAACATTCTTCTGTTAGTGATTCTAAACTTTCCAAGATTAATTCAGGTTTATTCAAAATAAACCCAAGTTTTATGATAAGGCTATTTACTAAGTCCTTTGAATTATCATAAAAATAAAGTTTTTCTAAATTTTTATCTAAACTAGTTAGAAGGTTTTTTGTATCCCGGTTTTTAAGAAGATCTGTTATAAATCTAAGAGCTATTAAAACTATTCTGTAAGCTTGAGTTTTATCTTTAACTGAGCATTGATGCATTCTATGTATAATATGTGCATTTAAAGTTTCTTTTGATTGATGATCTTTGTGTTTTCTTATCATCAGCTCTAAGCATTTAGCTTCTTCAATGAAATCTTTCATTTCAGCATAAACAAGAGATTTACCGAGATATTCATAAGGTTTTGATGGAGTTTGATGAAGCTTTTCAAATTCTAAAAGAGACAGATCAAAATATTGTTTTTTTTTAAGTTTAGTTTTTTTTGCTTTTTCTAAATAGGCCGTTGCACATCTAAAATGAGCTTCAGAGGCTTCTTGTCTTCTTGGAAAAGAAAAAGCTATTTTTTTATATTCTTCAATTGCACTATCAAAATCCTGTTTAATAAAAAAAGCATCTCCAATCGCCAAACAGTTCACCATAACATTGTAGGAAGATGTATATATTTTTAAATTTTTGATTAAAAAATTTGTATCTTTGTATGCAAAACCAAAATATCCACCTTTTAAAAAAAGATGAGATTCATGTGAAAAAATCAAAACATTATCTAGAAAAATACTTAGTTTATCATCAACCTTTTGAATTTTGATGTTTTTAAAAACATCGGGTTTGATATCTATTTTGCTTGATTCAATAATCACATTAGAATGATAAAGGTGGCTCTCTTTTTCATTTACATTTATCCAAAGTCTGTACCCTTCATCGATTTTATAAGAAGATGTATCTTTTAAAATATTTAAAAAAAAGCCTAGACCATTTGAAAATTCATCCATTGAAATATCAGCTGTTATTGTAACATTTGTAAAGAAAGACTTTTTAGATACCATCAAAGTAATCCATTCAAAAATATCTTCGTTTTTAGAGATAGCAATATTTTTAGATAGAGTAATATTTTCTTGAAACTGCCAGTCACTTTTTTTGTTAATATCTAAATCTGCGGATAAAACCCACTCAGGCGTTCCATCAATATAATCTTTTATCTCTTTTATCAGATCATCTACAGATGAATATCTGTTTTTTAAATCTTTTTCCAAACACTTCATTGCAATGTCAGCAAGCTTTTGAGGGATATCTCTAAAAGGAGCTTTTTCAATGGGAGGGATTATAACTTCATGCTTTAGCATTTTTTTAAAAGTTTTAAGATCTTTTCTTATCGATGGTACTTCTAATGTTAAAATTTTGTATAAGATTGCACCTAATGAGTAAATGTCACTTTCAAAATAGGATAAATGATTTAAAATTCTCTCTGGCGGCATATATGATAAGGTGCCGGCTGCTTTTCCAGGTTGTGTAACTTCAATGTCTTCATTTTTTAACTCTAAATAATCATCAATCTGTTTTTCATTTAAAAATTTTGCAATTCCAAGATCTATAAGCATTACCTGATCAAAGTTTCCAATAATGATATTGTCAGGCTTAATATCTCTGTGTAAAATATTTTTTGAATGCATATAACTTATAGCTGAGCATACGTTTAGAAAAATCCTTATCAAATTACCAAGAGTATACGTCTCGTTTTTTTGGTTGTTTGCCGCTTCATTCAAAATATCTTTAAGAGTTTTTCCTTCTATGTAGGGCATTGTGTAATAATAGGGCTTTTGAAAGCAGATATCATATATAGGGATAATTGATGGATGAGATAAAATAGATGTTATTTTAGCTTCTCTTATAAACCTTTTGATTATAAGTGGTTTTTCTTCAAGATCCTGTTTGATTTTTTTTAAGGCAACAAATCTTTTAGCCTCTTTATCAAATGCTAAAAATATCTCACCCATGCCCCCTAAGGCGAGCTGCTTTTGTATTTTGTATCTTGTATCCATAATAAAAAAAACCTTTGAGATTTTTTATGAAAATTTTGATTCAAAGTCAAGTTAAATTGATCTTAGAAATTTGTTTTTTTAAGGTAATTCATTGAAAGATAATTGGCTATCGCTAAGTGATTGATAATCTGAATTTCATTTATTCTGTAAGCGGTTGTTTTTTAAAATATTATGTTAATATTGGTTTATTTATACTCATTCCAAATCAAGAATTGGGTATTGGAGCTCCTATAGCTCGAAAATGATCCTTTACTCGACTAGAAAATACTTGGCCTA
>JAFGQY010000049.1 GCA_016935395.1 Parachlamydiales bacterium
CTTTATTTTTATTCAAAAAGAGGTTATTTTTCTACAAAAAATACTTTTCTTTATTATGTTTTATCTAAAAATGCCTCAAGATTTTATTTCTCAAAAAGATATTGTTATCTGCTATTTAGTTCATAACGATCAATTTCTTTTGCTGAGGCGCAATTTTGATAAATTCAAAGGTGGAACATGGACAGCTCCAGGAGGTAAAAAAGAAAGCTTTGAAACCACTGATATGGCTGTAATAAGAGAAGTTTTTGAAGAAACTAAGATTAAAATACAACTTGAAAATCTTATCTTCGTTAACAAATGCTATATAACGCATGATGATTTTCATTTCACAATGCATATTTTTAAAACCTTTCTTAAAGAAAAACCAAATATCATTTTACATGAAGAAGAAAATGATAAATATATTTGGACTACAGTTAAAGAAGCTGAAAAGCTAAATTTAATTGAACACGCAGATGAATGCTTGAAAAATTCTTTTTTATAATTTTTTTTTAAAATTTTTATTTTTTGAGGTTTTATGAATACAATGATCCATCATCATAGAGATATTGGTTCTTTTAATTTTAGGATTGGAGCTGTAATTTTAAAAGAAGACAAAATACTTTTATGCAAAACTGAAGTTGATGATTATTACTTTTTTCCGGGAGGAAGAGTAGATTTTTTTGAATCTTCAAAAAAAACTCTATTAAGAGAGATGAAAGAAGAGCTTAATGAAAAAGCTAAAATAGTAAGGCTTTTATGGACTATTGAAGATCTTTATACTTTTAGAGGCAAGAAAACACACGAAATATCAATGTACTATTTAGTCGAATTTTTAGATAAAGATTCTAAAATTTATGATCTAGATAAAACAATAACAGCATTTGAAGGAAATGTGAAAATCTTTTTTCAATGGTTTGATATGAAAAAACTTTCAGATATGAAAATTAGACCTAAATTTTTGGTTGAAAAAATTCAAAATATTCCACTTAAAACAGAACATATAATAACTCCTGAGCTAGAACATCAAAAGCTCTGGCTTGAATATTAATAAAAAACCTATAGCTAACAAAACAATGCCCCCAATTAGATGAGAAATGCGGCTATATTTATTAGTAAAGTTGGTAAGTTTTAAAGTAAATACAACTAAAGAAAAAATCAAAAGATCATCCAACATAAAAACAAAAATATACAAAAGAACGTACATATAATGTTCAAATGTTGATAAGTGCGCTAAACTTAAAATTTGTGTGTAAACAACTGGTATTCCCGCTGAGCAAAAAAGCTCAATTAGATTTACAAAAAAAGCTAAAAATATAATACCTAAAATAGCCAAATATAGTTTCTTGTTTTCAGTAAGAGAAAAAAGTTTATTAGATATTTTTTGTTTTATTCTGCCAGGTGTAACCTTACAAACACCCTCTTTGTTTTTGAAAAACTCTTTTAAGTAAAATCCCCCTCCAATAATTGCAATCAAACCAATCAAAATTTTCAGCCAAGAAAGATAGCTAAAAAAAAGCAAAAAATTAAGCCAAGCCACCATAAACATTAAGTAAACTAACGCAGATACAAAAATGAAAAGAGCTCCTAAAAAAAATAATTTTTTCCTATTTTGAATGCCTATTAAAAAAGATAGCAGCATTAATAAAGCCCACATAGCACATGGATTAAATCCATCTACAGCGCCAAGCATAATTGTTAGAATGGGAAGTGATATTTTTTTTAAATTTATTTTTCCAAAAATAGGAAGTGTGATTACATCCGGAACATGCGACTTATTGTTTTTTATTAAAATTGAATAATCTTCATTATTCAAACTTTCTTTTACAATATCAGGTAAATTTTGCTTTTTAGTTTCTAGATAAAGCATTTCGATGCTTTGTCCGGTTGATTTTTCATCTAAAAATCCCACAATGTACTTATTACCGATAACAGTTATTGGGAAAGCTAGAACTTTTATCTGAAGCCTTTTAGCTACATTTTCAAAAAGAGTTTTATTTTGTCTGTTTTCCCAAACCTCCAAATATTCAACCTTGATATCCGGATATTTTTTTTGAAGTTTTTCTAAAAAAGCTTCTTCTTTTTTACAGTGATAGCAACCTTCACCATAAAAAAAATAAACGAAAATTTCTTTTTGATGGTTTTGTGCATTTAGTGCACTAAATGAAAAAAAAATAAATAAAATAGCTATTAACTTTCTCATAACCTTTTTAATAACTAATTTTATTTTTTTTAAAAAGAAATTTAAATGTTAAAACTTATCTAGATGATAAAAAAAAGATTCAGTCTCAACAAAGTTTTATTATTTAATTGAAAAATTTGGCATCCCATAAATCTCCTTGACTAATTTTGGAATTTCTTCAATTAGATAAAAAGGTATTGATGCAATTTGGTGATTTATAGAAAACATAGCTTCAGAAATACGCAGGCCCAATGAGCTCTTTTTCTCATTAAGAAAAATCTTAAGTGATCGAAGTGAACCTATAGATCCCGCTTTTACTTCGATAGGCACAATTTTTGAACCTATAGAAATTAAAAAATCTATTTCAGCGCTACTGCTTTTTTCTTGGCGCTGCCAAGCATAAAGCTCATTCATTTCATCTATGCCCATACAAGCTAAAAGCTCTTGTCCAACAAATTGTTCAGCCAAAGCACCGTCATTAATTAGAGATAGATCTTCCTTGAATAAAAGCTCTAGATCTAAGTTACATGCGCGTTTCACAAGACCTATATCTAAAAACAAAAATTTAGCTTTTTTCTCATTTTTGTGAGCAGCAAAAGGTAACCCGGCTGCTGAAGTTGCATGCACAAGAATAATAAGACCTGCTTCACAAAGTTTTTTCAAAGCAATTTTTAATGTTTTGGGAGCTATTTCAGGATCAAGTGTAGAGTACTTTAACCATTTTCCAATCAAACCTGGAGCTTTTGTAAAAATTGTTTGTAAATATTCTTGAGGTGTTCTCTTGGCATATTTTCCAAAATCATTTCTAAAAGTCAACAATATTGAGGTTTGTTTCTCTTGGCATTGAAAAAGACTTTTTGATTCTAAATATTCATTAATTATAGACGGCATTCCTCCTATAGAAAAATATTCCCTAACCAGTGAAAGAAGTTTTTTATGTACTACTTCTTCAATGTGATCATTGATATGAAAATTCTTTAAAAAATTTCGAAGTTTATTATTTCCAGATGCATCCAGATATTCCCCAAATGATAAAGGTCTTAAGTACATGAATTGCACTCTACCAACAGGCATTCCAAATTTTGAATCATTCAAAACAAACTCCAATAATGACCCAGCACCAATTACGTGAAGTTTAGACATTTCCTCTTTAAAATATCGTAAAGCCATTATAGCTTCTGGGCACTCTTGAATTTCATCAAGAAACAACAAAGTTTTTTCCATTTGAATTTCTTTGCCGCTAATCAATTCGATAGCACTAATAATTTTCATAGGATCTAGAGATTTAAAACATTCTTTGTATTCAGGATTTCTCTCGAAATTCAAAGTTACACAATTTTCAAACATTTCTTTTCCAAATTTCTCAATTATATATGTTTTTCCAACCTGCCTTGCTCCTCTCAATATTAAAGGCAATCGACCTATTTGATTTTTCCATCTAATCAAATCAGCTTCTATATTTCTTTTCATACCTATCCCCTTACCTATAAAATAATAATTCTGATTCATTTTTTACAAGGTAAATAATTTTTTAAAAAATACAAACTATTAATTATAAGAATGTTAAATAAAAAACAAAAAATTATTTAAAATTAATCAAAAAAATTTGGAAAAACAGAATAAAACCGAATGAAAAGGCTAAAATTTTTCATCTTCTTTTAAAAAGCGCCATCTACCAATTGGTAAATCGCCAAGAGTCACTTTACCGATTCTAACTCTTTTAAGGCTTATAACTTTCAAATCTACCATCTCAAGCATTCTTCTTATCTGCCTTTTTTTCCCTTCATGCAAAATGATCTGCAAAAGGTTTGGATGTAGAAGGGTTACCTCAGCTTTTTTAAGCGCTTTTCCATCCAAGACAAGTCCATGGGATATTCTTTTTATTTTTTCATCTGAAATATCCCCTACAAATCGAACTAAATATTCTTTTTCTATATGAGCATCTTCTCCGATAATTTTTTTAGCTATTGTTCCATCTTGAGTGAGAACCAAAAGTCCTTTGGAATCGATATCTAACCTACCTGCTACAGCAAGCTTTGTGATATGAATTTTCTTCAAAACTCTTCTGTCTTTAGACTTTATCTTATTTCTTTCTTCAATAAGCTCTATGGCAGCCGGATAGTCTTTTTCCGGTTGAGTAGAAACATATCCGACAGGTTTATTTAGCAAAATTGTCACTTTTTCATTTTTTTCATTTTTAGCGCGATCCAAAAGTTCAATTTTAGATTTTTTTGAAACTTTCGTTCCCTGTTTATCAATAATCAAGCCGTCAACCAACACCTGTTTTTGATCTATATATTTTTCCGCTTCTCTTCTGGAGCAGATTCCTTTTTCTGACATTAATTTTGAAAGTCTTATAAGTTCTGTCATATTTTTTTTATTCCCTTAAAAACCCCAGTGCAATTGAAAACGTTTTTTTTGAAAAAACAATTAAAGAGTGATCTCTTTTAATAACAGCATGTTTATGAGGTGTATCTAAACAGGTTTCCTTAACCGCAACTGTTCCGTCATTATCACCATCTATCCAAGGATTAAATCCCAAACTCCCTGAAATAACTAAAACATTGGTAGTTTCAGGAAATTGCCCAAGATAATTAAAATCAACTTTAGTAATCAGCTCCTGCCCTGCTTTTTTCTTTGCAATTTTTCTAAAAAATTTATAGTGATTCAAATGTCTTCCCCAAATCGAGCCTCTATTCGGAGGAGCTATAAGAACTACTTTTCCTATTTTAGCTTGAGAGGGACAATCAGGATGATTTAGAGCTGATCTTAAAATTAAGCTTCCAAGTGAGTGAGCCACAAACGATATTTTTTTATTTGGAGACCTTTTGCTAATTTTTTGAAGCTCCTTTACAAGATCATTTCCATGCTCTTGAATCATTTTATCTCTGGATGAATAATTCCAAGAAAAAACTTCCCATCCATGTTTTTTAAAATTCTTACTCAAAAAATACATATTTTTAGATGAGCTTAAAAAACCATGAATGCATACAAGCGTTTCATCTTGAGGTTTTGCAAATGCTGAAATTGTCGTGCATAAAAAAAGCAGTGTTAAAATATTTTTTTTAAGCATAATATTTTTTCTTTTGAAGTAAAAGGGGCATTATAAATTGATTTTCCCTAATTTTCAATAGAAACCAATTAATTTATAATCAATAGATTAAGTATAATAATTTTAAATATTTAAGCATAAAAACATAACTACCTGCAAAAGAAATATTTCAAAAAATCAAAAAATTTACTGCTTTAAAATTATTATTTTCAAAACCTGTATATCATAAAAAACTTAATGCTAATAAGCCAAATATTTACATTATTTTATTCAGCTGATAAAAGAAAAAAAAGACTTAAATGAGGTAAGTTATGCTAAAAAAAAGAATTTTAGGAATAGTAATCATAATCATAGGCGCTGCTTTGATAATTTCATCTTTCATTATTAAAAGTCAAGTTAGTGAAGGAAGGAAAGAAATTGCCGAAGCACAAAAACAGGTCAATAGAGGAAGTAGCCTTTTTTCTCATAATCCTATAACAAAAGAAATAGGCAAAGGATTAACTGGAGCGGCACAAAATAAAATCGATGCAGGAACACAAAAAGCCAACTTTTACAATACTCTTGCTGTTTGGTTTCAGATTGGAGGAGCTGTGTTTATCGTTCTAGGAGCCGGAATTATATTTATCGGCAGAAAAAAATAATTAGATTCTTCTAAATTAAAAAATTTTGATGCAGAAAATTTAAGAGCTTTTCCTAACTTGAATACAAAAATTTGATTGGGATCATTTTAAAAAAATATTATCGAAAGAAGCTACAATTAATATAATATATTTGAATTATCTATCAATTAATTATACAATTAATTTTAGAAAAAAAACATAAGGAAAAGCATTATGCCATTAATCTATTATAATAAACCAATTGAGTTTTTTTTAATCACGTTATTAGGTACATGGATATTCGGATTTATCGCTGCATATAGCAGCAATAAAAATGGAATGCAAAAACTTAAGACTCTTGGAATTTTTGGTTTGTTAATGCCATTAATAGCAGCATTAATTATGATTTATGGCTCAAAAAATCCGGAACTAATTAAGGATTTTTGGCATAGATTATTTCTTTTTAAAATAAAAACAGGTTCTTTACTTATCATATTTTTCCTTATGCCGGCTGTTATTCTTATAGCAACATCTATTTCAATTTTTTTTGGTAAATCAATAAATCAGTTTTTTATTTCTAAAGATTTTAATGTGTTAAAGGGTTATAAAATGTTTAGTATATTAGTTCCCTTTTTAATAGCTCCTATGTTAGAAGAGCTAGGCTGGAGGGGATATGGAATTGATAGTTTAAGGGCTAATTTTAATTTATTTAATACTTCTTTAATCTTTGGATTTTTATGGGGAATTTGGCATTTACCCCTCTTTTTTATAAAAGGTTATTACCAAAATGGACTATGGCATCTTGGCTATATTTATGTAATCAATTTTTTTGTTAGTGTATTCGCTATGGCATTCTTGACAAATTGGGTATATTACACAAATGAAAGAAGCATTTTTGCAATTATTTTATTTCATGCTATTTTAAATATTTCTTCGATAATTTTAAAAACAGAACAATTTACGAAATGTATAGCAACAATTTTGTTGCTTATAATATCTGCTATTGTTGTTATTACAAATCAAACCATGTTTTTTAAATATTGATATATCAAAAAAAGGAAAAAAAACTTGAGTCATAAATTAAAACATGAAATTGAATTACTAAAAAAAAAGTATAATTTTCCGGGTGTTACTGTTGCATATATCCTTCCTGATAATACAATTGAAACACTCGCTATAGGTCTATCCGATCTTGAAAAAAAATCTAAAATGACAGTAAATTCAAAAATGCTAGCTGCAAGCATAGGTAAAAGCTTTGTAGGCGCTTTAGTTGTTAATCTTGATAAAGAAGGTAAAATAAAATTAGATGATTATCTTTCTAAATGGTTAGGTCATTACAAATGGTTTTCCAGATTGCCAAATTACAAAACAATTAAGCTGCATCATTTACTCACTCATAGCTCCGGAATCTCTGATCATGTTCATATGGAAAGTTTTTCATTGTGGTATAAAGAAAACTGGAAAAATAAAAATAAAGATAATTTTAAGCCGGAATTTTTAATTGGATTTGTTTTAGATCAAAAACCATTATTTGAACCAGGAAAAGGATGGTATTATTCAGATACGGGATATATCCTATTAGGACTGGTTATTGAAAAGGCAACTAAAAGTACATATTATAAAGAAGTTGAAAACAGATTTTTAAAACCTTTAAATTTAACAATGACTTTTCCATCAGACAAACTAATACTACCAGGTTTAGTAGCAGGTTATACATCAGCATATAATACATTTGGATTACCCGTCAAAACTACTATTAAACCAGGTGAAATTATTTGGAATCCTATTATGGAATGGACAGGTGGAGGATTGATTAGCAATTCGAAAGACCTTGCAATTTGGGCAAAACACTTATATGAAGGCCGTGCAATGAAAGGTAGTTATTTAGATGAACTTTTAAAATCAGTTCCTGTAGATAAAGAAAAACCGGGACTTTATTATGGCGCCGGAGTTGTTATTGATAGAGATAATTCTTTTGGAATGGTTTTAGGTCATGGAGGAGTGATCCCTGGTTATAGTTCCAGTATGCGCTACTATTGCAAATACAAAATTGCCATAGCCTTTCAAATAAATACAGATATTGGAGTTTGGGATCATTCAACAAATCTTGTATCTGAAATGGAAAAAAGATTAGCAAAAATTATTATAAAATATCTAAATACAAAAATTTGTTAATTTCATTGAGTTTCACAAGATGATCCTTTCTTTTTTGTTCTAATATTAATAAACTATTAAGTTCAACTTCATTGATTCAATAACTATCACTCTAAAATAAAATTTATTTTATTAAAAATTTACTATTGATAGTTGAGAAGATTTGTCTGTTTTAGGTTATTACTGTCCCACCAGTGTCCCATTTCAAAGCTCCTTCGATTGTTCCTTCTAAATGTACAGATCCAGAAAAAGATCTTTTTTTAAGTCATATTTTTCAAAAAGATCATTAAAATATGTTCTAGGCACTGGAATTATATTTATTAGCAGTAAAAAATAGTTATATTCTTCTAAGTCAATAAACTTTTGATGCGAAAAATTTAATTACATCTAAAAAAGTAGAACATCTTATAATCAATATATTGATTGAGTTGCATGTTTAAAGTTAAGAACATGGATATTTTTTATACGTTGTTCAGCCTCACCAGCATATATTAAAAAACCCTGAGGAGCTCTTTCTTTTGATATAGATTGAAAATAACGTAGTTTTTCAATAAATTCCGAATGATAGGTCTTTGAAGATTTGATTTCTATTGGAATAAGATCATGCCCTTTCTTATAAATGACATCAATCTCATTTTTTTGAACATCACGGTAATAAAAAAGAAATGGATCAAGTCCCCGATTTAGACGATATTTCTTCAATTCTAAAATGATAGCATTTTCAAATAGATTCCCCCTCAAAGGATCTCGTCTGAGTTGTATCTCATTTTGAATCCCTAATAAGTATGCTGCCAACCCAACATCATTAAAATAAAGCTTAGGTGACTTAATAACTCGTTTACCAAAATTTTCAAAATAAGGAGGAAGACGAAAAACAATAAAAGATGCTTCCATAATAGAGATCCATTGTTTTACTGTATGAGAAGAGATTCCGACTTCACCACCGATTTCTTCCATATTAACAATCTGTCCTATTCTTCCTGCAAGAATTTGAACAAATCTCTCAAATTGCATCAGATCTTTGACTTGAATCAATTGACGCAAATCACGTTCGACATAGGTTTGGAAATAATTTCGATAAGCTTTTGTAGGATCAAGCCGATCTTTATAAATACGAGGATATCCCCCCTTTAGAATCCATTCATCAACCGTAAGATCAAACCCGGAGCTGATCAGTTCGGCTAAATTAAGAGGAAGCAATGTAAGAAGAGCTGTTCTTCCAGCTAAAGACTGAGAAATCGCCTCTTGAAGCTCGATTTGATGACTACCAGTAAGTATGAACATTCCTTTTTTGTTCTTTTCATCGACAATAGGTTGAATATAAGAAAGAAGTTCCGGTGCTCGCTGGATCTCATCGAGAATCGCTCCTTCTGAAAACTGTTCTAAGAATCCCCTTGGGTCTTTAATAGCCATTGCCCTAATATCAGGAAACTCAAGATTAGCATATTTTTTTTCAGGAAAAGCATGTTGCACTATTGTTGTCTTACCAGATTGGCGGGGTCCAATTACTGTAACAATAGGATAGTCTTTTGCAAGTCCCTTAAGTTCAGTCTCTAACTCTCTTTTAAACATTGTTTTTACTTATTTGAAGTTCAACTTCATTTTAGTCAAAATGGATAATTCATGTAAATAGTTAAAATTTTAAACTCGGAAATAAGCAGGCATCTCTTTTTATCATTAAATTCCTTGATAATTATTGAATGATTTAAGCAATTGTTGCAAAACTCACAGAAAATGAATATTTTTATAATCCTATAAAATGCTAGATAAATGATGCTTATTCCTTGAAGCAAGAAAAAGAATGCTTAGTAAACTAGGCAGAAGCCACGGGGCTTGCCCCATGGAATGTCACGGTATGGTCGAATTACCTGAAGGAAAACAGAAGAACTGGGGGCAAAGCCAAGTTTGGATCATATTGAAAAATTAAAAGAACATACGTCCTTTAATCTGTTAAAGCACATAAGAAATTTTAATGAAGTCGTCCTGCAATCAACAGTACAGTTAAAACCAAGCTTACTCACCGCCCATTTGTTTCACATGTGCAAAGAATTCAATCGCTTCTATACAGAGTTACCGGTTCTTAAAGCCAAAGATGAAAATACCCGCTCAGCTCGTTTAATGCTATTAGATGCATTTTCTAAAACACTCTATAAAGGCTTAGATTTACTGGGAATAACACCTCCAGAGCGCATGTAAAAAAAGTTTATATTAATAACGAATAGCATTTCTTACATTGCACCTTACATAGAAAAAAGAAAATATGACTTTCCATATGTTAGAAGTGTATTAGCAAAAAGCAATATTTATCCAGAGGATCTTCCTTCTGAAGAAATAACAAGAAATTAGAAAAGCATATTAACAATGAAAATAATAAATTTAACGAAAATCCAAACACATTGCCTACCGTTATTCAATTAAAGCTTTAGCTTTAGAAACACTAAAGCTTGAGAATCAAGAAGTAACTCTCACAATACAATGTTAAATTTATAAAATTTTTTATCTACTTCCATGACTGGAAAATGTTTTGGGAGTTCTTCTTTTTGAATTTCAATGAATCCATTTTTTTCATAAAACCGATGAGCAAAAAGAAAAGCTGGTGTTGTGCCAAGATAAATTGTTTTAATATGTTTTTTTCTCGCCCATTGTAGTAGAATTTCAAGCAATTTCTTTGCAACACCTTTCCCTCTATAATCTTTATGGACAAACATTTTTCTTAGTGCAGCTTCATCATTACCAATATCGAGCAAAGCAATTGTTCCTACAACCATATTGTTATCTAAAGCTATCCAAAAATTGCCTTTTCCTTTTTGATAAAAATCTGAAATTTCTTTCAAATCAGGTTGTCGATCAGGAGTAATATTAATATTAAATTCTTTTTGCTGAATTTCAGAAATAAGGGACATGACTTGCTTTTGATATTTTTCTTGATACAATTGAACTAGCACACTATCCATTTGCTCTCCTTCAAAATATTTAATATTTTTAATAGTTTACACACAAGCAGGATAAACAATTTTGATATAATCGTCCATCACCCTAAAATTCAACGATCGATAGTATCTGTTTTTTCTAATTTATTCACATATCTGCCGAACATGAACTGAAAGATTGTATTTATGTGGATCTAACAGCGTTGGAGCAAAAACTTGGTGGTTTTTTGCTTTTAGGGCCAAAACGATATTGTCCCAAATTTTCTTGAGAGGGATATTTTTGCAAGTTTATTCCATATATCAATAGACAATTTACCGCCGTGCACTAAAACATAATCAGACATTTTATAATTACTTTTCAGCAGTTGTATCACCTTTCATTATTATATTTTATTTATAAAACATTATGTTGAAATTGGTTGCATTTTTTTTATTTTAAGCATCTCTTTAAAAATATTTTGTAAATATATAGCAGCAGGATTAAGTTCTATTTTTTTTATTTTTCCACTATTATTTCTTTTATCAGAAATAATGCCTAGGCTAATTTTTTTTGTGCCATTTTCCCATTCCAATTGATTTTTGAATAAAGTCCAAATAAACAATCCTTTCAAATTAAATCGAGTAAGAATATTAAAAATCTTCTCAAAATATTCTTTTTGAGTTTTCTCATCTAATTTTATAGCTTTTTCTCCCCAACTTTGCAGATTTGCATCGCATCCAGTTTCAGTAATAGCTATTGGAATTTTTAATTCTTTTGCTTCTTCAAGAACAAGTTCTAAATCATCTGGACTATAAGGAGGTCCAAAGCTAGAAACTTTTCCCCCTGCATCTTTACAGGTAGCTCCAGATACAAAGAAATAATTAAGGCCAGGCATTTTTATCTTAGATAAGATTCCAGGCTCTTTACCAGAACTAAAACCAACTTTCAGAACAGGAAAACCATATGATTGAACTCCAATAAAATCCAAAGGAGGTGTTTACAGTCAGTTGAAATCCAATCTAATACAATACTATCCAATAGTTATAAACCTAAAATATAATGCCTTGCATTCAAATACTTATTATTAATGATTGTGAAGAATTGTTTATTTTTAGTTATTACTGTCCCATTAGTGTCACATTTATTTATTTTAAGTTGCATAATAATATGGATGCAATTTACTATAAAAGTAATAAAACATAGTGATAAAAATCCATTAAACATATAAACAAAAGTTTAGAATCAGCTTTAAAAATATTTAAAAAAAATGGGGGTATCTTACGCTATAAAGATGCAATACGATATGGTATACATCCTCGAACCTTATGTCATTTAAAAGAAAAAGGTTTAATCGAAAAAATACAAAGAGGATTATATTGTATCCCTGGACTTCCTGGACATATTCAGCCAGATTTTATAACAACGATCAAAAAAATCCCTAAAGGTATTATTTGTTTAATCTCAGCTTTATTTTTTCATAAATTAACTAGCCAAATTCCCCATTTTATTTATCTTGCATTACCTCAAGGATATAAACCTCCCAAGTTAGAATACCCACCGACAAAATATTATTGGTTTTCTAAAGCAACATATGAATCAGGTATTGAAATTCATAAATTTAATGGGATATCTGTTCCAATTTATTCTAAAGAAAAATCAATTATTGACTGTTTTAAACACAGAAACAAAATTGGACTAGATGTTGCTATTGAAGCTTTAAGAAAATATTGGAAACAAAAAAATCCTCAATTAAATAAATTACTACATTTTGCTAAACTTTCAAAAGTAGAAAAATTTATAAAACCATACTTAGAGTTGATAATTAATGAACACTAATAAAAAAAATATACCAGCATCAATAAGAGCTCGTCTATTAAATAAATCGAAAGAACTCAAAAGACCTTTTTTAGAAATTCTTCAATACTATGCTATGGAACGTTTTTTATATCGCTTATCTATTTCTGAATTTTCCAACAATTTTTACTTAAAGGGAGCTCTTTTATTTAGGATATGGAATCCTGAAATGCATAGAGCAACAATGGATATCGATATGCTTGCAAAAACTTTAAATAAAAGAGAAAATTTAGAAAAAATTTGCAAAAAAATTTGTAACATCCAATCTAATCCGGCTGATGGCATTCAATTTGATGTTAAATCAATTAAAAGTTCAGAAATTCAAAATGAAGCCGAATATGGAGGAATAAGATTGGAATTTGAAGCTGAATTGAATAAAGCAATAATTTCGATGCAAATAGATATCGGCTTCGGAGATATTATTACTCCAAAACCACAATCAATTATATTTCCCACTATTTTAAATCTTCCTCCTCCACACTTACAAGGATATACTCCTGAAAGTGTTATTGCACAGAAATTAGAAGTAATGGTCAAAAGAGAATTATCTAATAGTCGAATGAAAGATTTTTACGACATTTGGATTTTAAGTAAATCTTCTTTTGTTCAAAAAGACAAACTCATGCAAGCTATAAAAAAAACATTTCAATATAGAGGCACAATTATTCCAACTCATCCTTTTTGTTTAACAACAGATTTTTCTAATCATCCAGAAAAACAAAATCAATGGAATGCTTGTATAAAAAAAATGAAAATATCTTCAACAACTTCTTTTTCAGATATTATTTCAGAATTAAAAACATATTTATTACCTATTTTTAAGGAAATTAAAGAAAAAAAATAATTCTAAACTCGAATAAAAATTTGATAAAAACACTAAAAAACGCAATTTTCGAGTAACTGATTTTCAACAACTAGTTAAAAAATTTAACTTACACATAACCCCTTATTGTTAATAAATTTAATTATAATTTAATGAGCAATAATATTTTCTATAATAAAACGGTATAAAGAAATACTAGCATTTTTATCTTTATTTTCATCTGAAGCAATAGCAATAATTATTCCCTTATCTAAAAAAATTGAAAAAAAAGCTGATGAAGAAGGTATTCCTCCACCATGATGTAATTCCTTATTTTCTATAGAATAAAATTCTTGTCCATATTTCTCAATTAAATACAAAAATTTTGGTTCTTGCTTACATTTTTTTTGAATCCATTGTCCAAATTTATGTAAATCTTTAACTGATGTCCAATAACCACCTGCAGGACTGCCACATATATATCTTGCTACAGGATCTTTTTCATTGAAAAGTCCTTGTTTGGGTCTGGAATTATAAAATGATGTTATTCTTGCTTGATCGAGAATATATTTTTTCAATATAGCATTATAATCCAATGATTCAATTTTTTTGTAATGATATTGAATAGATAAACCTAAAAGTAAAATTCCAAGATTGCTATAATGAGTAGCTTTTGGTTCTAATTTAACTATTTTTTCATCAGCAAAAGATAAAAAATCTTCTGGTTTTTGTAATTTATCTGGTAAACAGTTTTTTTCTAATGATTTTTCAATATAGTTTACATATTTTTCTAAGTAATCACAAAAACCACCTTTATGAACCATTATTTCGTATAGTGTTGCTGTTTTTAATTGATTTTGTACACTCAATGGTAATGCTCGCATGAGGTAATCATCTATTTCCAAAGGATTACTTAAAGCCTCCTCAGTTATCACATTATTTTGAAGCATTATTAGAGTTAAAATTCCAGTATAAACTTTGCCTATAGAATGAATTGCAAATATTAATTCATCTTCTTTTATTTCATTAAATTTTTCAGAGCAAAGTTTGTATACTTTTTTTTCGTCTGATAAATATATAACTCCTGAAAAATTGCTCTCTTTAATGTGATCTTTTAATTTTTTCAAATCATCTGTAGTAATAATTTGTGAAGATTTAGTTTTTTTTGCATTGCTTTCAAGTTTCTCTATTGTATCTAAAGAAAATAAATTAAACATAAAAAATGGTATTAAAACTAATAAGACTAATTTTTCCATAATAAAAACTCGAATTTTTTTATAAAATCTTAATGCATTGATATGTTTTTTTATATTTTTTTATATTAAATTCTACTTCAAATAGAAATATCTACATTTAATATAGACCCAAATCGACCAAAAGCGATCATAAAACAAATATAAGCACATAATTCTGTAATTGAGCTTTATCTGAAATTTCTCTAAAAGAAAATAATTCTACTTATTAAAAAATTTTCAAAAACATACAGAATATTGAGTATTGCTGTCCCATTTGTATCCAAACAAGATTAAAAAAACAACAATTTTAAAATCGATTTTAGATAATTAAATATCTAATAAGCAAAGATTTGGGGGCGGGTGGATTCGAACCACCGTACTCCGAAGAGGAGGGATTTACAGTCCCTTGCAATTGGCCACTATGCGACGCCCCCTAAAAAATATGCTGGCGAAAGGACTTGAACCCTCAACCATCCGATTACAAGTCGGGCGCTCTACCAATTGAGCTACACCAGCATATAAGAAAAAAGATAAATATAACAAAAGATACTTAAAAGTTACAAGAATTTTTAAGCATTTTCTTTAGATAAGATTTTTTCTGAGGTTTGTATTTCGTTAAATTTCTTTGCATCTTCATTAGATTCTTTTTCTATTTTCATAGAGATATTTTCAGAAATAGTTTCTTCTAATATGTTTTGATTTTCATTTTGTTTCATCTGAGCATTAATAGGTGGACTTTCATTTGATGGCATTTTTATTTGAGTTACCTGCCTTTGAAAAAAAGAAGATAAAGTAGATGATGTTTTACTTGCTATGGTAGAAGCATCGATTTTCGTAGCCATAAACCTTTTTCCGATCATCGTTCTTTCACAACATTTTTTGAATTTTTTACCGGATCCACATACACAAGGGTCATTTCTACCTATTTTTTTCATTTTTAAAAAATCTCCTTTAAATTTTCATAAATATTATAACATCTTTTTTATCTTAAGTCTAATATTTTGATTTGGTATAGTTGGATGATATTTTGATTAAAAAAATGATTATACCAAGAATATGAATATAGAAATACCTAAGCTTAAGCTACCTTTAAAAGGAGTTGGAAAAAAAATTGAAAGCATGGTCAGAAAAGCTCTTTATGAGTTTTCAATGCTGGAGGGTAAAAAATCTTTAGCTGTTGCTCTATCGGGAGGAAAAGATAGCTTAACGCTTCTTTTCATGTTAAAAGCCATAATCGGAAGAGGATTTGAAGATATTGATTTACATGCAATTTATATCGATGGGGACTATTCATGTGGATCTTCTATTGAAAAAAAGTTTTTACAATCAATATGTGAAAATTTAAAAATTAAATTTACATCCAAAGAGTTAAAAAACGATATCAAAGCTTCTAACTGCTATGTCTGCGCTAGAAAAAGAAGAAACCTTATATTTGAAATAGCAAAAGAAAATGGTATTGATACTATTGCGTTTGGTCATCACAAAGATGACAATATACAAACTCTTTTACTAAATCTTTTTCATAAGGGTGAATTTGAAGGAATGATGCCAAATATAAAATTTAAAAAAATTGATGTAACCATTATAAGACCGCTTATATATGTTTCTGAACAAGAAATAATAACTTTTTCAAAACAAAATAATTTTTTAAGAACTTTTTGTAAATGTCCCCTTGGGCAAACTTCCAAGAGAAATAAAATATCTAAAATAATAAAAGAAATTGAAAGTGATTTTCCCAATATAAAAACAAATCTTTCACTATCTTCTTTTACATATAGCTTTAATAAGGCACAAAATATTTAGGGTTGATACAATAATTTTGATAAGATAAACTAAAATACAAAAAAATCCATTATATGAAACTACTAGAAATATCTACATTTGTAATTTATTTTACAGCAATAGTCTTTATTGCAATTTTCTTATCTAAAAAACAAAAATCAGATACAACTTTTGTTTTAGGAAACCGATCACTAAGCTTTTGGCTAACCGCACTTTCAGCACATGCATCAGACATGTCAAACTGGCTTTTTATGGCCTATCCGGCAACGATTTTTTTAGTCGGAATTTTCAGTGCATGGGCTGCTATTGGGCTTACACTTGTTATGTTTTTAAATTGGCAATTCATTGCTCCAAAAATTAGAACACAAACAGAAAAGATGAATAACTTGACTATGTATAGTTATTTTGAAACCAGATTTAATGATAATTCAGGTATTTTGAAAGGTCTTTCAGCTTTTATGTCACTTGTTTTTTATCTGGTTTATATTACAGCAGGTCTTGTAGGTCTAGGTCTTTTAGTAGAATCACTTTTTGGAATCAGTTATGTAACAGGAATTACAATAGGTCTATTAATAGTTGTATTTTATGTTTTTCTAGGGGGATATCTGACAGTTGCCTGGATAGATCTATTTCAAGGTTTTTTTCTTTTGGCAGTTATTTTATTTATTCCAATATTATTATTAAAAAAAATCGATGGATTCACACCAATATTTAACACATTAACAACTCAAAAATTGACAACTTCACTTTTTCCCGATTTTTCATTTACAACTATATTAAATATCTTTTTTCTAGCAGCAGGATGGGGGCTTGGTTATTTTGGACAGCCTCATATCATTACAAAATTTATGGGTATTAAAAACGTAAAAGAAATGCCGAAAGCAAAATACGTTGGAATATCATGGCAGGCATTAGCTTTGAGTGGCGCTACTCTTTTAGGGCTTATTGGAATATATCTATTCCCAAATGGAATTTCAAATCCTGAGCTGGTTGTAATTGATATTGTCAAAAACAATTTACCTGCAATTTTTTCAGGCCTTATTTTATGTGCTATTTTAGCGGTTACTACTAATGTTATGGCAGCTCAAATTCTAGTTGTAGCATCTTCTTTAGCAGAAGATTTTTTCAAAGGACTTTTTTATAGAAAAGCTACCCATAAACAAACGCTAATAGCTTCAAGATTAAGCGTTATAATAATAGGTATTATTTCATATATAATTGCCTATTTTAAAATAAGTACTATATATAAGTTGGTTTTATATGCTTGGTCAGGGCTAGGCTCAGCATTTGGACCTTTACTTTTAATCTCTCTTTACTATAAAAAGACTAATAGAATTGCAGCTTTTTTCGGAATATTCACAGGCGGATTAATTGCAGGAATATGGCCATTTATAAATGAAGCTTACAATATTAACGTTCCTCCTATGATACCCGGATTTATTTTAAGTAGCATAAGCATATTAATATTTTCTAATATAAAAGAAAAAAGGATTGAGAATCATGGAAAACAATAAAAAACCGTACATACTAATATCAAATGACGATGGAATTTCAGCTCCAGGAATAAAGCATCTTTGGAACGCTTTGCATGAACAGTTTGATGTTGTTATAGTAGCACCAAACTCTGAAAAATCGGGAGCCGGCCTTTCAACCACTATGTTCAAAGCGCTTCATACATTTAAAGTAAAATGGCCCAATGACACAGTTGCATATAGAGTAACAGGAACTCCAACCGATAGCATCAAACTAGCACTTTCTTCTTTACTTGAAAGAAAACCTGATTTGATTGTTTCCGGCATAAATCGAGGGTCAAACGCTGGAAGAAACATTTTATACAGCGGCACTTGCGGATGCGCTATTGAAGGAGCTCTAAGAGGTTTTCCGGGCATCGCTTTTTCTTGTGACGAATTAGATGACCCCTCTTACGAAAATTTTGAAAAATATATTCCAGATATTGTTAATCATTTTCTTAAAAACAGACCACCTTTTGGAACATTCATTAATGTTACTTTTCCTGAAAAAACTTTAGAAATTAAAGGATTTAAAATGGCTCGCCAAGGAAAAAGCCGCTGGTTTGAATCACCAGACAAGAGACAACACCCTGAAGGACACCAATATTTCTGGCTCGGAGGCGAATGGCTATTTCATGAAGAAGACATTTTAGATGGAGATACTCACTTAGTTAAACAGGGATATATAACTGCGGTGCCAATCGATGTAACTGAGCTTACACATCATGACTACCTAGAAAAAAATAAGCAGGATTTTGAAAATCTTTATAAAAAATTTTAAAAAAACAAAAGAAACTATATTTTCTTTTAATTTTACTTGTGAAAAAAGTTCTATATCAAGTAAATTTATGTATCAAATTTGATGGGTGCATAGCTCAGTTGGTAGAGCGCCTGCCTTACAAGCAGGTGGTCATAGGTTCGAGTCCTGTTGCACCCATTGCGGGAGTAGTTCAATTGGTTAGAGCACCGGCCTGTCACGCCGGAAGTTGCGAGTTCGAGTCTCGTCTCCCGCGTTTTATATTTTGAAAAAATTTATGACTACAAAAAAAACTCCCAAAACATTCTGGCAATTTTTCTCAAGTATTCTAATTACTGCAATTGGAGCGCTTTTGGCTGCAATTTCCATCAGAATTTTCCTTCTTCCCAATAAATTGATTGACGGTGGCGTTGTTGGTATTTCGCTGATTTTAGCAAGGGTATTTTCTGATAAGTACTTATCCTATTTTTTAGTACTTTTGAACCTCCCCTTTCTTTACTTAGCTTATAAACATATTAGAAAAAGCTTTGTTGTTAATATGTTTATTGCAACAGTATTATTTGCAGCTTTTCTATCTCTTTTACAAAATGCACCACCCTTTGATGGAGACTTTTTAGAGATAATAGTTATTGGAGGCGTTTTATTAGGAGCTGGAGTCGGATTTATTATAAAAAGCGGCGGTTGTACAGACGGAACTGAAATTCTAGCTATTATCGTTAATAGAAAAACGGGCTTTACTGTAGGTCAGATTATTTTGACACTGAACATTTTTATTTTTGCTGTTTATGGATGGATATTTAAAGATTGGCATATAGCCTTAAAATCTTTGATGACCTACATTGTAGCTTTTAAAATGATCGATATAGTAATAGCAGGTCTTGATGAGGTAAAATCTGTTACCATAATGACATCTAAACCTAAAAAAATTACTGAGCTTATTATGCACGAGCTAGGTCTTGGCCTTACAATAATTCCCGGAATTGGCGGATTTTCAGGAGAAGATAAAGATATCCTTTTTTTAATCGTAGAAAGACTTGATCTTGCTGAATTGAAAGATCTAGTCCTTTCAGAAGATCCAACAGCTTTTATGGCTATTGAAAATCTGCATGAAGTAGCCTACGGAAGACAGATCTCCAGAATATCTCATAAAAAAACAACTAGAAAAAAAAGAAGATTTTTTAGCTTTTAATTTTTTAAAAAAATAAACTTCAAAAAAAAAAGAAAAGGACTTAATTAAAAAATTAAGTCCTTAAAAAATTCATTAATCTTATCTTCCGGCAAACCATAGCGCCAAGCGAGTAAGATTCTCATATTCTTCTCTACCATTTATCCATTCGTGTAAAGGCTGCACCAATTTATCTCTCCAAGTGGTTACATCCTCCTTTTCTACAGACTTTTGATTAAATATTGCAGAATAGTGATAATCACATAAAGGAAGTTCTCCTTTTCCTGTTTTATAATATTTGGTAGTTAAAACAGAGCAATTTCCGCCTTCACATCTAACTAATGCTTTCTCAGAATCAAAGCGTCTCATTTCTACGCTAGATTGTTCTAAGTTATGAGCTGCTGAACCTACTCC
>JAFGQY010000050.1 GCA_016935395.1 Parachlamydiales bacterium
CACTTTATTTAAAAGTTCAAAAAAATTTAATTATTTATATTCACCACACCATTTGCTTGGAAAAATTTCAGCTATTTTCATTATTTTCCACCCATTTTTGCTTTCAGTTCGATTTTTTTATCGCTCCTTTCAAAGGGGTATCTCATTTATTTTTCATAATCATCTAGGAGTAATTTTTGGGGAAATCGCTCTTGTAGGCACAATACTTTTGATAGTTTTATCTTTATCTAAAAAACTTCCTAAAAACTTTTGGAAATTTTTTCATAAATTATTTTTATTGATTTTCATTTTGATTATCTGTCATATCCTTTTTACAAAAAATGATCTTTTGAAAAATATATCCTTAAAAATATATATCTATTCAATAATGTTTGGATCCTTGGGATATATTATCTATGAAAAAATTAGAAAAAAAATTTCAAAAAATATTAATAAATAAAAAGATCTACTAAAAAATTATTTTATATGTTACTTGTGAATTTAGATTAATTAAATAAAAGATTTAATATGTACACAAAAGAAGAATTAGCTCATCAAAAGATTGGAACAAAAGTACTTTTTATAATTCAGCTTTTTGCTATTTTTGGTTATAGCGTGCTTAATTGCACCTTAATATTATATATCACTAATGCTCTTGGCTTAGATGACGTGATAGGCTCAACCATAGTTGCAAGCTTTATTGCTTTTATATATACGATTCGACTAATCGGCGGATTTATATCGGGTAGATTTTTCTCACATAGAGTTTCTTTTTTAATTGGTGCTGTTTTTCAATTAATCGGGTTTTATTTTTTATATCTATACCAGCTTTATATAGGACTTGCATTTTTCTTAACAGGCGCCGGCATTTCAATGACCAGCATATATTGCCTGCTTACAGGTTTTTATCATCCTCTTGATGATAAAAGAGAAAAAGCATTTTTATGGATTTATAGCTTTATGAACGTCGGTTTTATAATTGGATACATAATTAGCGGTATTTTTGAAAATTTTAAAAACTACAAAGCTCTTTTCGCAATAAGTTCTTTAACTAACTTAATTCCGATACTTTTATTAATTTTTTCCTGGAAACTTTTTCATGACAAAAAAACTCACTATTTAGATTTAACAAAGCACAAAAAAAAGTATTTCAATATATTTGGAGTTTTAATAATTATTGGCATTACAACTGCACTTATATGGCTTGTAAAATATTCATTTGTATCAAACAAAATAATAATTGGATTCAGTGTTATAATGGCAGGAATGATAATCTATTTTGCACTGAAACAAAAGGCTAAAATTGCATCTGAGAAAATCTGGGCATTTTTAATATTAAGTATAATGTCAGTTATATTTTGGACTCTTTATACTACAATTCCAACTGCCTTAACATTATTTATTGAACACAACATTAATAGGATGGTATTGGGTTTTAAAATACCACCACAATGGGCTCTGAATATTAATGGAATTGTGATAGTTATTTTTGGTCCCCTTTTGGCTTATTTTTTTAATTCTTTAAGAAAAAAAGGATATATTATTTCCGTACCGATACAGTTTACTCTTGCGTTATTTTTAATAGCCCTAAGCTTTATAGTTCTTGGAATATCTACTTACTTTGCAGATCCTAAAGGACTAATCAGTTTTTCCTGGATAATTATAAGTTATACTCTTTTATCCTTCGGTGAACTTTTTATTTCACCGATATCTTACGCAATGGTAGGTAAATTAATTCCACATAGACTTCAAAATATTATGATGGGAATAACAATGCTAGTAACCGGTATTGCAGCTGTATTTGCAAATATTTTTTCAAAAATGGCGGTTGGAGCTTCTTATGACACAAATCCTTTAGTTACAAATCCCCACTTTCAAAGAGTATTTTTTATTATGGGATTGGGAACAGTTGTAGCCGGATTTATAATGTTAGCTCTAGTACCTATTTTGCATAAATTAATAAAAGAAAAACGAGTTTTCCAAAAGTACATAAAATAAATTTTTATTTATGTTTAAATACTTTCAGATATTAAAGATGTCATTTGATGCATCTTTTTTTCACTGATTTTTTTTTCAAACGGATAAAACAAAAATTTCATCAAAATCATAAAGCCCGACTTATTTTCATTCACTGGAATATAATGAATATGCACATGAGGCACTGTTTGTCCTGCCGATTTACCATTTTTTTGAAGTAAAAAATAATTTGTTGAATTCATGGTTTTTTTTACAGCTAAATGTGTTTTTCTAACTAAACTCAGCATCTCATTTTGCTCAATAACTGATAGATCTTCGAACCTTTCAACATGTCTTTTAGGAATTATTAAACAGTGACCTTAATATAGAGGTCTATAGCTACACAGTCCAATAACATTTGAATCTTCAAAGAATTTTTGAAAGTTTATAACTTTTCTATCACAAAATGGGCAGTTGTTACTGCTTTTTGTATTATTTGAAAATTTTATCACAAAAACAATAAAAATAGTCAAAAAAACAGTTATAGAAATAATTACAATTTTCTTCATAAAAAACCCTTTTAAAGAAGGCTATTTTATAGCTTTTTTATATAAATATGAACTAAAAAAGCTAAGCCAAAGACCTGATAGATATATCCCTAAAATGTTCCCAATTAAATAGAAATTTTTTGGAAAGATTTTTTTAAAAATAAAAAAGATTAAAAAGAATCCTAAAACTGCAAAAACAGATCTTTTAATAAATTCAAAAAAATTTGTGCAGCTAGCTAAAACATATCCATATTTATAGCTTAAATAAACTCCTAAAGATACAGGAAGTAAAAAAAATGAAAATGGCAAGTCTTTAATTAAAAATATTGTTGGTAAAAAAATCACCTGACTTAAAACAAAAGCGTTAATAGGCTTCATTTTTTTTAATACTTTTTCTATCAAGGGAAACAGGTATAAATATACCAATAAAATCAAAATTCCTATAAACCAACCCAATAAAATATCTCTTGGAAAATGCACCCCTAAGTAAACTCTAGAAAGACTTAAAAGAAAGAAGAAGATTCCACCTACGACCCAGGTCCATTTTTTTCCTTTGAAATGATGAATTAACATGCCCGGCAATATTATTGCAGTTTGAGCAGCTCCTGATGGAAATGAAAACCCTTTTACCATAATTACCGTCAATTGAGGCATTATCTCAAAAGGCCTAGGAAACATAAACATTAATTTCACAAAGTAGTTAGCAATTCCGCTCAAAGTAATTACAAAAAAAAGTTTCAATCCCAATCTATAATTATATCCAACCAAGACAAGAGGAATTAAAATGAAGAAAAAATAGAATAAATCAAAAAAGTTCATGAATTTAAAAAATCCATCAAAAAATGGACATCGTATTTTTTGAATGGTTTCAATAATTTCAAACTCTAAATTCGAAGGTGTTGGATTCATCATAAATAACTTTTATAGCAGAAAAATGAAATAAAACAAAAAGAAAAGAAGACCTATTGGTCTTCTTTTCTTTCAAATGCTTGGAATCCAATTCCAAAAATGCTTACAGTGTCCTGAAATATGCTAGCTGATACCTGACCTGTGAAAAATTTTTCAAAAGATTTCCAAATTTTTAAATTGTTACTAAATAAAATATCACCTTCAACAAACCTAATATAAAAAGTTTTATCAAAAGTAATATTTGAAACCAAACTTTCAGCACCAATATGAAAAAGATCACTTTGAGCATTAATCTTCATTGGCATTTCAATCCCCTGTTTTATCTCAATCACCCAATGAGGTTGCCAATTTTTTATAATCTCTTCGGGCATTTTATCTTTATCTATATTACCTAAAAACTCAAAAGCTGAACTGGAATATAAGCTTTCTATCGGCAAAATTTCATATTGATCAATCTGATCATCTGCAAAACCTTTGAATGCACATAATGCACTAATGATTGTTATAATAATTTTTTTGTTCATAAGACACCTTCTACTACAATTGTAGTATTAAAAATTAAAAAAAAGTTTTTTAAAAAATCCATAATTTTCCAAATATGATGGAAATAATCACAAAAGATAAAAGGACCATTTTTATAAATTTGGTCCAAATATATTTTGGCGGCTCATAATTCAAAAGAGCCGAAGCTCTTTTGACTATTTGTTCATTTTTTAATGTAAATGGCATTAAAAAAGTAAAATCTGCATTTTTTGTTTGCAATATTGATATTTTTTTCAAAACATTTACAAAGATAACTGGATCAATATTCATTTTTTTTGAATAAAAATCGCATGCATATTCCCTTTCATTAGATATCTTTTTTATCCACAAATTTTTACCTGGTATAAACCAAAAAAACATAGACAAAATAGAAATAATTTTGAAAGTGATTCCGTCTTTAAAAATAATATGGCAAATTTCATGAGAAATTACGGCTTCTATTTCTAATTCATCCAAATCATTTACGACAGTTTTGGGAAATATTACTGCTTTTTTATAAGAACAAGGAGATGTGAATTTATCAGAAATTTTTAATTTAATCTTATATTTTTTGATTTTATTTAAAAGTATTTGATTTTGAATTTTATAGTTATAATCTTCAAAAACCAGATTGCTTTTTTGATTTTTAACATACAAAATCTTTTGATAAATCAAATAAAATAAAATAATGAAAACACTCAAACAAAATATAAAAATTATCTTTGAGTTAACAGATTGTGATATTAAATCTGCAAACGAAAAAGTCTTTTTATTTTTTAAAATAAAACCAAAATGCATATATGGTAAAAAAAGTTCATTAGCATATCCCCATAACAAAACAAGCATTCTCTTGCCTTTTTCAAAAAGCTGAGGATCTATTTCATTTTTAAAAGCCCAGTTACTAAATCCATAATTGTAAAAATCAAAAAGGAGTTTGAAAAATGGAACTATCCTCGCAAAATACCTGAACCTATAATTTTTAATTCTTAAAATAAATAGAAATATTTCTATCAAAACACAAGCTGTTATAAACATTAAAATACTATTAAAAAGAAAATTAAAAACTATTTGCAAAATAGTATTCATAATTTTTCCTTAGCATTTTTTATTAGGTTTTCAATCTTTTCTATTTCTTCCTTTGTGATAGTTTGATCGTTTTCTATTAAATAGCTGACAAGCTGCATTGATTTACCAAAGAAAAACTTTGATTTCATTCTGTCTAATATTTTTATGAAATTATCTTTATTATTGGCAGAAACCCAATAAATATAACTCTTACCGGTTCTTTCACGATTCAAATATCCTTTTTCATAAAGCCTGCTCATCACAGTCATGATAGTAGTATATGCAACTTTTTCTTCCATTTTTTTATGGATATCTAAAACGGAAGCCTTTTTTTTGTTTTTGACAAGTTCAAGAATCAAAGATTCTAATTCACCAAATTGTCTTTTTTTACCCATTTGATTTTGATTTTTTTTGTTTTTTAAAAGAATCTACTACAATCGTAGTATTTAGTGCAAGAAAAAAAATTTTAAATTTTTTTCAATAAAAATTCTTTTTTTAAAATAGAGTAGATATGCATATTTATAAATCTTGAATCTTTTTTTTCGACTTCTCTTAAAAGGCCCTCTTTTTGCATAAAGGTTTTTAAAAGTTTATTTCCTCTAAAATTTTCAATATCGCAAAAAGCCTCTATTCTGTTTAATTTCAGCTTTCTAAAGCCAAATTCTATCATTTTAGTAACCGCCTCAGACATAATCCCTTGTCCCCAGTAATTTTTAGATAGAAGAAAGCCAATCTCTGCTTTTTCAAAAATGCTGTCCAAATTTCTAAACCCTATGTGTCCTATTACTTTTTTATCTTTGATATGTTCAATCACAAGAACTACACCTGTTTTATTTTGAGTTTGATTTTGAGCAAAGATAAAAAATGTTTTTGTATCAAGAAGGGTTTTATGATTTGCAAATCGTAAATATTTGGTAATTTCCATATCAGATGAGTAATCAAATATATCCTGCAGATCTTCATTAAGCGGTTTTCTTAAAATGATATTTTTTGACTTTATTAAAATTTTTTCATCTAAAATATCAAAGCTCATACGCAATCTAGCCTTTTTTTAATTTTCAAAATTCCCCAAAAAGCAAAAAAAACAGCAAATATCCAAATAGCTAACATGCAAAGCCAATAATTAATATAACCTTGAGGTCCAAAAACAGCAGATCTTAATGCTTCTATTGAATATAAAAGAGGATTTATTAAATTTACGTAAGCTGCTGCATGAGATAGAGAAAAAAGTGATTTCCAGGTATAAAAATAACCTCCTAGCATAAACATTGGATTTACAACTCTAGACCACACCCAGGACATATATTTCATTTCTTTTATTAAAGAAGTTAACCAAAGAGCAAAAAATCCAAAAAGAATATTTATTGAAAGAAAACTAAATATAAATTTAAAAAAAGACAAATTACTAAGATCAAAAGATTTTAACAAAATCAATTTTGCAAAAGGCAGTACGAAAATTGTATATATTGATCCGCAAAGAGACCAACCTACTGGAATAGCAGCAATAGATAGATAAGAAGGAAGCGGAAGAGTTAACATATATGAAATTTTTCTATCTCCTGTAAGATCCATGACAAGAGTAGAAGCTCTAGGTATTACTTCAAAAAAAGCAATCAAAGGGATTACTCCAACTACTATAAATGCACCATATCCTGCTTTGAGTCCAAAAGAGGGCATCAAATATGAAAAAACAATTACAGTTGTTGAAACTATTATTGCAAGATCAAGTATCTTGCTTTTTAAAAGTTTTGAAAAGACTGAAACTTCTCTTAAAACGATTTGCAAAAATGCATTTAGTTTATTTTTCATCTGGTTTATCTTTTTCTTTAATAAGTTCTAAAAAGGTATCTTCTAAATTAGTTGACTTCCATTTATCTTTTAAGGCTTTTGGAGTATCTATAGCTTTTATAGCGCCTGCATCTATCACGCAGATTCTATCTGATAAAATGTCCGCTTCATCCAAATAATGAGTCGTTAAAATTACTGTTTTTCCCTCATCTTTTAAATCCATAATAATTTTCCAAAGAACTCTTCTAAGCCTAGGATCTAATCCAACAGTTGGTTCGTCCATGATGATAAGCTTTGGATTATGCATAAGCGTTCTTGCTATCATAAATCTTTGCTTGTATCCACCAGACAACGAATCTAAAGAAGCTTTTTCATATTTTTTTAAATCAAATTTCTCTAAAAGCTCTTCCATTCTATTATTAATTTCTTTTTTACCTAATGAATAATACCTTCCGGCAAAAATCAGATTTTCTTTTACATTGAGATCAAGATCTAAATTCTGAGACTGAGGACAAAACCCTATAACTCTTCTATAGCTAGAAATATCTTTGTAAATTGATTGACCGTGTAAAAGAACATCTCCTTCAGTTGGTTTTAACAAGGAAGCTATAATAGAAGAAAGGGTTGTTTTACCAGCTCCATTCACTCCCAAAAGTCCAAAGATTTCTTTTTCTTTTATATCTAAAGAAATTCCTTTTAAAGCTTCAGTTTTTTCCCTTTTGGAAAAATATATTTTTTTTATTTCTTTTATTTCGATAAGTGTGTTTTGCATATAAAAATGGGGTGGAAAAATTTTTAAGTTGCCATATTAAAAATAATCATATTATCTTACAAATAAAAACAAAAGAAAAAAACATGACTTCAAAAATAGAAATTAGGGAACAAAAAATAGGATCTATTGGTCTTTTTTTCATTCAGATATTTTCGACTCTTAGCTTTAGTATTTTATATTCAACACTCGTTTTATACATAACAAATAAACTCAAACTTGAAGATACAGTGGCTACTACTATTACAGCAAGTTTTGTAGCTTTTAATTACGCTCTTCATTTAATTGGTGGTTTTGTGACAGGAAGGCTTTTTTCCCATAGATCCCTATTTGCTATAGGTATGGTCCTTCAAGCTAGTGGATGCGTTTTGTTATCCTTAGATCATCTAAATATTGGTCTTGCTGTTTTCTTATCCGGAGCTGGATTAAATGTCACATGTATTAATTGCATGCTGACAAGCTTTTTTAGTCCACATGATAAAAAAAGAGAAAAAGCTTTTTTATGGAATTACAGCGGAATGAATATTGGATTTTTGATCGGGTTTTCAGTAAGTGGTCTTTTCGAAAAAACAGAAAATTATAGCACTTTATTTCTAGTAGGAGCTGCATCTAATATTTTAGCTTTTTTTATAACAGTTTCATTTTATAAAATTTTAAAAGATAAAAAAACTTATTTTTCCAGCATTACAAAACATAAAAAAAATCTTTTCCGTCTTTTGGGAATTTTAATGATTTTAACAATAATTTTATCTTTAATCTGGCTTTTAAAAAATTCTTCTTTTTCAAATGTTATGATACTTATCGGCGGAGCTTTGATGGGTTTTATGATAATTTTTTATGCCATTAAACAACCAAATAAATTAGCATCTGAAAAACTTTGGGCGTTTTTGATTTTATCAATAATGAGCCTTCTTTTTTGGACTCTTTACATGACAGCTCCAATGGGACTTACCCTATTTGCAGAAAACAATGTCAACAGAAATGTTTTTGGCATTACAATCCAGCCTCAATGGCTTTTAAATATCAACTCGGTAATTATTATCATTGGTGGGCCTTTGATGGCTTACTTATATAAAATTCTTAGAAAAAAAGGATTTAATATAACAATACCAATACAGTTTACTCTGTCTCTTTTTTTGATAGGTCTGGCATTTATATTACTAGGAATAAGTACAAATTTTGCAGATGATAAAGGCTATGTAAATATTAACTGGGTATTTTTTAGCTATCTTCTGCAAAGTTTAGGTGAGCTATGCATTGGACCTATAGGCTATGCGATGATCGGTCAGTTAATACCTCAAAAACTGCAAGGAACTATGATGGGTAGCTGGATGATGCTAACAGGAATATCAGCCATTTTTGCAAATATCTTTTCAAAAATGGCCCTTGGGGCATCTCAAAGCATTGACCCTTTGATTACAAATCCTTCTTTTTCTAAAACATTTAATATTTTGGGAATTTCAACAATTATAGGAGGAATAATTATGCTTGTTTTAGTTCCTTTTTTGCATAAATTGATTAAAGAGAAAAAGCACCCTACAGAAAGCTCTTCTATACCTGTATAGGAGTAATTTTACCTCTTCTAACAAGTCTTGGATCATAGTTAGCAGCGTCGTAGCAGTTTTGAAACAGCCCCAACCCCTCTTCATCAGATGACGAGTCTATTACTATTGAGCTATAAGTTGCAATTTTATGAATTGCTAACATCATTTTCCTGAATGCTATATCAACATTAACGCCTTCATATGCCAGAGTTTGAACCCAGTCACCCACATTGGAAACATAAATCGTATCTGCTGTCAACTTTTCTGCATCAATAAACTCTCTTATCATTTGAAAACTTTTATAATCTTGAATATCTAGTTTTAATGAAATAATTTTATCGTTTAAAAATAAAGATCTGATAAATTGATAATTTTCATCGCTTGAAAGCCATCCATTTGTTTTCTCAAGTTCACTATCCATTTTTGATTCAAAAGTATCAAATGAATCTCTTCTATATTTTTCAGGTAAGTATTTTATGTACTTCACAAAATCTCTTCTATCCTCATAATATAAAATTGCACGTTTTATCTCTTTATGCAAATCAATTACATTATCACTTGCATCAAACAAAATAGCGCCGCAAGATCTTCTAGCGCACATGATATCAAAATTATGAAGACAAGAAACTCCAACATGAAAACCTCTTTCAACTCTAGGAATTCTTGTTAATATTTGATAAGTTTTATCCAAATCAGATTCATTTGTCAAAATGTACGGCTTAGTATCAACACCTTGAAATTGGGTTATTTCATCTAAAATTCTTTTGTGGATAAACCCTTTAGATTCAGTTCCTTGAATGGAATGACCAAAAACTCCTGCGGAAGCGCCGACCGACGTTAAAGCTGCCATTATTATTACCTTAATTTTATTATTATAATGATTAATTATATTAAATATTTTATTTAATGACAATTAATTTATTAATTAAAATATTTATTTATAATCACACAAACCTTTAGTAATACGAGTCTTAAGTAAAACACAAAATAGAAATTTTGTAGATATTTTCAACCCAAAAACTCATATAAAAATTTATTATTAGCAATTAAAATTTTATTTTCCTAAAATCTTTTAAAAAACAAAATATTACCTAAATGCTTACAGCTATTTCTCTTTCAAAAAGCTCTTTTAAATCGAATCAGTTTATCGAAAATATTTTGATAAATGAAACAACCAAAAAAGTACAAAATAAAGCAAAGGAAATCTTTGTCTACATTTTAGAAGCTGTTTATATTTTTTTAAAGGATATTTACCAAGATCTATTCACTCATAAACTAATATATAAACTTCCATTTTTCATATTTGTATATGGATTTTCAACAACATTTGGATGGATAGAAACAGTTTACTATATAGCACTTACTGTATTTGCTTTAAAAGCATACAGAGATGTTAGAACATCCTTAGAAACAAAAGGTAAATTAAAATCAATAACTGACCACTATCCCCTTACAGATAAAAACTACATTTTGAAAAATTTAATTGCTTCTTTAGCTATTGGTCCAATTTTATATCTTACCGAAACCCTTTTGATGAAAAATACAAAAAATCTACTTTCTAGCTTTGCATTTAAGGTTATTGATGAAAAAAAACTAATACATCAGGCAGGCTTTATTGGAAAATTTGCTACTTTTTATGCAATATCCATTTCTCCAATAATTAAAGAAACTCTTTTTAGAGGATATATACAGACCTATTTCACCAAAGATAACCAAGATTTTTTAAAAGCGACATTTAAAACTGCTTTAATGTTTGCCTTTTTTCATTTTTCACCAACAAGCGGCTTGATAAACATCCCAACTTTAATTACCTATACAGCTTTAGGACTTATTTTATCTTTGCTGCAAGATCAAAAACAGGATCTATTTTTAGTCTCTTTTTCACATATTATCTATAGTCTTTTATCAACAATAAATAGCAAAAACAACTTTTTAAAATAATAAAAATGATCCGCATTTATTTATAATTCATTTATTTGCAATATCTATTAAATCGATATCCAAAACCAATTCCAATTGCCCAATTGTCTAAATTAATCTTTGAACGAGTTACAATAATGTTATCTGTATTATGAAATTTTGTTCTTAATATGGAGTAATTGGTAAACAAATCGACAAAAAGGTTATCGTGAAAATTAAATATTGCTCCTCCTTTAACAATACCCCCTACTGCCCATTTTTTGCTTTCAGGCACAACAAAAGGCGATTTATCTTTAAATTTCACATATGAGGGTAAAGCTCCGGCACCAAGATATAAATCTACATGTTTAACAGGATAAATAAATTTTAATCCCAAACCTATTGGAACTAAAGTAAATTCAGTTGAGGTTTCAAATCCAATAGAACTCCCGCTTTTATGATAATAATAAGAACTTCCCCAAAAATAAAAATGTCGATACATTTGCATTGTCAATTCTGCGCCACCAAAAATACCTCCATCTCCGTAAACATGACGAAATTTTTGAGATATAGGAACATAAAATCCTGCCTGTCCTTCAATCAAAATATCAGTTGCCTGAAGTTTTGGTATCAATAAGAAGATAAAAAAAATAAGTGCTATAAATTTTTGATTCACATTTACCTCATTAGCTCAATATATCTTATGGCAAAAAGTCATTTTTTTGACTTATGCTATCCATTTTTTTTATATAATTATTGTAATTTTATAAAAAGCTATATTTTTATCTTTTTTGTCTTAATAATTTAAAAAACCTAGCAAATAAAAAAAAATCGACAGATAGCTTAATAAAGGACAGCCTACAGATACCAGCTTACACTCAAGCTATTATAGTAAATATTTTATTGATATAAAATAACAATAAATTTATTTTTTACCATTAAAAAAGGTGGCTTATGAAATATCTTTTATTTTTTCTTATTTTATTCAGTACAAATATATCCCTGCAGGCAGAACAAGCCTATGTTCCCAATGATAATAATAGTGTCTTTGTCATTGATACTGTATTTGAAACTACTACATCAACCATCCAAGTAGAAAGCAATCCTTCAGCAATTGCTATTTCTCCTGACGGAAATAAAGCCTATGTTGTAAGCAATAACTCAGATGGCAAAGTATCTGTTATAGATGTTGCCTCTGCAAAAATGATAAATACTATCACTGTAGGCCAATTTCCCAGAGCAGTCGCCTTCACTCCAGACGGAACTAAAGCATACGTTGTCAATAGCTCTGATAATAATATTTCTGTAATAGATGTAGCTTCAGAAGCAGTAACAACAACTATCTCTTTGTCAACAGTTACACCAAATTCAATTGCCTTCACTCCTGACGGAACCGCCGCTTACGTTACTTGTCAAAATTCGAATAGGGTTTCTGTTATAAACGTCGCTACTGAGCTTGAAACAAAAACTATTCTAGTAGGTTCTATACCTTTATCAGTAGCCATCACTCCAGATGGAACTTTCGCATTTGTTGTTAATCAATTCTCGAGTAACGTGTCAGTGATCACTATTGCAACAGATGCAGTATCGTCTATTAACGTAGGTATCGCCCCTCAGGCTGTAGCTATCACCCCAGACGGAACAACTGCCTATGTAACAAATTACATCGGACAATCAGTCTCTGTTATAGATGTTGCTTCAAAGCTCGTAACAAATACTATCCCCACATCCTCTCGACCTACTGCAATTGCATTTACTCTAGATGGAACTCATGCATATGTTGTCCAATTCAATACACAAAACATTGCTGTCATCGATGTTGCTTTGGAAAACGTAATAAATACCATTCCCCTAGCATCTTCCCCTAATTCAATTGCATTTACTTCATTTTCTTCACAAATTATAATTAGCGGGATTTGCAGAAATAATGAGTTTTTATCGCAGAGTGAACTTATTAATATAATTACTTGGTCTTCACCAGCTACAGGAATATTCAGAGTTTATAGAGATGTCAATCTTTCTGTTCTCGTGACAGAAACAACCTCTAATCAAATTGAAGATCACAATAGAAGATCTGGCGAATCATATCAATATTTCATTGTAGCTGTAAGTGATTCTGGAACGGAAACACTTATCGCTCAAACTACTGTACACTGCCCATAAATTAAGTTGATATAAATAACCTTTTTAAAAGCACAGATTAAGAAAATCACTTAATGTAAATATATATTTTAATATTAAATAACATATTATAAAAAATAACTTTTTAAAAGAAATGTTTTACTAACACAATAGTATTTTACACTAAAAAACTTTTCTTATTATTTTATTAATTTGTAATTTAATTCTTCTTATATATCTGCTATAATATTCAGTAATAGTAACAGAATAAGAGTTAATAAACTTATGAATGGTTTAGATAAAATTTCAACAATTTCTATAGCTGGCGGGATAGCCATAACGTATAAAGCTAAAGAAAGAAAAACAAAACTTTTAGGTTTTGTTTTAGTAGCTTTAGGATTGGTAGGTTTATTATATGATCCATTATCTCAATACAACCAATGTGTTAAAACTCTAACAACTTTAGATCTAAAAAAAGCCCATCATAGAATTTTTAATAATCCTCAACCACTTCAATCTAACTTTGCACAGGATTCCTTATTTCAAAGTCTTTCAAAAAAAATATCTTCTCTTTTTTCAAAAGTTACTAAAGAATCGGTTAATTCAAAGCCAATTGAACCCTTTTGGAAACAACTTTTTGTGTGGCTCAATGAATCATCTGATAGATCTTTGCTTTCATGTGATTTTTCAGCCCAAGATCAAATAAATACCAGCAATTATCAATCAAAGAACTATGAACTTATAAGATGCTCTGTTGATTCAACTTCCGCTATTAAAATAGATAGATATCAATTTTACACCGACCGTATTCCTTTAGATAATCAACAAGCAAAAGAACTATGCCGCATAAATATTCCTCAATTTATAAAATGGATTATCTAGTATTTTTTCTTCAATCTACTATCTAGCTTGGAAAAATACAAAATTTTCGAAAAGAGCTTAAGAATACTTTTTTATTAAAATAATTCAATAGTTTGCTTATCTAAAAAATAACGTTAACATAATAGGCGTTTTAACATTCAATTATTAAATGTTAATAAGAAACCGGCTTGAAAATTATTAAGTTTTTCTGTCGACTGCAGCAGCTTTTAAAATTTTATTGTCAAATAATTCAATTTGTCTAAAACTAAGATAAAAAGAAGTAATATGAATACTGGATATTTATTTGTTGGATTAGGAGGAGCTCTAGGAGCAATTTTAAGAGTTGCTCTATCAAGATTTTTGCCCTCTTTTATTTTAAACATTCCCTTAAAAATATTATGTATCAATGTACTAGGTTGTTTCATCTTAGGGATACTAACTCAAATCTTAGCATTGCATTGGCAAACGTCAATCAACATGAGACACTTTCTTATTCAAGGCTTTTTAGGCGGATTCACAACTTTTTCAGCTTTTGCTCTAGAGTTTGGTTTGTTATACGAAAAAGGCTCATATATCTCAGCTATAATTTATGCAACGCTAAGCGTGGTTTTTAGCATAATTTTCTTTTTCGGCGGTTTAAAAATTATTAAAATATTTGCATAAATATTTTTTTCGATCATTATTGATAAATAAAAAAAAAATAGCCCTCGATGAGGGCAAAAAATAGTTTTCATTTAAAAATCTTTGAAATCTTAGTCTTTTTTTTCTGCAGGCATAGAAGAAGCCCAGCTTTGAATTCTCTCTTGATTTTGCATAAAAACTTTCGGACCAAAGTAACTAGCTAACATAGCAGTCGGTAGAATAAATTTTGATTTACATACAATTGCTAAAAATAGTGCTGTTACACATACAGATGCATTTTGAAGCCCAACTTTTCTCTCAATTTTATCTGCAGCAGGCAATACTTCATGACCTACAAATGTTTTGATTTGATCTAAATTTGGAAGAGCTACTTTCATTTTTCACCTCAAAAAGTTAATTTAATTTTATAAAAAAAGTATATCTTTTAATGAAAAAGTTTTTTTTAGAAAAGTAAAATAAAAACTTTACAGCTTTTTGTTTTTATTCTTGTGACATTTAGAGCAAAGATTTTTGTTTTTATAACTTTTATATGTGAAAATACCCATAACAATTAATGTAATAATAACAATTAA
>JAFGQY010000051.1 GCA_016935395.1 Parachlamydiales bacterium
ACCATCGACAATATGAACATGATTTTTTAAATTTAGAAAAATCAGAAATTTTTGATAAAATTAAAAGAGTTTTTGTTTCAATTTTGCCTATAATTAGTTTATATAATCCAATTGGTAGTTTTTTAACTATAAGTCTAGGAAGTTTAAAAAGTGTAGTTTCATTTGGTAGCTCAATTGAGAGTTTAAAAAAGGGTGATTATTTAAATTCTTTTAAAATGCTTTTTGTTGGCATTTTAGCTTCGATTAGCGTTATGAACGGCTTTTTCAAAGATCATGTTGGTTTGATGATAATCACTTTGAGTGATATATTTGAAAATATCTATTCATCTTTTTTTCACCTTTTGCAAAATCAGAATCAAGAAGTTTTAGATAATCTTATTAGTGCATTAAACTCTTCTGTTTATCTAAAATTATTAATTTTACCAAGTTTGAAATTTTTGATTATTTCGCTGTTTTTTCAATGCTTATATGAACTGTATAAATCTAGAAAGGATTTAGATAGTTGTAAAAATATTGAAGCATCCTCAAAAATAGTTATGGCATTGATTAGGGGAGTTCAAATGTGTTTTTTTTCAAAAAAGTTTGTTGAAAATAACAAAGATGAAATTAATGATTTTTTAACACAAAAATCATCGTCTATTTCATATTTTTTTCATAAAATGGCATATTTTTTAGCAAAGCCTTTTTGGTGGTATTCAGAAAAAATCCCAAGGATTTTAAAACCTATCAATCCTCAAGACATAGATCAGTGTCAAAGTAAGATAAATGAGGTCTTTTCAAGAGTAGGGTTTGTTTTTCTGGGAATTTTTTTTGCTCCAGTTTCAATAGTTCTTGCAGGTTTAGAGCTGATCCCTAGGATTTTAGCCAATATTTTAAATCCTTTTAATTATACTTATTTAAAAGGCGATGCTGAGAATAAAAAAACAGAAAAACAACTTTCAATTATGAGTATGAATACCTGCTTTGTGTCGGGGGGATTTGCCAGTTTTTTTGGCGGCGTAAGCCCCTGGAAGAATAGGATTTTTGATCTTGTGAATAGTATAAATAAAAATATGCCAGATGTTGTTTGTCTTCAAGAGGTAAATGATTTTGAAGCAGCTTGCGAACTTTATAAAAATTTAAAAAAAGATTATGCACATTTTTATATAAATATTGGATCAAAAATCTTTTCGCAAAATAGTGGACATTTTATAGCTAGTAAATTCAAGATATCCAATCCTAACTTTGTAGCATTTAATGAAGCTTCTGGATCTCAAAATTTTGTCAATAAAGGGCTTTTTTCTTTTGAGCTTAAAAATAATGATAATAAAAACATTGCGGATATTTTTGTTGTTCATTTAAGTCCTTCTAAAGATGATTTTAATCCAACAGATGTTGAGAAAAAACTTAGAGACAATCAGCTCCAAAAAGTTTTAGATTTAATTAAAAATGAAAAAGAAAATACAAAAAAAATTCTACTTGGTGATTTTAATCTTTTATGGGGCTCGGATGAATACGAAAAATCAATTTTGAAAAAAGACTTTTTCGATTCTTACAATAAAGATAGACATGTGGTTTTAAAAGAAAGCTCAACTTGCGCCACTGATTTTATGATAGATTCATTCTTTTCCAAAGAAAAACATAGTAGCTATATTCCAATGATAGTTGACTATTTGCTAATGTATAAAAATCAAAGCGAAAAAAACTTTAGCGTAAAAAATATTAAAGGTTTTGATGTTTTTGAAAATAATTTAGAAAATGCAATATCTGATCACAATGGCCTTTTGGGGATTTTTGATGTTTTTTAGATTTTTTCAAGCTCTTTTACAATCTTAATGATAATATTTAATGCAGTGTCTATTTCTTCTTTTGTAGTATTTCTGCATATTGAAAATCTTATTGATGATTTGGCCTGGTTTAAAGAGTATCCCATATTAATTAAAACTCTGGAAGCTGTTATAGACCCTGAAGCACAAGCCGATCCATGAGAAGCTAAAACACCATTTTGATCTAAAAGTATCAAAAGTGTTTCGGCTTCAATACCATTAAAACAGATATTTGACGTATTGCATATTCTAAGACCTTCACCATTAACAGAAATATCTAAATTGGTTTTTAAAGTATTTTCAAAATGATCTTTTAACTTTTGCATTTTTTCTTCAGCTTTAGGTAAATGATCTTTAAGAAGGTCAATGGCTTTTGAAAAACCTAAAATTCCATAAAGATTTTCAGTTCCGGCTCTTTTTTCATTTTCTTGTGGTCCACCATGTAAAAGGGGAGTAAATGATTTTATATCAGATCTTAAATATAAAAGACCAACACCTTTTGGTCCATGCATCTTATGTGCACTAAAGCACATTGCACTAATCCCTTTTGGTATTTTAAAAAGCTTTTTACCTAAAAGCGCTACACCATCAACTATTAAATATATATCAGTATCTTGAGCGATTTTGGCTATAGACTCATAATCGCTCAAAACTCCGGTTTCAGAGTTTACGGCAGATATTACAATGATTTTAGTATTATCTTTTAGAGCCTCTTTTATTTGCTCAGGTTTTAAAGCTCCATATTTCCCTGTGTCTAAATAGGTAATATCAAAACCAAGAGTTCCAAGATATTTTACTGAGTTAAATACGCATGAATGATCTGTATTAGTTGATATAATATTACACTTTGGGTTTGAAAGAGCCAATCCTTTAATTGCTGTGTTTACAGCTTCTGTTCCACCGGATGTAAAAATAAGATCATCAACTTTTGTTTGTAAAAATGTTGCAATATTTTCTTTAGCGTTTAAAAGTAGTTTTTTAGCGTTTCTTCCATAAAAGTGTATTGATGAAGGATTGCTGGGATCTTTTTCTTGAGAAATAACTTTTAATACTTCAGGATCAATTGTTGTTGTTGCGTTATTGTCTAAATATATTTTTTTCATGTATTTTTAATTTTAATAATTACACATGTGATATTATCGCTGCTGCCGCTATTTTTAGCCAATTGAATTAAACTTTCGCCTATATTTTCAAATTTTTCATTTATAAAAACATTTCTAATCACATTATGATCAATATAATCGGAAAGTCCATCGGTACACATTAAAAAATAGTCATTTTTAGATATTAAAGAGCTTCCAAGTGACGGTTCAATTTCTTCATGAGTGCCGATAGCTTTTGTGATGATATTCTTGCATTTTTTTATATTTAAATTTTCAAATCCTTCAGATTTTAGCTTATTTATTAATGAATGATCTTTTGTAAGTTGAATAAGTTCATTATTTGAAAATTGGTAAATTCTACTATCTCCTACATGGGCAAAAATTGCATCTTTTTCATTTAGATGCAAAACACAAAGTGTTGTACCCATATTGGAAAAGTATGGGTTTTGTCTGCTTAATTTATAAACTTTATAATTAGCTTCTTTTATCGCAAGTTCGATATGCATTTTTCTTTGCTCTAAACTAAGAGAATGTGGATCTAGATATTTTGTTAGAATAGAATCTACAAAATCTACTGTGTTGGTAGCTGCGATATCCCCAGCCTTATGACCGCCCATTCCGTCAGCTATTGTAAATACCAACCTTTCATGAGAAATTTTATAAATATCTTCGTTTTTTTTTCTTGTTTGTCCAACATCGGTTTTACCGTAAGCTGCAATTTCAAGAGCCAAAGTTAAGTCCCCTTAATAAAAATTAAATTGAGCACTGTTATAAAATTAAAAGTCATATGTAAAAATATTGGTGCATAAAGAGATTTTTGTCTTTCATACAAAAAGCTTAAAAAACATCCTAAAACAAAAATGCTTCCAATTATTGTAATGTTTGAAAGTTTTTGCGTGTGTACATAATGAAAAAAAGCAAAGGCTAATGAGGTTAAAACAATTGCGCATACTCTTCCTAAATATTTTTTTATAAAATTATGTAAAACACCTCTGAATAAAAACTCTTCAAGAACTGGAGCAAAAATAACAATTTGGAAAAATCCCATTATAAAATAAATAGGGTGGGTAAGAGATAATTTCATTAAATCAATTGCTACTTGATTAGGAAGCTCAAAAACTTTGAAGACCTTGTAGATAAAAAGTTGTAATAATGAAGATATAAAAGAGATCATCGGGAAAACTATTAACCAAGAAAGTATACCTATTATTCCATCATAAAAAATAGATTCGGAAGTTTTTGATTTAATTTTAAAAATAGGTTTTAAAATTGTATCTTTAATGAAATAAAAATAAATCCCAAATAGTACTATAGTAAATATGCTTAAAGCAAAGCTTAAGTATATTGTAAATGCAGCAATATTACCGCTTGTCAGATGTTTTTTAAATAGAGATACACATAAACTCCCAATAACTAAACTAACAAATAAATATAATAGGAATGCAGTTATTACATCGACAATTCTTACATTGATGATTTTTGATTTTTCAAGTCTATAAAAGCCTTTTAAATAAGCAATGCCAGATGTTGCTAGCATTGCTATGAAAAATAATATGGCGCTTATCTGTTCGTGATATATCAGTTTAGATAAAGTCTCATCCATTATCTGCTCTTAGATAAACTAACGTAATCAGAAATTCTATCAGCTATTTGTGATGCCAATTGTTTATGAGCAATTCCCATTCTAGAGTTTTCATATTCTTGTGAGCCCCAAACTGTTTTTGTATAATCAGTTTTATAAGAAGATTTTGAGATATAAAAATTGTCTTTAATAACTTCTTGTAAAACAAGTTTTGGAGTTTTAGAACGAATGTCAACTATTCTAAGTCTAAGTGACATATCAAGATTTGTTGCGTTATCTTTTTCTATATCATGATGTTTTATAAGCTCTAAAAACACAACGAATTCATTTTTATCAAATCTGCTATTCATCCAGTCAATATTTGCTGAAAATAAATTATCTGAATTTGTTAAAGATGCATCAATATCATCTGATGAACTTAAATATAAGGACTTATTCTTTGAAAGATTGTTTCTTACAAGCTGAGTTAGCTCTTCAGAAATACTCCAAGGTACTTCATATGAAGTAGAATCAACTACAGAACCAATTCCAATAACAGGTCTTGATCTTCCGTCATCATAATATCTAGAAACATTTTGTGAAGTTGAATTATCTTTGCATGATACTAAAACTAAAGAAAGTAAAATAAAGTAAAGAAAACTTCGAAACATATGCTTGTTCCCCCATAAATATTGTTTATTTTAAAGATTAACAGATATTTTTTATTCTTTGCTAGAATTTTGCATGTTTTTTTTAACAAATTTTAGATTTTGATTTTAAAAATGACTTTTTGAAGATTGATTTTTAAAAGATTTTGAGCTTTTTCACGGAAATGGGGAATTTTTTTTTAGACTTTATGACAATACTCAAAAACTAGTTTTCCCATTTAATAATTGATTGTTAGAAAAAAAGTTTTTAAAAAAATATTGAATATTAATTGATTATCTTAAAAAATTCTTTTTTCAAAAGTTTGAGGTAAAAAATGTTTGCCAATAGTATATCTTCAGGAATGATTCAAGTTGATCATTTCACAGTTAAATCAGATTATAATAGAGCGATAGTAAATTTAGATTTAAGTTTAAAAAAAACAGATGTTGAAAGGGGATATTTTGGTCCTTTTATCTATAGCAACGATGATCATCGAGATTGGTGCTATTTAGATAAAGTAGTAGATGTAGCTTTGAATTTATTTAAAGCTATTGAAAGAAATTATCTACTAAGTGTTTTTCGAAAACCAATCACTTTTAATGTCTTTAAATTAGATCAGATATTGAAAAAAATTAAAAAACTTCATGAAAACAGCTCTTCAGATTTTGAATGGACAACCTACTTTTCTTCCAAAAGAGAAGAAAAAATTAAGCAAATGGAAAAAATCTATTCTCAGTTAGCAAAAAATAATGATAAACAAACCTATCATCCCCATCCTATATTAAGTGCAATAGGTCTCGTTTTATTGGTTTTACAAAGGCTTGTTAGTGATTAATTATATCAATTAGTGATTAGCTTATTATTGGAATATTATAATAATGTTTATTTTAATATAAAATAATTATTATTATATTTTTATTTATATGTTTTTGGTATAATAAATCAACCAACCAGGGGAGTTTTTATGAAATTAACAAATGATGTTTCTGGTTTAGTAGGAAAAGCAGCTTCTTGTTCTAGATCTCAAGATTTTGCTGCAGCAAAAGGATTTTTAAGTTCATCTATGAAAGATACAAAAGTAAAAAGAGGGGTATTTGGTGCGCCTTATGTATATAATGATAATGGCTGGGATTATCTTTCTCGAATAATCGATGTTGCACTGAGTATTTTTCAAGGTATGTCTCGAGATGGAGCTTTAGTGGGTAAAGTATCTTCAAACGATAAAAAAGATTTAAAGGCTTTGCTGGAAATGATAAAAGCGAAAAATGAAGAGATTTCAACAGAGACAGAAAAAGCTGGTATGATTAATGGAACTAGAGCAAATAAAATTGTTCAGATGGAAAAGTTAATGCAAGAGATAAGTTCTAAAAATGTATCTTGGAGTGATACTTTCTCAAGAGTACCTTTACTTGGAAGAATTTTTGCTTAAGATTTAAGTCTATTTTTCTAAAGATAATAATTTCAGAGCCTCTGATATAAAATATGTTAAATCATCAGGGGTTCTGCTTGTAACCAAATTTTCATCTACAACAACTTCTTTATCAAAATAGTTACCGCCGGCTTGAATTATATCATCTTTGATTGATTTATAGCCTGTTAGGTTTCTGTTATTTAAAACATCAGCTGAGATTAATAGCTGAGGGCCATGGCAAATTGCAAAGACAGCTTTTTTTTTCTCCATAAATTCCTTTACCAATTTTACTGCCTCTTCGTTAGTTCTGAGTGTCGTTGGTGAAGAACCTCCCGGTATTAAAAGAGCCTCGAAATCATTAACTTTGACATCTTTTATGGCTTTTTCGATCTCAATTTGAGAGCCTTTTTTACCTTTGACTATATTGCCTTTTTTAATTCCAATATTTGTAACAAAGTGGCCCTTTTCTTCAAATGCTTCTACAGGTTCTAAGTATTCCGAATCTTCAAACATATCATCAACAATTGCAGCAACTTTGACCATAAAAACCTTTATTTTAAAATCTTTTTTTGAAGATATCATATATTCTCTTTTGTTTTCAAAAATTAACTTTATCAAATAAATATTTTAATGATTAGTATCATGTAATATCATTGAAAAATAATAAAAATTAGCATATAATTAAATAATTAATATGAGGATTTTTTAATAAATTTTTAGGAATTTGTTGTTCCTAAAAAAGTTTTATGATACCTTTTACTAACACTAAAAAAAGGTATATTCACCTCTAAAAGCTATTTTTAATATTAAAAGGAGGACAATTCATGTCTTTTGAAAATGCGAAAGCTAATCTTAAAGAATTTTCTAAAGAATTAAATTTAGAAGGGTTGGCGTTCGATGAAAATAATACTTGTATCTTAGGTATTGATAATACTTTTTCTCTTCATTTAACATACGAGCCAAATTCAGATAGATTATATCTATATTCGCCATTACTAGATGGATTACCAAAAGATGACAAAATAAGATTAAAATTATATGAAAAACTTCTTGAAGGTTCTATGCTTGGCGGTCAAATGGCTGGCGGCGGAGTCGGAGTAGCTTCAAAAGAAGAATTAATTTTGATGCATTGCGTACTTGATATGGGTCTTGGTGTTGACGCTTCTGCTTTAAGAAGATTTGCACCTTTATTCGTAGAAACAGTTGAAAAATGGAGAAAAATTGTTACTGATATTTGTGAAGGTAAAGAGCCTGAGCCTTTCACTCTTCCAATGCCAAAAGGAGCTCAGCCTCCAGGACCAGGAATTGGACAGTCTCACAAACCAGGTGGCGGACCAGAAGGATACGTAAGAGTATAATTATTTCTTAAAGTACGGCAGATTTATTTCCGCCGTACTTCTTTTTGTAGATTATCTAATTAATTAACTGATTAGTAGAAAATATTTAATTGTCTAAAATTTATGGTTCAGTCAGTAACATATCAAAGTTTTAAAGCAAATTGGGATGAGAAAAATAATTCAATAAATCCAGCTCATTCCGCAAGACATTTTATTTTCAATAAGTTCAGAAATTTGTTTTTTTATCTACCTAATACATTAATTGCAGCATGTATAAATCCTAGAAAAGAATCTAAGAATTATAATTTTGATTTTCAACATTTAAGTGGAGGTGGAAAATGTTTTTCAAAAGAGATAATTACACCTGATAATGTTAAATTAAGCGCTTCAATTTTTACTATTAATGGATATAATTCTCAAACTCCTACGATTATTCTTTTCAATCCCTTAGGTTGTAATAAAGAAATATTTTCTGATTTAAGTGATTCTATAATTTCTACTAAGCAGTTTAATGTGATAAGATTTGATTATAGAGGCCTTGGAAATACATGGAGCGCGAAAGATCTTGTTTTAGATGGAGAAAGCGTTTATCAATTTGCTATTAAGGAACTTGGTACTTTACAAGACAAAATTCATTTTTTTGGTTATTCTCTTGGCGGTGCTATTGCAGCTCAAGTAAAAGCTCTTCATCCTGAATCAAAAGGAAAATATATAGGAGATAGGGTGTTTTCTTCAATTTTTTCTATTATAACTGAAAATCTATGTGTTTCTAGGTTTGGTTATATTATAAAATTGATTACTTCTTTAATTCCAAGGTTATTTATAGCTTATCCAGTATATTTTTTAGGATGGGAGATTGATACAAAAAAATCACTTGAAAGAATGAAAGGGAGAAAAATGACTATTTATCATCCAAATGATTGTCTAGTTCCGTTTGAAGCTAATGCTGCACGTTATAATATGGATAATAGAAAATCGTATTCTTCTAATGAAACTGGAGGAAAAACTCATTTTGCTCCAATAACCGAGCTTACAATAGATAATAAGAAGGCAGAACTAACTCTAATAGATTTTTTAAGAAAATGAATTTGAATTAAGGATATTTCGTAATTGTAGTTCTTCGAAGATAATTTTAGTCCAATAATCTAACAATCAAGGTTGAGAATAAGAGGGATACGTAAGAGCATAATTATTTCTTAAAAGACGGCAGACCTAATAATTGTAGTATACTTGATAAAGTTTAGATAAGTTTTTAAAATCAAAATAGTTTTTTTGTTAAATAAATACCTGTAGATTTCAAAAATCTTTTTCAGAAACTTGTATATTTATTAGATAAATTACTTATTTGATTAATTTGCTTTAACTTTAAGTGGGAAACTTAGAATAACTGCCCAGGATAGGACTCGAACCTACACACCTTGCGGCACCAGATCCTAAGTCTGGCGTGTCTACCAATTTCACCACCTGGGCGGAAAATGAAATTAATAATTTAATATTTTTAATGCTTTAAGTCAAGAAAAGTGATAGAGGACAAAAGATTTTTTTTAATAAATAACTTTTATTTTTCTGATCCTATTACAACTTCTTCAGGTTCATAAACGGGAAAGGCTTCAAAGCCCTCTTCTCTAATAGCAAAAATTAACTTTGCAATTGGCTCCCAAGCTGCATTTTTATCGATATGAAGAAGAATGTGGGTTTGGTTTTTATCTTTAGGTAAAAGCCCAATTGAGTGCTGATAACTTATCTCTTTTTTAATTTTATTTAAATCATTCATGGTATAACTTTGAATGTCTGTTATCCATTTATAATTGCCTTCTTGAGTTATGCTTAGATTAATCTGATATGGATCTTCATGTTGTTTTACTTGAGTTGCATTTTGTTCTGTTTTAAGTTGGGCGAGTGAAAGTTTAGTATCATATAATGACGCTCTTGAAACAGCTAGAGTTGCAAAAAATGCTAGCATCAAAAACAGGAAATCAATCATTGGAGCGAAATTAAAATTTGATGGAGATTTTAGTTTATCTTCTGGAATCAAACTCATATTTTTTCTCCTATTTAGCTCTTTTTTTACAGAACATTAAATTAGCCATTGAAACAGCTTCATTCTCAACTGCATTTAGCATTTTTATAAGTCTAAATTTCAAAGTAGCATGAAAAATCATGGCAATGATGGCAACTACCAGACCTGCTACTGTTGTGCCAATTGCAATGCCAAGACCGTCAAATAGAGAAGCTATGCTGTCGATAGATCGATTGATATCATAAAAAGCATAGAACATACCTATAACTGTACCTAGAAGGCCAAGCATTGGCGCTACAACCACAATATCATTTAAAAGGCCGATTCTTTGCCAAAATTTGGTTGTGAATCTTGAGCCTTGTGCTTTCATTGAATTAGAAATATGTTCAGGCCCATGATCTTTTGCGTGTATTCCTGTAGAGATCAGATTTGTGAATAAAGTTTTTGAGCTATGACAATATGTCGTTGCTTTAGAAAATTCCTTTTTTACGAGATAATTTTTTAGATCATTAATTGCTTTTGGGCTCATGTTTTTTGATATTCTGAATGTAAAGATACAGTACATCCAAATACTAAAAGCTACAACTGATAAAATTATTAGAGTTGAATAGATAACAGGGGAGGCAAAAAATATCTCTTTTAAATTTAAGGTTGTTGTGAGTTTTTCTTTTAAAAGCACTTTATTACTCGCTGCATAGGTCTTTGATGTAAAAACTAAAAATAATAGACTAAACTTAAAAATTTTGAACTTTTTCATAGAAAGCAAAACTCCTTATACTATGTATACATTATTTGGAGAATAGCAATTTATTTTTGAATCTGCAATTATTTTTTAAATTATTTTTAGACTGGATAGCAATTTTCATTTTCTAATATAATGTTTTGTCTATGGAAATTAAAAAATTAATTTTGCCTTTTGATTATGAAAATAGAAAACCTATTCTTCTAGATAGATTACTTTATATCCCAAAATTTTATGATAAACACGAAAGTTTTGATCAAAAAATAAAAATGTTTGATGAAAATTTTCCGGTTAATATTGAATATTGCTCAGGAAATGGACAATGGATAATTGAAAAAGCTAAAAGCAATCCAAATATTAATTGGATAGCAGTTGAAATGAAAAGAATAAGAGTAGAAAAGATTTTTAAAAAAATGCAAATGTATAATTTAAAAAATCTTTTTATTGTTTTTGGAAAAGCTGAAGATTTTACAAATTACTATCTAAGTGAAAATTGCGTAGATCAAGTTTTCATAAACTTTCCGGATCCATGGCCTAAAAAAAAGCATGCGAAAAATAGAATTATCAAACCTGATTTTATCGATAGTCTTAGAAGGATACTAAAAGATAGCAGCATAGTCACTTTAGTCACAGATGATGATAATTACAAAGATCAGATGATAGAAAAATTTTTAAACAATGTTAACTTTGATTCTGTTTACGAAAAACCTTATTATTCAACAGACATTGAAGATTTTGGCTCTTCTTTTTTTGATGATTTCTGGCGCCGTAAAAACAAGATAATAAAATATTTGAAGTTTAAAAAGATAAATCGGGGTAGAGGGATTTGAACCCCCGACCTACTGGTCCCAAACCAGCCGCGCTAGCCAAGCTGCGCTATACCCCGATTAAAAAACGTCTTTAGTTTATATTAAAAATACTTAAAGATGCAAATCAAAAAATAAAAAAAAATTAAATTTTATATAAAAATTTCTTGTGTATCATTAGATCATATGACACCATTTTTTAAAAAAGAGGAAAAAACATGAGTTTTGATTCATATAAAAGCTACAAAAAATTAAATGATTTTGCTAAAAATCCGATAGATCTGACTAAAAATTTAGATGTTAAAAGAATAAAAGAATTTGAAATCTCAGCAATGAATTTTAAATTTTTATATGCAGCTGAAAGAGTAACAAATGAAGTGATCGATGAACTTTTTTCTCTTGCAAAAGAAGCTAAAGCAATTGATAAAATGAAAAAAATGCAAGATGGTGAGACTGTCAATGCTATCAGAGGTTATGAATCAGAAAACAGACAGGTTTTGCATACTGCCATGAGAGATTTTTTTGAAGATAAAAATGAATCTTTTAATGCTAAAAATGCTTCAAATCTTGCATATCAAGAAATTTTAAAACTAGATAGTTTTTTGAAAAATGCAGCTACAAAATTCGATAACATAGTTCAAATAGGAATAGGGGGATCTTTTTTAGGTCCTAAAGCTTTATATGAAGCGTTAAAAAAATATTCAAAAAGAAATAAAAAAGCTTATTTCATTGCAAATGTAGATCCGGATGATAGTTTTAGTATTTTAAATGAGATTGATCTAAAAAAAACACTTTTTGTAACGGTATCAAAATCCGGAACAACTCTTGAGACTTTAACTAATGAAGAAATTGTAAGAAATCACCTTAAGAAGCATGGATTAAACCCAAAAGATCATTTAGCTTCCATTACTGGCAAAAATAGCCCTATGGATGATCCTGAAAAATATTTAGAGTCATTTTATATTTGGGATTATGTAGGAGGAAGATATTCAGTTACTTCTATGGTAGGTGCGGTTTTGCTAGCTTTTACTTTTGGTATGGACAATTTAAAAAAGATTTTACATGGCGCTAGCAATATGGATAAAATCGCTTTAAAAAATAGCTATGATAACCTTCCTCTTTTTTCAGCCCTTATAGGGATTTGGAACAGAAACTTTTTAAATTATTCAACTCAAGCGATAATTCCATATTCTCAGCCATTATTATATTTTCCTCTGCATTTGCAGCAGTTAGATATGGAATCTAATGGTAAAAGTATTGATAAAGATGGAAAATTTATAAATTTTAAAACTGGACCAATAATATTTGGTGATGCAGGAACTAATGCTCAGCACTCTTTTTATCAAAGTCTTCATCAGGGAACTGATATAGTTCCAATAGAATTCTTAGGTTTTAAAAATTCTCAATATAATCAAGATATCGTTGTAAAAGGTACTACCTCTCAACAAAAACTTTTATCAAACTTATTTGCTCAATCACTTGCTTTTTCTATAGGGAAAAAAGATGAAAATCCTAATAAAATATTTTTGGGTAACAGGCCAAATCATATTCTTTTAACAGATATTTTGGATCCTTATACAATGGGAGCTGTTTTATCATACTATGAACATAAAGTGGCTTTTCAAGGCTTTATCTGGAATATTAACTCTTTTGATCAAGAAGGTGTGCAACTTGGTAAAAAATTAGCTGACAAAATTTTGGATATTTTTTCTGAAAAAAACAAAAATTTTGAGCTTGGCCAAGCATTTTTGAATCATTTAAACAAAAAGTAAAAAATTATGGATGACAATATAAATATAAAAGAGATTGACATAGATGATTTTAAAAAAACTTATTTTCATAAAAAAATGCTTCAAAAGTTTTGTAAGGATCTAAAACTTTCACAAGAGGGAAGTAAACTTGAAATTTTTGAAAGAATTTTAACTTTTTTAGAAACAGGAAAAATTTTACAACCAAAGCAAAGTCTTTTGGCAAAAAAGACAAATGATAAAACACTTTCGCTAAATACTATTATCAAAAATAATTTTAGATGTGATTTAAAACATCGAATTTTTTTTAAATCCGTTATAGGCGAGCATTTCAAATTTAACGTTCCAATGATAATGTTTGCTAAGAAAAATCATGATAAAACATATAAAGATTTAGTAGATCATTGGGTGAATATTTTTAATCTTAAAAAATCAGGGGAATATAAATCCGAAATTCATAAATCCTGTGAATATAATCAATTCATTAGAAATTTTTATTCAGACACAAATAATAAAGGTAAAAAACTAATAGATGCCATAAGAGCTTGGAAAAAACATAAGTCTAATCGTTAATATGTTCTTCATATATGTCTGGATAAATATATTTGAATGTCTCTAAAAAACTTTTCGCTTCTATTATGTTATTATTTGTTACAAAATATTCATGGATAGCTATGAACAAAATTTTTGCTTTTCTAAAAAAAGGATTAAAAATATTTGAATATTGATCTTTTCTAAAAATACCATGTTTTCTAATTTTTTCATGCATTAATACTGCTTGATGTACATTATTGATTTTAAGGTATGCATTTCCAATGTGAAATAAGCAATTTGGTTGATATTGGCTATTTAATCTATGAGCAATTAGATCAAATCTAACAAGATCTTCTTCACTAACGGCTTTATCATTGCATTTTTTAATAATATAGCCACTTAGATTATTAGACAGACAACTCATGAACAAAAGAGTTAATTGTTTATTATTATTTATAAAATTGATCTCTTTTTCCATCAGAATTTTCATGTCTATTTTCAAACCAAGAGGTAAGTAGTTTGATGTTGAAATCAAATCCAATGATTCTGCTTGATTAATTTCATAATTTTCTAATTGAATTTTTAATTTTGGATTGAGTCTATATAGAGGATACTTCATTTGAAAAAATTGAACTAAATGAGACATTATTTTTAACCCAATATGAAATGTAAAATAAATTTTATAAAAAAAATATGAATAAGAAATAATGCTCTACAACATATTTTTCAAGCACTTTTATTTAGATAAAAAATTTTAAGTCTATCAGTCTTTTTTTAAATTTATAATATTTGCATTTTCAAAAGGTTCTTGCGTGGTTGGAAGAGTTAAAAAGATCTGGTTAAAATTTTTAAAATGAATTTTTATAAGATTTTTATGATGTTTATCCAAATGAGTTTCAAAATCATCAATCAAAAGCATTGCGTTAGAATTTTTCATGAGATCTACTTTTGCAAACATCAATGAATATAATAGAAGCTTTTTTTGACCTTCGGATGCAAAAATTTTTGCATTTTTTTCATTTGCATTTAAAACAAAGTCATCTCTATGTGGTCCGATGAGAGAAGTTTTAAATATCTGCTCTTTTTCTTTTATTTTTAAAAGCTCATTTTCAAAGTTAGTTTGTATATCTTCAATTTTATCTGAAATAGTTATAGAAGATAAATATCTGATATCTAGATTCATTTTTAACTTGGTCAGTTTTTGAAGGTTTTGAATTAGAGGCTTTTTTAAATTATTTATAAGCTCGTTTCTTTTTAACGTCAGATAAGCTCCAGATTTTACCATCTCTTTTTCAAAGGGTCTTATTAAGGAGTAGTTTTTATTTTTTAATAGATAGTTTTTTTGTTTTAGAGCTTTTATAAAACGAAGATAATGATGAACGTAAAGTGGATCTTTTTGTGCTAAATACAGGTTTAAAAACTTTCTTCTAATTAGCGGTTTACCTTTAATAAGGTTGATATCATCAGGTGTATGTAAGATGCTAGGCATAATGCCTAGAAGAGATGTAAAAGAAGGGTATGTAGTTGAATTGTGAATGATCTTTTTTGTTTTGCCGTCATAGTAGAGTTTTAATGTTTGCAAAATATTATCTTTTTCAATTTGAGCTTCTATGAAAAAATAGTTTTCATTAAATTTTATAAGTTCATCTAAATGATTTGTTTGAAATGAGCTCCCAGTACTGAGAAGATAAATGGCTTCTAACAAATTGGTTTTACCAATTGCATTAGGTCCGCAAATAATATTTAAATTATCTTTAAAAGCTATTTCAAAAAATGAATAACTTCTAAAATTACGCAAGAGCAGGTTTTTCAGCTTCATTATCTATATTTTGTGATATCGGCTCATTTAATCTCATTGGCATAATAACAAAAAGTGCAGAAGTAGAATCTGTAATCATACCAGGATTATAAGCATCTTGAATTGAAAAAGTAATAGTCTCGTCTTTGCAGTGACGCAAAATATCCATAAAGTAAAATGGATTAAACGCTACTTCAAAACGCTCATGTGAATAGTCAACAGGCATTGTTACATTACCTTCACCGATATCGGAGCTCATTGCTGTTAGTTGAAGCTGCCCTTGATCAAATATAAATCTTACAGATCCTGTTGAGTCAGGTGTAAATAAAGAGACCTGTCTAAGAAGTGTAATTAACTCTTCTCTATGAATGGTTATCGCAACTGCCGGATTTTCTGGTATTACTTTTTCTACGTCAGGGTATTGGCCTGATAAAAGTTTTGTAATTAATGTTAGATTTGAACTTTCCAAAAATACTTTATCATGCATGAGGGATAAATTAACCGTTTCTTCTTCATCTGTAATCATTTTGATCATCTCTTCAACAGCTTTTAAAGGTATAATATAAGAGCCTAAAAAAGATGGGTCAACATCTATGTTAGTATCAATTTTAGCAAGTCTTTTACCATCTGTTCCAATAAATATTGCTTTTTGATTTACAATGTTCATGTAAATTCCGTTTAAAACATATCTGCTATCTTCTCTTGCAGCAGAAAAATATGTTCTAGAAAGCATGTCTTTTAAGATTTTTGCTTGAATAGGAATTTGGGTTGAACCTGAAATGTCTGGAAGCGCCGGGAATTCACTTTTGAGCATGCCGTTAATTTTAAATTGTGAAGATACAGAAGTAATCTCCGCCATTTCATTTGAAATGCAGCTGATTTTTATCTGAGGAGAAGTAAGTTCTCTAATCAACTGGAAAAATCTTTTTGCAGGAAGTGCTATTGCACCTTCTTCAATAACTTTTGCATCAGAATAACATCTCATTGAGGTAGTTAAATCGGTAGCAGAGAGAATTAACTGATCTGAGTGAGCTTCTATAAGAACATTAGACAGAATGGGAATGGCGGGTTTATTAGCTATTATACTTTGTAGTCTTCCGATGAGTATTGCAAGTTCTTTTTTTGAAATTACAGCTTTCATGAAATTTTACCTCTTTATGCATGTTTTATAAGATAAAAAGATACGTTATTTTTTTGAGTTGTGTCAAGATAATTTGAAAATATTTGATATTTTGTTAAAGGTGTTTTGAAATTTCACTTTTTTGAGCCTTTTCTTTTAATTTTGCTCTTTTATCGTAAGCTTTTTTACCTTTTGCAACTGCGATTTTGACTTTTGCTCTTCTATTTTTTAAATAAATTGCTAGAGGAACTATTGTATTTCCTTTTTCTCTTGTTTGCTTTTCTATTTTTAAAATTTCACTTTTATGTAATAGAAGTTTTCTTTTTCTTTTTTCAGAGGGAGTGAAAGAGGTAGTAAATTTATATTGAGGTATATGAGAATTTAAAAGCCATATTTCGCCGTTGATAATTTCACAATATGAGTCTTGTAGTGACCCTGAGTGATTTCTAAGAGATTTTATTTCAGATCCTAAAAGAGCAATGCCAGCCTCATATGTTTCTAAAATCTCATAGTCAAAAAAGGCTTTTTTGTTTTTTACAAGATCAGTTGCTTTTTTCATCAAATATGGTTTTACCAAGTTTAGTTACACAAAAACAATCTTTGCTTTGAATTGATCCAACGGCAACTATTCCTACTTCAAATAGTCTTTCAAAGATGGTTTTTTTTATAAAATTTATCTCTTGAGCAGTATATTCACAAAAAGTATATTTTGAACCTTTTTTGAAGTGGGGCAGTTTTACTATATGCTGATCATCAATACCGGCTAAAATTCCCTTCTTAAAGTCTTCGAAATAAACCCATCCTTTATCTATTGCTCTAACAATGCTTTTTTCAGCTTCTCTTATAGATTTTTCATTTTGAAGCTGTTCAGGTATATCAGATATATCTATGAAGGTATTTAAAGGATGATGATATAAATGAAGAGCCTTTTTTTGATCATCCAATTTTATCCACTCTAATGCATGCTTAGTAGGGGTTAAAACATTTGTAGCTTTTTCTAAAAATTTAATCTGGATAAGTTTTTTTAATAAGCTATCCAAATAAGTATTACTTACGTTGATTGTAGGATCTTTAATAGCAATCTCTTTTCGCATATTATCTTTGATCTTTTCTTCAGAAAATCCTTTTATAGACATATTAATGATACTAGATAGATCTTCAACAAATCCAAAATCTGTACATCTTTTTTTTATGAGCTTGTTTGTATCCTCAATTGAACTGGTTTTTGTGTTTTTTACATGCATAAGATACTCTTGATATTCAAAAAATGGTGATAGTATTTTTCTATATCCACTTTTTGTTTTTTCAAAGGATACAAAACATATAAAATTATATTCTAAATAGAGTGTAATTTCACAAAACTCTTTTTGAGAAAGATTGTATTTCTCAATAATATTGTCGCAGTAAACCTTTAAGTCTTTTGATGAATATAACTCTTCTATAATTTTCATAAACAGGGGATGTTCATTTTTAACATCCTCCACATACCTGCAATACAAGGAAGGTGTTACAAGATATTTTTCAAAAATAGATGAAAAAATGTTATTTGAGGTTTTGGGTATTGAGTACCAAATTGGCAGGATATGAATAGGTATTTTATGCAATAGATTAGTTATAAACGTTATATCAGGTTTAAAGTTTTCGTCAAATCTAGAATACTCAAATTCAAAATACTTTCTCATCTTTTTATCAACCAAGATGATATCTCCATCGAAAGAGATAAGATCGGTTTGAGAAAGTTTTTTAACAGCTGGAATAATATTTGCTTCATCGTCTGATAAATCTTTAGATAATCTACTTATTGATGTTTTTGATGAACTATAAAGTATTTCTTCTAAAACACTTAATTCTAAATCATTTAGTGAAGATACCAAAGATCTATTTTC
>JAFGQY010000052.1 GCA_016935395.1 Parachlamydiales bacterium
CCAAAAAGTATCATTTCTATTTGTCTAAAAGGTGTCATTTCTAAAAAACGCTAACATTATAAAAAATAACATTTACATATTCTTTTTTTTAATTTATATAATTTATTAAGAGAGTGTTTTATGTTTTTACATGTGGTAATTGGTATTGTTGTAATAATTCTATTTATTTACCTATTTTTTACAATTATTTATCCTGAAAAATTTATATGATATTTCAAAAGATTTTAGAAATTTTTCTTTTTTTTACTCTTTTGACAGTTTTTTCATTTTTTCTATCAAGTTATATGCAAAAAGTTTTCGAAGAGAGGAAAACATTTTTAGATTTTTTTTTAAAACCTTTAGAAAAATTTACGTATAAGATTTGTAAAATTGATGTAGATATATCTCAAAATTGGAAACAATATTTAAAATCGATTTTTGTTTTTACACTTATCTGTTTTATTTTTACTTTTTTGGTTATTCAATTTCAAAGATTTTTACCTTTTAATCCTCAAAAATTAAAAGCTCCTAGTTTAGATACAACTTTTAATATAGTAGTAAGTTATATAACGAATACTAATTGGCAAAGTTATAGGCCTGAAACAACTCTTTCATATTTTTCACAAATGGTAGCTTTAACTTTTCAGAACTTTGTATCCCCAGCTGTGGGTTTTTGTACAGCTTTGGCTTTTATTAGAGGTTTTCAAAATAATGCAAGTGAAAAACTGGGTAATTTTTATAAAGATTTAGTGAAAATCATTTTATATGTACTTCTTCCTTTATCTATTTTTGCTTCTATAATTTTTGCTCAGCAAGGTGTACCTCAAAATTTCAATTCTTATAAAAAGATCAGAACTTTAGAAGGAAAAGAGCAAGTAATTATCGGAGGTCCAATAGCTTCACAAGAAGCTATAAAAATACTGGGTACAAATGGAGGAGGGTTCACTTTAGCAAATTCTGCTCATCCTTTTGAAAATCCGACTCCTGTAACAAATTATCTGCAAATACTCTTTATACTTCTAATCCCGGCAGCTCAATTTTTTTTCTTTGGAAAAATAATTAAAAACAAAAGTCATGCCTGGTCAATTTATATTGCAATGGTTTTGTTTTTTTTACTCTCTTTTTGGCTCTGTTATAATTTTGATAAATCCCAAAGTCCAGTTTATAAGAATAATCTTATCGAAGAAACATTTGGCAATCTTGAAGGAAAAGAGACGAGATTTTCAGAATTTAATTCAGCATTATATGTAACAGCAACCACAACAGCTTCAAATGGAGCTACAAACTGCTCTCATGATAGTTTGATGCCGATTTCCGGACTTATGCCTATGTTAAATATCCAACTGGGCGAGATTGTTTTTGGAGGTATTGGATCTGGGTTATTTAGTATGATTATTTATATACTTTTAAGCATTTTTATCTGCGGATTGATTATTGGTAAAACTCCGGAATATTTAGGTAAAAAAATTGAAGGGAAAGAGGTTAAGTTAATAGTTTTATCATTGATTATCTTTTTCTTTATGATTTTAGTTTTTAGCGCTATTTCATCTGTTAGTTCTTTAGGATTAAAGGGAATAAAAAATTTAGGGCCGCATGGACTTACAGAGATATTGTATGCTTATAGCTCTGCTGTGGGTAATAACGGATCGGCTTTTGCTGGGTTAAAGTCTGATCTTATGTGGTACAATATTTCTACAGCTATTTGTATGTTAGTTGGAAGGTTTGAATTTATTATATTTGTTTTAGCTTTAGCCGGGTCTTTTGCTAAAAAGAAAAAAGTTGTTGATACCGCTGCTTTTCCAATTTCCGGTTCTATTTTTAGTATTGTGTTATTCGGAACGATTATATTAATCGGAAGTTTGACTTTTTTCCCGGCTGTAGTTATGGGTCCTGTTTTGGAGAAATTTTATTTAATTAAACAGGTATTTTTTTAATATGAAAACAGAAATGTCTTATAGTAAACTTTTTTTTAGCGCTTTTTTGTTATCTTTAAAAAAGTTTTCTTTTCATATCCTTTATAAAAATCCTGTAATGTTCATTACTGAAATCGGAGCTATTTTAACCATTTTTGAAATATTTTTATCGAAATCTACAACCTCTTTTAATGTTTGGGTATCTGTTATCTTGTGGATTACTGTGTTTTTTGCCAATTTTGCTGAAGCTATGGCGGAAAGTAGAAATAAAGCTCAGGCAAATTTTTTAAAGCAGTCCAAAAAAAGCATTGAAGCTAAAAAAATTGTTAATGATACAGTTGTTTTAGTTAATGCTAATGATTTGAAAAAAGGTGACACAGTACTTGTTAAAATAAATGAAATTATTCCATGCGATGGAGAAATTATTCAAGGATCTGCTAGTATAGATGAGTCTTCTGTTACAGGAGAATCGGAGCCTGTTATCAGAGCTTCAGGAACTGATCATAATAGTGTAATTTGCGGAACTAGAGTTTTATCTGATGAAATAAAAATAAAAGTAACTTCAGATCCCGGACATTCATTTTTAGATGAAATGATAAAACTTATTGAAGGGGCTAAAAGAAAAAGAACTCATAACGAAATAGCCTTGACAATCTTATTATCGGCATTAACATTGATTTTTTTAATTGTAATAATCTGTCTTAAAGTTTTCGGGGTTTATTTTTCTATAGATATTCAGTATAGCATCTTAATTGCATTTTTAATCTGCTTGATACCAACCACCATTGCAAGTTTATTAAGTTCTATCGGAATAGCGGGTATTAATAGACTTATGAAAAAAAATGTTTTAGCTATGAGTGGACAGGCTATAGAAGCAGCGGGAGATATTGATTACATATTGTTGGATAAAACAGGCACGATTACCACGGGAGAGCGAAAAGCTATTCACTTTTATGAAGAAAAAAATATCAAAAGAGAAGAGTTTTTAAAAGTTTGTTATTTGACCTGTTTATATGATGAAACAACTGAAGGGAGAAGTATTTTAGAATTTGTTAATAATGGAAGTTTTACCGATTTAAATGGAGTGGATTTAAAAAATGTAAAATATATCCCTTTTTCTGCTGATACCAGAATCAGCGGAATTGATATAGATAATCAAAGTTATAGAAAAGGTCCAAAAGAGGTAATAGAAAAATTTTTGAATAAAAAAGTATCTGATTATTTAGAAAAAACAATTTTCGAAATATCTTCAAAAGCCGGAACTCCATTAGTAGTTGCTTCAAATAAAGAAATTTTAGGGGTCATTTTCTTAAAAGATGTTGTTAAAACCGGGCTTAAGGATCTATTTGATGTTTTCAGACAGATGAACATAAGAACTGTTATGATAACAGGAGATAATAAGGTAACTGCAAAAACAATAGCTGAAGAAATAAATATAGATGATTTTTTAGCTGAAGCTACTCCAAAAGATAAACTTCATTACTTGCAAAAACTGCATAAAGAAGGTCATATGGTAGCAATGACGGGAGATGGTGTAAATGATGCTCCGGCTTTAGCTCAGGCAGATGTAGGTCTTGTTATGAATTCCGGTACACAGGCAGCTAAAGAAGCCGGAAATATGATAGATCTAGACTCCAGCCCAATAAAACTGTTTAAAATTATTGAAATTGGAAAACAGATGCTTATGACAAGAGGCTCTTTGACAACTTTTAGTATAGCGAATGATTTAGCAAAATATTTTGCTATAATTCCCGCGATTTTAATGCCATATTTTCCTTTTATACAACCTTTAAATATCATGAAACTTTCTACTTATCAAAATGCTATTATCAGCGCTTTAATCTACAATGCATTAATAATTATTTTGCTAATTCCTTTAGCGTTCAAGGGAGTTAAATTAATACCGAAAGATCCCATGAAAACTTTTAAAAAGAATATGACTGTATATGCATTAGGTGGATTAATCCTTCCTTTTGTTTTTATAAAATTTATCGATATTATTATTAACCATTTTAAATTATTTTAATTATGAGCATGAGAAAAAATTTATTAAATTCTTTTTTAATCACAGTAGTTTTAGGAATAATTTTATGTTTTATTTATCCCTTTTTTATTTTTCTTGTATCTAATATTTTTTTTAAAATTCAAAAAGACGGATCTTTTCTCAAAGTTCAAAATGAAATTGTTGGTTCAAAGTTAATAGGTCAGGAGTTTGTATCAGATTATTATTTTCATTCAAGACCTTCAAATAACAGCTACAATACATTAAATTCTTCTGCTTCTAATCTAGCGCCTACCTCTAAGCAGCTTTTAAAAAATGTGACTAATTATTCATCTGACTATAGAAAGATAAACAGGTTAAATAAAAACCTAATAATTCCGGTGGATGCTGTTACCTCATCTGCTAGTGGACTTGATCCTCATATAACCTATCAAAACGCTCTTATTCAAGCCAAAAGAGTAGCTATTATTAGAAAAGTCGAAGTTGATAAAATCAATAGTTTAGTTGATAAGCATTTAGAAAAAAGCATTATTTTGGGTAGACCTAGAATAAATGTTTTGCTTTTAAATTTAGATCTGGATCAAAATTATCCTTTAAGATAATTCTATGATCAAGTGTACATTCAGATACTTATATGAGAAGTTCATTAATACCTAAATTATTTTCCATTTTAAAAGAAGAAAAATATACCTTCAGTTTGTTTAATAAAGATCTATTTGCCGGGATTGTAGTCGGAGTGCTTTCTATTCCTATGTCGATTGCTTATGCAATAGTCTCGGGCGCAAGACCTGAGCAAGGGCTTTATACTGCAATAATTGGCGGGTTTTTTGTAGCCGTATTAGGTGGGTGTAGAGTTCAAGTTGCAGGACCAACCGGAGCTTTCGTTTTACTTATCTATGCAACCATATCACAGTTTGGTTATGACGGACTTGTGATAGCTACATTAATAGCTGGAATACTTTTAGTAATTATGGCCTTTTCAAAAGCCGGTTTTATTATTAAATTTATACCTTATCCTGTAACTATTGGATTCACCTCTGGACTCGCTTTAATTCTATTTGTAAATCAAATTCCCGATGTTTTAGGAATAAATATTCCAAATATGCCGAAAGATTTTTTTTCAAAACTGTATGTTCTTTCTAAAAATCTTCATGAAATCAATATTTTTTCTTTGATTATTGCTTTGATTTCAGTTTGCATCGTAGTTATATGGCCAAAATATGTTAAAAAAATTCCAGGATCTTTAATTGCTATAATTTTTTGTTCTTTTTTAGTTTTTTATCTATCTTTTGAAGTAGATATTATCAAAGATAAATTTGGAGAGATCAAAAGCGCTTTTCCCACTTTTCAACTACCTAAATTTTCTTGGAATAAAATTATCGAAGTTATTCCATCTTCAATCGCTATAGCTCTACTAGCCGGTATGGAGGCTCTTTTAGCTGCATTGGTAGGCGATGGTATGATGAGCAGAAGACATAGATCCGATTCGGAGCTGTTAGCTCAAGGTGCAGCAAATATTTTCTCTTCTTTTTTTGGCGGTATTCCGGCAACCGGAACGATAGCTAGAACTGCAACCTGTATTAAAACGGGTGGTCAAACTCCTTTTGCTGCTATTTTCAATGTTCTTACTATTGTTATAGTTTTGGGGATCTTTAAGAATTATGTTGCCTATATTCCTATGGCTTCTTTAGCGGCTGTAATAATGGTTGTAGCTTATAATATGAGCGAATGGAGAGTTTTTGCTAAACTATTTAATAGTCCTAAAAAGGACATAGCAGTTCTTCTAATTACTTTCTTTTTAACGGTTTTCGTTGATTTAATCACTGCAATTGAAATAGGTGTTATTTTAGCTATGTTTTTGTTTATTTCTAACATAGTTAATATTTCTAAAATCGATTCCATGAAACAGAATTTAGCTAATGATGAAAAAAATAGAGAAACTTCTTATGGCAATATTTCTCAAGATATTGAAATTTTTGAAATATCAGGTCCCTTGTTTTTTGCGGCCTGTGAGAAATTTAAAATGACTCTTACTAGAATTAACAGATTTCCAAAAGTTTTGATATTAAGACTAAAATATGTCAATTATATCGACGCTTCGGCTATAAGGGCTTTGGAAGATATTTTGCATAAATGTAAAAAGGATGATACCATTTTATTCTTATCAGGCGTCAATAAAGATGTTATGAATATTATGATAAAGACCAATTTTATTAATAAAATCAAAAAAGAGAATGTCTTTAATCATATAAATGAAGCCATTAAAGAGGCTCAAAAAATCTGTATACCTAAAGAAACTGTAAAAAGCCAATTGGAAGTCTAGTATTTTTAAGTGATTAATTATTAGATGCTTTGAATTCGTTGAAATTTCAATTTCATTTACTTTTTCATTAAAGCATTAATAACCAATATATTAAGTTATTAAAGTCGATATTTTTTGAGAAGGAAATAAAGCTTTTTTATTAATAATTAATTATTATTATAAAATTCGGTTAATGTAAAAGACTAATTATTAATTATTAGACGTTTTTATTATTATAATATTAAAAAAATAAATATAATAATAATTAGGGAGAGCTATTAAATTGTTTTCATGTTTTTCTAGTTTTAAAGAAAATTTCCATATAAAAAGTTTTGGAAATGAATCTTTTAAGTTTTTGAAAATAAAACAATTAATCCCATAAAAATAAGGAGAAAAAATTATGAAAGAACAAGAATGGTCTTGGATCCATAATAATTGGGAAGAATTTAAAAAGTATTATAATCAGACATCAAAAGAAGTGTCAAAAATAACAGATAAAGAAATCAATCAGCTAAAAAATAACTTTATGAAAGTATTTACTTATGTAAAGAATAAATCACAAAATAAAGAATTGATAAATGAATTTGAAAAACTTCATAAAGAAATACATAAATTTAACAAAAAGCTATCTGATTCAGAAAAAAAACAGATTGAACATATTTTCATGGAAATTGAAAAAACATTAAAACAATTACAAAAAGCTGCTTAAATAAATTATTGGGGTATAGATTTAATCTCTATACCCCAACATAACATCTTTAAATTTTTTTTCATCTTTTTTAAATCACATAAACATTTCCTTAAAAAAAAATATTCTGTATTTTTTTAAAGTAAAAAAAAGGAGAGAAAAAATTTATGAAACCATTGAAAAGAGTTTTGGTTACAGGTGGATGTGGGCAGATAGCTTATAATCTTTTATTTCGTATAGCCTCCGGAGAAATGCTGGGATATGATCAACCTATTGCACTTCATATTTTAGATGTCGAATCAATGAAAGATATTTTGCAGGGAGTAGTTTATGAATTGGAAGATTGTATTTACCCTCTTTTAAAGGAGATAAAGTATGGATCAAATCCATACGAAGTTTTCAAGGATGTAGATATTGCGCTTTTGGTTGGAGCAAAACCTAGAGGCCCTGGAATGGAAAGAAAAGATCTTTTGCTCGAAAATGCTAAAATATTTGAACAGATGGGTAAAGCTCTTAATAAAGAAGCTAATAAAAATGTAAAAGTTTTAGTAGTTGGAAATCCATGTAATACTAACGCTCTTATCTGCATGAAAAATGCTCCGGATATTTGTAAAAAAAACTTTTTTGCAATGACAAGGCTTGATCAAAATAGAGCCAAATATCAAATAGCTAAAAAAGTTAATGCTGATGTGAAAAATGTTAAAAATTTAGCTGTTTGGGGAAATCATTCAACAACAATGGTTCCAGATTTCACAAATGCTCTAATTAACGAAGATAATCTTTTAACTGTTATCAAGGATGGTGAGTGGCTTAAAACTTCTTTTATGCAGCTTATTCAAAAAAGGGGAGCCGAGATAATTCAAAAAAGACAAAAGTCATCAGCAGCATCTGCAGCAAATGCTATTATTGACACTATAAAATCACTTTATAATAAAGAAGGGGAATGGTTCTCTTTAGCTGTTCATTCAGGAAAAAATACATATGGCATTGATGAAGATCTGATTTTTTCTTTTCCATGTATTAGTGATGGAAGTGGAAATTTTGAAATTATTAATGATGTTAAATTAAATGATTTTATATATGATAAAATAAAGCTTTCAGAAAATGAGCTTTTAGAAGAGAAAAATAGTATTTGTCATCTTTTGTGAGGATTTTTTATGACCTTTAAGGATATTGAAAAGTGTTTTAATAGAGCTCTTTTACTTTCTTTTAATAAAAAGAAAATATTTTTGGTTTTTCCGATTTTGATTCTTTCAGCAATTTTGGTGGTTTTTTGTAGAGCTTTAGCTTTTAATGCCAGTGGCTGGATTATTATGAGTCTAATTTTTTTACCAATTTTTTTAATAACAGGTCTTTTTTTGGCTGCAGGAGTATTTCTTAATAGAATTTACTATCATGAAATGAAAAATATAAAACTTCACTATACTGATGTTTTTAAAAAATCTTTCGATGTAATAATTGGAACTTCTTATCTTTCAGTTCCTCCTATTTTAACATATCTTCTTTTATGGGTAATTTTTGGGATATTTGTATTGCTTAAAGAAATACCAGGTATTGGTCAGTTTATTGCAGTTGTTTTATCTTTTGCTCCTTTTTTGATTATTTTTGCATCGATTTTACTATGCATTTTGAATTTGGCACTTCTGTTTTTTATATCCCCGGCTATTGCGCTTAAAGACAAAGGAAAATTTACCTTAGCTAAAGATGTTTTTGAGAATTTAAAGAAAAATATCTTATCTAGCATATTATTTTTTATAGTAGGCATTTTTCCAATACTGTTTGTTTTAGGGATTTTGATTTTATCGGCAGTAATAACTGATATTGGATATAGTTTTTATCCACATAGTTTGTCAGTGATTTTAGAGTGGTTTTTTATATCACTTCCATTTGCTCTTTTTTTAACGCCTGTTGTTATTTTCTTTTTTAATTTTTCTTTAGAAACTTATAACCTTTTTCAAAAAAAGGTTTAGAAAATGACAGCGTTATTTTTAGGTACAGGTGCATCTACAGGAGTTCCTAGCTTAGCTTGCAACTGCTCAGTATGTAAATCTAAATCTAAATACAATAAAAGGCTAAGACCATCTTTACTAGTAAACTATAAAAAGAAAAACATCCTGATTGATGCAGGTCCGGATATCAGACAGCAGCTTTTAAAATGCAAGGCTGAAAAGATAGATTACCTTATTTTAACACATGCTCATTATGATCATATGGCAGGCTTAGATGATTTAAGAGAGTACTCAAGAAGACAAAAACAGCCTATTAAATGTTTTTTATCAAACGAGACTTTTATTGAAATAAAAAAAAGATTTTCTCATCTGTTTACACCGAATGTGAAAGGACATACACAAGCTGCAAGATTCGATTTTGTTATTTTAGATAAAAATCAGGGCTCTTTTCGTATAGACCATTCAAAAGCTCTATTTTTTTCATATTATCAAGACAGTAAAAAAGTTTTGGGAATTAGAATTTCAAATTTTGCTTACCTTACAGACATTAAAACCTACAAAGAAAATATTTTTAATTATTTAAAAGATTTGGATGTTTTGATTTTAAGCTGTCTTAGACCAAAACTTTCAAATGTTCATTTTAATATTCAAGAGGCTTTAGATTTTTCAAAAAAAGTTTGTGCTAAAAAAACTTTTCTTACTCACTTAGGTCATGAGATAGATTATCTAAAAGCTAAATCAACTCTAACTAAAAATGTTTTTCTAGCGTATGATGGTCTGAAATTTAAATTTTCATAAAATAGGTTTTTTATGGTCATTGATGAGTCTCAAAATCTTATAACACCTCGTCTTTTAGATTTAGATACTGATACTAAAGCTCTTTTAATTGGCACTTATACTTCAGGAAAAGATAAACATATCTGCTTTGAGCATTTAGATGAGCTTGAAAGACTTGCCGATACCTATGGCTTAAAAACTTTTCATAAACTTTCTTGTCCTATAAAAAAGGTTGAGTCTGCGACGTATTTAGGTTCCGGAAAAGTTGAGGAGATAAAAACTTATATTAATGAAAATGACATAGATATTGTCATCTTTGATATTGATATTGCCCCTCATCAACAGAGAAATCTGGAAAAAATTTTTCAAAAAACTGTTATAGATAGAACTGAGCTCATTTTAGGTGTTTTTGCTATTCACGCAAGAACCAAAGAGGCAAAACTTCAAGTAAAACTTGCTCAAGCAAAATATGAGTTTCCAAGACTTAAAAGAATGTGGACTCATTTAAGTAGACAAAGAACGGGTGGAGCTAAAGGGGGATTTTTAAAAGGAGAAGGCGAAAAACAGATTGAAATAGATAAGCAAATATTAAAAACAAAAATTTCAGCTTTGGAAAAACAGATTGATGATCTTAAAAAACATAGAGATATTCTTCGCAAGAAAAGAGCTAAAACAAGTATTCCAACTTTTGCAATTGTAGGTTATACAAATGCTGGAAAGTCAACTTTAATGAACGCTTTAACAGACGCAAAAGTTTTAGTTGAAGATAAGCTTTTTGCAACTTTAGATACTACAACAAGAAAATATGTGCTTCCAAATTCCCAAGAAATTTTACTTGTCGATACTGTTGGATTTATAAGAAAGTTGCCTCACAATTTAATAGCAGCTTTTAAGAGCACTTTAGAAGAAGTTATCTATAGTGATTTTTTAATACATTTAATAGACGTATCTTCACCCTCTTGCATAGATGAAGCAAAAGCATCTTTAGAGGTATTAAAAGAGCTTAATGCATTAGAAATACCAGTGATTACATGCCTAAATAAAATTGATCTTTTAAAAGATAGATCCATTTTGAATTATTTTAGAATAAATTTTAAAAAGACTGTTGAAATATCGGCTCTTACAAAACAGGGTTTTGACGATCTTATAAATAAGTTTGTTCAAGAAATTTCAGATATGAGAAAGATTGTGAAATTAAAAATCCCTCAAAGCTATTATAAAATTGTATCCGAGCTAATAAAAGAGGGAAGAGTCATTTCCCTCGATTATGAGGAAAATGACGTTTTATTGGAAATTGAAATACCTAAAACACTTTTAAGAAAGGTATCTGACTTTCAAATAAGTTAGAAATTTGCCTTTACAAGATCGATAACGCCTTTTGAAAGCGTTTCTATTCCTATCCAGCTTATTAGCATACCGCCTAACTTTTCTACAGCTAAAATACCCTTGTCTCCCAAGAATTTTTTAATATAAGATGCCGCTAAAATTATTATAAAAGATGGTATCCATGCTAATATAAAAGCACCCGATGCTACAAGGGGGCCTGCTTGAGAGGAAAATATCATCATTGCAGTAATAGACCCTGGGCCTGCGAGACCTGGAATTGCAAGAGGTATTATAAATGGTTCTTTACCTGGCACATCTTTTTTAGAAGTTTCGGCATGTGGATCAATTTTAGGAAATAGCATATTTAGAGCAATAATAATCAAAAGCAATCCTCCACCAATACCAACGGTTGATTGTGAAATGGAAATAGACTTTAAAATTCTACTGCCAAAAAAAGTGAAAGCTAAAAGCACTATAAGAGCAATTACTAATTCTCTTACGATAATTTTCATCTGCTTTTTTTGATCATATCTAGCAAGAATTGATACAAATACAGGTACCATTCCAAGTGAGTTAAAAACAAAAAATATTGTTATTGCTGTATCCCAAAATGACATTTTAACAGCTGGCATAAAATATCCCCTTAAAAATTTTAATTTACATTTCGAAACTCAATTATACAGATTTTCATTTTTTAAATGTTGTTTTTTTGTTTTTTTGCTATTCTTTTTTTTTATAAATTAATACGTAGCTTAGGGATTATGAAAAAAAAATTTAAAGTAATCACTTTAGGATGCAGAACAAATCAATATGAATCTCAAGCTATATCGGATCAGTTAAAAGGTCTGGGGCTTATCCATGAAGATGAGAACTTTGATTATTGTATAATAAATTCATGTTCGGTAACCGGTGAAGCTGAAAAGACTTCATTAAAACAAATCCCAGCTTTAATGAGTAAAAATCCAAGTGCAAAATTTTACTTTACAGGATGTATTACAAAAGAGGCTTTAAAAACATTAGATGAAAATATTTTTGTCATCCCTAATCATGAAAAGCATTTATTGGTTGAAAAAATGTTTCCAGAAAGGGTAGTACCATCTTTTAATATTAAAACATTTGAAAATCATACTAGAGCATTTTTAAAAATCCAAGATGGGTGTGATAATTTTTGTACTTACTGTGTTATCCCATATACCAGGGGAAGATCAAGATCCAGAAATAGCTTGGAAATTATAAATGAAGTTAATATTTTAATTGATAATGGCTATAAAGAGATTATTTTAACCGGCATAAATCTCGGTGAGTATAATTCTGATATCAAATTTAGTGAACTATTGAAAAAGTTAAACGATATTAAAAACCTTGAAAGAATAAGACTATCTTCTATTGACCCCGATCACATTTCTTTGGAGGTTGTCGAAGCTCTAACGAGCTTAGATAAAATCATGCCTTCTCTTCATTTAGTATTGCAGTCCGGCTCAGATAGAATTTTGAAAAAGATGAATAGAAAATATGATACAAAGTTATATCTCGATAGAGTTAAAACTCTTCTTGATAAAAACAAAAACTTTACCTTTTCAACAGATGTAATTGTAGGCTTTCCATCAGAGACAGAAAAAGATTTTCAAAATAGTATCGATATCCTAAATGAAGTAAAATTTTTAAAAGTTCATGTTTTTCCCTATAGTAAAAGACCCCAAACTGCAGCTGCAAAGTTTTTAGATCATTTATCTGATGAAATTATTTCTGAAAGAAAAACAATTATTAGTCAAATAGCTGAACAGAATGCTTTTGATCTTAGAAACAGATTTTTGAATACTAAGAAAAAGGTTCTGTTAGAAAATGAAAAAAATGGTTATTTTTTAGGTCATACAGATAATAATCTATTAGTTGCAGTACCTAAAGATGAAGTTTGTTTAAATAATGAAATTTTAGACGTTGAAATATTACAAAATCTGGAAGACAAACTTTTAGGAAAACTGTGCAGATAAAAATTAATCAAAAATTTTATTTTTTTACTCAGGAAATTAAAAATACTTTTTTAATTTTAAATACTCATTATTCTGTAAAAATATATCCGGGACTTTTGCTGTTTTCAGATCTTATTTCTAAAAAAAAATCATTTCGAGTTTTTTTAAACTTTAAAGGACCTGTTAAAGATTTTAAAATCTTTCAAGATTTAAAAGAGGGTTTTTTAAAGATTAGCTTTCATATAGAAAATGGCTTTGTTAGCTATAAAATATTACCAAAAGATAAAAATCTTCAAATATATTTTGAAAAAGCGCCTCAAGAGGGACTTGACTATCAATTTGACATAAAAGATAAAGTTTTTTCCAAAGATTCGCGCGCTTTACCAATTGAGATGCTAAGCTTTGTTAAACCTCAGGAATTTCTATCATTTGGCGTTTTTAAAAAACAGGATCTTACTTTGATTAACAGAAGATTGTCTCTTTTGGAAATTTTTCCAATAATTTTTTTTATGAGTCAATTTTACATAGATGTTGATAAGATAAACACACCGGCAGATGAGCTTTTATTAAAGATTAAATCAAATATTTTAAATCAAGAAAAAGATAAGCTAGATTTTCATTTTTTAACTCTTATAAAAGCTCTATTTTTTGATGCTTTTGTTCCAAGAGTTCAAGATGAATATTTTCAAAATATTATTCCATACTATGAAAATTTAAACGATTTGAACCCTATTTATATCTTAAAAGAAACTTCCAGACTGATCAGATCTTTATTTATTCAAGAAGATGTTCAAGAGATATTAATTTTACCCTGTTTACTTCCAATTTTCCATGCGGGTAGATTTTTAAATATTGAAACTTCATTTGCTTTAATTGATATAGAGTGGTCAAAAAAACTCATTAGAAAAGTTATAATTAAAGCTAAAGAAACAAAAAAAATTAAATTGTCATTTCAATCCAAAATAAAAAGTTTTCGTTTGAAAAATTTTGAAAATTCAAAACTTTTTAAAACTTTTAAAAATCATGATTTAATAACTTTTGAAAAAGAAAAAGTTTACTTTTTGGATAGATTTCAAAAATAAAAGAATATTGTATTTAATGCTAATTTCTTTTGAAAAACTATCCAACAATTTAAAAGGATAATATACATGCATCTTATAGACTAAGTCTTGACTACTATACTTAAAAGAATAATTGATTATTTTTAACAAGTTTTAAGTTTACGGTTACCTACATCCTATGTTTCAGTTCTAGATTTTGAGTTCAAAAAATACTACACTAAAATATAATTTATTTAGATAGTCAGATTATTCTTGCATTTTCCATATAAACCAATAAAATGACTTGATTTTAAAAATAATTAACAGTATTTATTTTCTAAAAATTTTGGAGGTATCATGACAGTCACAGCAGTAAGAAATGTTAATATTCAAATTGAAGAGGGAAAAGAAGATTTACAAGAGCTTAAATCTAAATATTCTTTAGAATATGGCTTTCATAGTTTAAATCATGCTTTGTTAGAGAATAAAATTGATCTAGCAATTTTACTTTTAAAAACTGCTTCCAAAGCAGAAAAGCTTAGCCTATTGTTAATTAATCCATCAACAAAAACATCGCGGGAAGAAATTTTTCCTATACACCAAGCAGTCAAATTTAAAAATATCAAATTAGTTGATTTGATGGTACAGGATCTAACTGATGAGGAAAGAATAAAATTATTAAATCTAATAATGATAAATAGTGTTTATTATCGAAATATTCGTATGTTTACTCCAATAGAAATCGCAATATTGGAAGATACAAATCTTCTTGCAACCCTATTAGATGCCTACCCAGAAGATAAAAGAGCTAAAATGATTTTAGAAAATCCTAATTTATTATTACATGCAGTTGCAAAAGGAAAACTTAATAACGTTAAAATTTTATTAAATTACATCCCTCAAGACAAAAGAGCCGAATATATTATGACAGTTTCTTACGAAGATAGACATATTTTATTTCATGTTCCTACTCCTGCTATTGCTAAAGAATTATTAGATTTATTAACAACTGAACAAAAAGTTCAACTCATATATCGCCCTTTTAAAAATGTCTACACTAAAGAAAGTATGGGCGGTGGTCCTTATGATTTACCTGCAGAAACAGATGAAGTAACAGAAGTTTATTATGCATATAAACCTAACAAATACAATAAAAATAGAAAAGATGTATGCCAAGCTATTTTAGATAGTTTACCTGAAGACAAAAGACCAAATACATGTATCATTTTATAAAAAAAATTATTTAAAAATAGTCATTTTGTATAAATAAAACTGTTGTGGTTAAGACTTTATCTAATAGACGAATGTATATTATCCTTTTAAATTGTTGGATAATTTACAATTCTCAGATAATGAAAGGGCATTTGCTTTTTCGTTATCTTTTTCCAAAGCTATTTTTCTTCTAAAAAGTTGTAGCATAAAATTCTTGTTTCATTATTTTATGAAACCTTTGAAAAATACAGTTAGTTTGAGGCAAATATGCTTTTGTTTTTCCTTTTTTAATGGTTGTAATGGAGCTTCCCTATAAATCCCATTTTCTTGAGCCATTTTTGCTTTCAATGTATCAAGACGTTTTTTGAAATTATTTAAGTCATTATTAAACCATATGGATATCACTCCTCCAGCAGAAACAAGCTTGCCCTGTTTTTTGAGTTCATTTAATTCTCTCAATTGACCATAAGCCGGAAAATCTATAGCCATGTCTACAATAACCATTTCAATAGCCGGATAAATTCGATTTGCCGAAATGGTTTTCTTGCAGCTAATTTCAAAAAGAGCTGTGGTCTTTTACCTTCTCATAAAGGTCTTTGAATCTATAATAGCTACCTCTGCTATATCCCATCGCTTTACACGCAGAAGATACGTTGACTAATAGATAGATTTTAAAAATAAAAAAAGAAGACATTTTTTATGAAAAAAGTCTTCTTTTTTAAAATCTAATTCAAATTTCTATTAAAAAAAATTATCCAAAACATTTTGAAAATGCTTCAGAATCCTTATTTAGCAAATAGTTAGCAAAGCCCATTCTTTGTAAATAAGTTACTTGTCCTAATTCATTTCCGTTAGCTAATTTGCTGGCTATATTTTCTGTAAGAGTACTATCCAAACAAGAGTATAAATTTTTAATTTTTATAGATTCAAAAACAGTAAATGCCAGTAGTCCTGCTGCAACGGTTGCGGCAAATAACTTTGTCTTTTTAGAAAACCCACGTGCTTGAGGTGCTGGAGCTGGAGCGATTGGAGCTAACGCATCCTCATCAGCAACTAAAGGAGGTTCCAGCCTCGCAGCGGGTTGTATTCCCGGGCCAAAAACTACATCTTTAAATAGACGATATGATGTATATAAAGCTGCTAATGGAGGTAAAACAGTTACTAATGTATTTCCAACACCTAATATGACCGATCCTGTTTTTATTTGTTGAACAACTTGGAAGTTATTAAAATGAAAATTAGCAATTTCAGGTTTTAAAACGGATTTTGCCGCTTTTGCTAAACACTGTGTGCCTTTTATTCCTAAAGATCCCGGTGTCTCAGCGTATTCCCAACATTTACCTATAGCAGAAGTTGTTGCATTTTTACAGTGATCTATTATCAATGAAGGCATTTGTGTAAAATTTCCATTACTCCAATTGGAGAATCTTGTTAAATTTAAATATCCGCTCATTATTACCTCTTAAATTCATTTTTTTATTAAGGATAATTACAATAACTATAATATTATTTTTTTTTCCATATTAAAATAAAAATTAATCTGTTTTTTTTATTTATATAGTAAAAGGTTTTTTTTGATTTAAAATTTATTTTTAC
>JAFGQY010000053.1 GCA_016935395.1 Parachlamydiales bacterium
AATGAAATTTATAATTAATAATATTAAAACGTAATAAGGAGTAATAATATGAGTTTGCCTCAAATTTCAGGTGCAGAATTTTTAACAGGAGTTACTGATCGTGTTTGGGATGGCTTTAAATGCGGAGTAAGTAAATGTAATTTTTTAAATATAAATCCTGAGAGTCCTGTTGTTAAAACTGCTAACATTTTAGGTAAAACAGCGCTTGATAGCTATGTAGGTTTTTATTTAAATCCATATATTGTTACCGGAGGGTTAATCTATAATGGAGCTATTGCTGCATCACATATAGTATCGAGCATTGCAAAAGATCCGCATGCATCAATAAAACATCACCTTCAAGATGCTATTTCGCATCTTACCAGAGCGGCATATGATGGAGTTGGACATTATTTGCTGGCAAGAAGTCCTTTAATGACAAATCCTTTAACTCATAAAATATTTGCCGGGGTTAATGCTGTTGTGGGTAATTTACTAAATAGAATGGAAAAACCTGCTTTCGAAGAAGTATCAGAAGCAAAGATCGGAGGATTTGGTGGTGTGAGAGAATTTGAAGAATTTCCTTCTATGGGACCTCATCCGCAGAATGGACCTTTTTTAAGAACTATTGCGACTCAAACACTAGCAATCGTAGCTAGTATTCCAAGAGCATTAAAAGGACTATTGATACTGGGAGAAGACGGCAGATTGCATCATTCAACAGATGGAGTTGGGCAGGCGTTAAGAAGATCTAGAACTAGACCTGCTCCAGGAGCATTACGTGAATCTGATTTAAGAAGAAGAATAAGATTAGCAGAGCAAAAGCGGAGCTAAGAAAGTTTAAATATTATTTTATCTGCAAAAGATCTTCAAATGTAGTTGTGAATTTTTTAGAGCGCATGTTTGATGCGCTCTTATGTTTTTCTAATATTTTTTCAGATGCAAAATAAACAGCTTTTTTATTAGCTTTAAAGTTAATGTTATCCAAAATTTTCATAAGATAGTCTTTTTTATCAGAAGTAAGGTTTGAAAACAAATCTTGTTGAACATTTTCATTTTCTTTAGATAGATCATTTAAAATTACACCGGCTTTTTTATAACAATATCCATTTTTATAAATCTTCTTAAGTGCATTTTTTGCATATGAGATGAGGTCGGGAGTGTAAGAGGTAGCTATGGGCAAAGATACGCTGCATGAGTTTGAATAAAAAGGATCTTTTGAATGATATGACGTTGTTATAAAAACCGTCAAAAAACTGGTTTTAAGCTTTTGTTTTCTAAGCTTTTGAGCTCCAAGAGATACAAAAGATGCTAACATGTTAAAAAGATCGTTAAAATTTTCTATCTTATTTCCAAAGGATCTGGAAGAGGTTATAGATTTTTTAGCTGAAGGATTTTGATCTAGTTTGTAGCATGGCTTTCCTCTAAGCTCTAAAGCAGTTTTTAAACCATTGACAGTGAGCTTTTTTTTGAGTAAAAAATCATCCATATTCGTTAAGTCAAAAGCTGTATAAATATCTAACCTATTCAGCCTTTTAGCAAATTTTCTGCCTATTCCCCAAATATCTTCAATGGAGGTGTTTTTTAGGTATTTATCGATTGTTTGTTGATCATTGAATACCAAAGTGCCGCTTTCTTTTTTAGCGATTTCATTAGCAAGTTTAGCAAGCGTTTTGGTTTTTGCAATGCCGACGGATACGGAAAGGCCGGTCCATTTGTAAATCTTTTTTTTAATTTCATCTGCAAGTTTTTTAAAATCAACATCTTTGTCTATATATAAAAATGCTTCATCGATTGAGTAGATTTCCATAGGATAAGAAAAGGTTTCAGCTGTTTTAAAAACCCTCATGGACATATCGCCATAAAGGCTAAAATTTGATGAAAAAACATGTAGAATCTTTTTTTGAATAAGATCCTTGTATTCAAATATGGGGGCTCCCATGGGGATATTTAAAGATTTTGCCTCTTTTGATCTTGCAATAACGCAACCGTCGTTATTTGAAAGAACTACCAAAGGCTTATTTTTAAGCTTTGGATTAAAAACTGTTTCACATGTTGCAAAAAAATTATTGCAGTCTATTAAAACGTACATTATTTAGCTTTATGGATGATGTAGGTGACGGTGCCAAAAATCTCAAAATCCATATCTTTGGATATTTTTATTGTCTGATATTTGTCATTTTCGGGCTGAAGAAATATCTCACTACCAATCATTTTAATTCTTTTTAGAGTAAATTCACCATTTAAAACAGCTATAACGATTTTATTATTTGTAGGAGTTATTGATCTATCAATTATTAAAATATCTTCTTTACAGATTCCGGCATCTTTCATAGAATCGCCCTCAACTTTTACCAAAAAGGTTGCAGGAGGGTTTGTTATCAAATATTCGTTTAAATCCAGTTTCTTTTCAATGTAGTCATCAGCAGGGGATGGGAAGCCGGCTATAACAGGGGTCAAATAAAGAGGAAGCTTTAAAGATTTTTTTTTGTCTGCTTTATAGAAAGTAAATATTTTATTCATTTATTCAACTTATTTTTTTAATAAATTATATTAATTAATTTTTTTATTAACAATGTAAAATTTTAATTTAAATTACTAACAATAAATAATTTTAATATTAATTAAACTTTAAATTATCAAAATATTATGCTATAATTATCATAATTAAATTTAACAAAATATAATTATGTCTTTAATTAAAGTTGAAAAAAATAATAACAAAGCTATTTCAAAGCTTCCGGATGACATAAGAGAAATAGTTGGAAGTAAAGATGTTTTGGCTATTGAAAGAAAGGCTAAAGTTAAAGCGTCTTTAGAAGCGTTGAAAAACCCCTCTTCATTTTCAAAAACCTATGAAAAAACATATAAACAAATAACGAATAAAGAGCTTTTGAAAGCTTACAAAAATTCTAAAAAATTAAAACAGTTATTAAAAATATTTAAAAATCTTACATTAATCAGATTAAAATCACCTGAAGATTTAAAAAAGTGCACTCCCAATCAAATTGTTTTGTTCAACCTTTTAAAAAATATTCTGTTTGTTAAAAATATTCCAGAAATTAGAAAACTACTGCAAAAAGTTGAAGAAAAAAATATTGAAAACTACTATGCAGTTTTACTTGCCGCAAAAGAATTAATGCAACAGGAAAACTATACAGAATATGATCACTTTATCATTGAAAAAGAAATAGATGAGTTGTCGTTAAAATATAAGACTCGCCCTTACGTTGAAATAGATCTTAAAAGATTAAGGCAAGATAAAATCTCAAGATATAAAAAATATGCATTAATAGCGGGTTTATCAATCGGTGCGGTAGGCCTTGGTTGGAAATTTTATTCAATGAATAAAGCTATTTCCACCACAGCATTAAATGCTGAAAATAAAAGTAATCAAGGGGCTTTAAGCCAAGATAAATCAAAAAAAGCTCAAATTAGCGATCAAGTTAATGATAATTCAGAAGTTAGAGGATTGATAAACAGTGCAAAAGTATTTTTGGGATATAATCCTCCAGCTCCACCTCTTGTAACCAGCGCTCCGCCTGCAGTTCAATCAGCTCCCAATTTAGTTCCTCCACCACCAGTTCCTCCGGCAAGTAATCCTGTTTCTATGCAAGTAGAATTACAATCTGAAATGAAATCTGGCATTAGCTCTGTGGGTTCAACAGCAGTAGTTCCCGTAGCAGCACAAATGCCTCCTGCACAAAAAACAGCTCAAAGAAGTTATTTTGAAGTTGTAAGTGAAGCTTGGAATAAATTTATTGAAAGAATGGATCCTACTCAAAATAGAGCTAAATCCATGTTGGATTGGACAGCTAAAAACACGAAAGAGCCGTTTCAAAAAGCTCATGAATCAAGTCCCCTTTCAAAAGCGGTAGTTCCGTATAAAGGGGGTTTAGAAAGACCTACAAATGGTAAAAATAGTCCAGCTAAGACAAGATCAACATGGCAATTAATTCCCGGAGCTGAGGCTCAAAGTTTTGATGGATTTATTGAAAGACCGATGAATTTAAATGAATCGATAATAGGTTTACCTAAAACTCCGATGCAAAAAGACTATGCAGCATCATTAAGCAAACAAAAAACTGTTCAACCCAAACAAATAGAGCAGCCGCAAACAGATACTTCAGTATTAAGAGGAATGTTAAATAGTGCGAGAGTATTTTTGGGGTATAAACCCTCAAAAGCTTCAAAAGCTTTAGTTTTA
>JAFGQY010000054.1 GCA_016935395.1 Parachlamydiales bacterium
AATAAACTGTAATTTAGTGTAACTTTGGGGTAAAATGGTATCTCCTATAAACAAAAGTAGTTATTCTTCTGCGCCGTCCTTGTTTGAAACTATCAAACAAAGTGCAAGTTCTGTTTTCAGTTTACCAGATGAAAAAGATATGATAACCCAAATCGAATCTGCAAAAGATCCCAAACAAATACGCAGACAAAAAGAATTACAACTTCAAACTGATGTTCAAGCAAAAGCTTTTATAAAAAAAGCTTCTCTTTTTACAAGGGCCAACTTAATTTATAAATTCTGCCTTATCGGACCTAAAGACTCTAGTGAAGACGAAAACAAACTTAAACTAGCGGTGAAAGATCTATCGAAATACAATAATCCCGGATGGTATAGAACTCACAGTGTTATGAAGAGTTATTTTTCTAATATATCTTTTATTAAATATCTCTTTTTATACATTGCATTTATTGGATGGCTTCCAGATCTATATATTCAAAAATCTACCGAGAAAATCATTAAATTCTTCAGAGGACATATTAAAAAAGGTGAAAACCTCCCTGTTTTAGGAAGTAATTTACTCGGAACCGCAAACGTCTATTTAGCTAATCACAATAGAACCATACAGAGATTTAGAGATGATCCCAACAACCCTATCGGGGATAGAGACTCTTATATTAGACAAGAGCTAAAAAGAAAAGAAATACTGGGCTGTGAAAATACGGAAAAACTATACAAAGACTTTGCAAATTCAGCTTCACGTGAAGATATTAGACCGGCTTTTAGAGCGTTGAGTAAACCTTTTTTAAAATTTCAAACGTTAGATTTTGGAATATTTAAAAAACCAGAAGACCAAGAGTTAAATACAATAATTAAAACTATCAAAGCTGTTATAGTTCCTTTTACTTGGCTAGCTGGCTTACCATTTTTTATAGCAGCTAGGTTTATTGAATGGTTTCCGAATCGCATAATCAAAATTGTTCATAAAAATTTGATTGCTTCATTTATGCCATCTGTTATTTCAAATACCGTTAATTCAGTAAACTCTTCTGGATTTTCTCATGCAATAAATTCATTTTTATGTGACCTTATTCAAGACTTTTTAAATGATATGAAGAAAAAACCTGAAGATAGAGATATTTCAGAATACCCAAATCTTGTAAACGATTCACTTAGCCAAGACATTAGAAAATTTTCAGAGTTGTTATTTACAGTATTACAAAGAGAACCTTATAAATCTCAAGAAGAGTTAGAATATTTAAAGAAAAACGGTCCTGATTCTAAATCTGCTACAGAAACTTTTTTAAAATTAATTACTAAAAAACACTATTTAGATAGACGTTGGATACAACCTACATTTATTGATGCTTTTCATGCAATGATATCAAACGGGTTTAATGTACTTTTTGCTAGACCCGAAAAAGCCGAAGAATACCTTAACAATGCACTTTTGGGGCTTAATAAAGTATTTGATTCAGTCCCTGATCCTTCTACTGAAGAAGGGAAAGCCTTAATTGAGGAGCAAAGAGAAAAACAAAGAAGGCGAGACCAACTTATTAATGAACTTTTGGAAAAATCTCTGCGTCAAGCTTCAACAGATAGTATTAACAACATAACAAGCAATTTATCCTTCAATATTATAAATCCTCTTTCTAAAAACCAAAGAGAATCGATTGCTATTGCAGTTAGAAAAATCAAAAAAATGACTTCTGATCAATTGTATCCAATTTTATCAGATATAAAAGACATTTTAGCAAATACAAAAAAATATCCTTCGGATACTCAATCTGATTTAGCGAAAAAAGATATAGAAAAAGCGCTAGTAGATATCAATAGACTACATATTGCTATTAGTAATCTGATGCCTGCAGATGCTGGACCTGAAAAAGAGCAAATGAAAAAGATCTTAAAAAACTTTTTCCATAAGGAACAATCTATAACTGATAATATAGTGCAAATAAAAAATCTTCATGAACATGTTACAAATTTAAAAAAGGTTGAAAAAGAACTAAGAGAAATGAATAAAAGTTTGGAAAGTAAAAATCTTTTAAAAATTAAACAACACTTAGATGAATTAAAAACTATTAATAATTCCAAAAGATTTGATAAAATCTTAGATAACTTCCTAGGAATATTTAATCATCTAGAAAAAATACTAAGACATCAAAAACTAGGTCACATTTTATCAAAATTTTCTCCAACGAGTATTTTTGCAAACAATCCTATTTATGATCTTATGAAAGCTCAAAAAGCTCTTTTAGCAGATCCTAGATCTATAAGAAAAGAGCACTCTTTAATGAATGCTAGAAAAGCGGTTCAAAAAATCCTTAAAGAACTTGAAGAAGAAGGTTATGAAGATTTTGATGAAGTTAATGATCTTATAAGAAAAATTATTAACTCAAACGTTACTTCTGAAACAGAAGAGTCTTACCAAAAAGCTCAGGAAATATTTAGAAAAAAATTACTTGCTCAAAATTCTTTAAATAAAGATGAACAAAGAATACTTCCATCTCACTATGAAAACTGTAAAGCTATTATAGCAAAAGAACTAGCAGAATTCTCAATGCACTATGAAGATGCTTATACTAAAACCATTAAAAGCGCTGAAGACATTCAAAAAACAGTGAATCAACTAAAAGAATCGCTATCTAATTTAGGAAAAAGTAAATTTGCCATCATACATGAAATGCCAATAAGCCTTATGACAACTATTGCAGCAGCAGGTGCGTACAGTAAGGGATATTATCCAGGTGTATCTTTGGCTATTGGAGCTCTAGCAAACGTTCCAAGAGCACTTAGATTTGCAACTAGCAACTTATCTGTGCCATTAGCCAAAACAACAGTTGTTAGCGCATATAACGTAGCTACAAACCAAGCCTTCTACGAAGGACTTATTCACTCTTATATGAAACAGTTTAGTGATTATATCAAAGTTTTAAAAGGATAAAAGCGCCCCTAAGGACGCTTTTACTTTTAAAAACTTACCATCTTTTGTGAGTTTTTTCTTTTTTAGGCATTTTATTAGGTTGTTTTTGGTCTTTTTGCTCTTCGCAAGAAGTTAAACCTAACACAAACAAACCTGTCATTAAAATAAGTAATAATTTTTTCATTTTCTTTCTCCTTAAATATCTTATGTTTTTACAAAAACACAAAATAGAGGTGTGATTTTACAACTCTATATCTAATTTTTTTGTAATTACTTTGATAATTATACGCAAGTGTTTTTATGAATTTTATTCCAAAAGCCAAAAAAAGTTTCAAAAATATCTTCTGATTTAAGATATCTTATACAAGCTCCCGTTGGACAAGTTCTAAGTTTTGGACACTGTTTTTTAAAGATTACATCGTAAGGACACTTGCCTTGAAAAGCAAAATGCTTATCCCCTATTGGCTTAAAAACTTCTACCTTAGTAGGACCAAAGACGCTAAAGCTGGGAGTTGCAATTGTTCCGCAAAGATGAAGTGAAGATGAATCCATGGCAATTACAAGATCCATATCATTCATTAAATTTTGCCAAAGAGGTAAAGATAGTTTATCAATCACTTTTGAAGAATCTTTGAATTCATTATTCAATTTATTAGCCACAAATTTTTCTAAATCATTTCCCCACATTAAAAAAAATGAAGCGTCCAGATTTTCTTTTACAAGTCTTAAAAAAGACAAAAGAGTTTCATAAGAGAGCTGTTTATTTGGCCATTTAGCTCCGGGACACACCATAACTTTTTTTGAATATTTTGAAAAAATGTTACAAGATAAAATCTTTTCAAGTGTTTGCTTTTGATCTTCTGATATTTTTAATCGGCAGCCTTTTATAAAAATATCTTTATTATCAGAAAAATATTTTCTCAAAACATCCAAATATTGAAGCCTCATATTAATATTTTGATCAATGTCAATAGTCTTATTAGTAGCTATTAAGTTTGGCCACTCCCTGACACATTTTTTAGAAAATCCAACTTTGATATCAGAGTTACTCAAAAGTGTTACAAGTCCTGATTTGGTATTACCCTGAAGATCAAATACAATATCGTATTTTTTCTTTTTCAAAATTTTTCTAAATGAAAAAAAACCTTTATAGGTCTTTTTTTTCAAAAGATTTCTTTTCCAGGTTTTCATATCAAAGCAGATTGCTTTATTTATTAAGGGATGAGTAGAGACTAAAGACAGATGAGCTTTTTCACACACCCAATCAATCTCAATATCCTTAAATCTACTATGTAAATAGTCTAATACATTAAAAGACTGTATAATGTCGCCTAAAGAAGATGTTTTAACTATTAAAACTTTCAAAAAAAATTCTCACCCTTATAAATTAATAATCATAACTAAACGGCAAAAACTTGAAAAGAATTTTGCGTTTTATTAAGTTTGCTTTTAATATTTTTTAAAAATTTTGCAGTTTAAATATGAATGCTCAAGAAATTAAATATAATTTAGCAGGTGTAGCAATTGTTGGATCTTCTATTGGTGCACAATTAGCAAGTGGTTATTTAGGTGCTAAATATATTACAAATTTGAATCCAATCTTAGGTGTCTATCAGCAAGGAATACTTCTAATTTCAAATTTTGTTTTAAGGGGAATTTTTGAAAAAATTCTTAAATGGAAAGGTATAATTAAAGATTTATTTGAAACTTTATCGACATTTTCAATCACCATATATGCAGCTTCATACTTTTTGGGAATTACTTTATCAGATTCTTTTATCCTTGCAATGTCTTCGCTACCAATAAATTATTTGATCATTTTGGTTGGTGTTGTTGCCTTGACAGCTGTAGATAAAATTAGCCAATACTTTAGTAAAAATAGTAATAATTAAAAGATTTCAATATTTTGAAAAAATTTAAAAAATTCTTCAGGAATATCTGTTTTAATTAATATATCCTCATTTGTAAAAGGACTTACAAACTCCATCATAAAAGAATGTAGCATAAGCCTTGAAACAAAATGGTTATATTTAAATTTGTTATTATAAAGATAATCCCCTAAAATTGGATGCCCCATTTTTTTAAGATGAACTCTAATTTGATGAGTTCTACCTGTAGATGGCTGAGCTAGAATTAAAGAAAAATCATCCTTGGTTTTTAATGTTTTAAAATGAGTTAACGAATATTTCCCTCTGCTAGAGCACTTATAAAGAGTTTGTCCATCAATTGATCTGTCTTTTTCTATATAAGTTTCTAAAGATCTCTCTTCAAATTTTACTTCTTTGTCAACAATAGCAAGATAATATTTATCGATCTTTTTTTCAGAGAAAAGAGGTATCATCTTTTCTTTTATAGAGCTACTTTTAGCTATAAGTAATACACCGGATGTATCTTTATCAAGCCTATGTATAAGTGTGAATTTCTTTGGTAAAAAGTTATGTATTACTTCATCAGAAGATACAAAATTTGTAGGCTTATCAATAGCTAAAAGGTATTCATCTTCGAAAATAATTTTGATTTTGTCTTCTCTTTTTTCCTCTATATAAGACTCATAATTGTAATAGAATTGAACTGTTGAATCAAGTTTAAGAGATACTGAACCAAATCTTTCAATTTTTTTATCTACTAGACAGAGTCCCTTATCCAAGGCTCTTTTGATCTGTTTATTTGATAAATTTTTTAATTTCTCTTTTAAGAAAACAAGGAGTTTTTTACCTTTATCATTTTTTGAAACTTTGTAGGTGAAAAACTCCTTCATAAATTCTTTATATTTTTTGTTTTTCTGCTAAATTTTCAAAGAAGTAAGTCAGCAGTCTAACTCCCATTCCTGAAGCTTGAGTTGGATGAAGTCCTTTTGGTTTTGACAAAAAAGCAGGTCCTGCAATATCAATATGAACCCAGGGTATATCATCAACAAACTCTTGTAAGAATAATGCTGCTGTAATAGTGCCAGCCTCTCTTCCGCTACCAATATTTTTTAAATCTGCAATGTCAGATTTTAGCTGCTCTTTATATTTTTGATATAATGGCATTTGCCATAAATGATCCCCTGTTCTTTTAGAGGCTTCAATAAAAGCTTCAGCAAGTTCTTTTCTATTTGAAAATACAGCTGCAACATCTTCCCCAAGAGCTACAACGCACGCTCCTGTCAATGAAGCTAGATCAATTATCCTGGAAGGTTTGATCTTCATTGCAGCATAAGAAAGACCTTCTGCTAAAATAAGTCTTCCTTCAGCGTCTGTATTTTTAACTTCAACACTTTTATTTGCCATATTAACATAAACATCACCTGGCTTATAGCTTTTAGGTCCGATTGCGTTTTCTGTAGCAGGTACAATACATGTAACATTCACTTTAAGATCTAAATTTGCTATTGCGTACATTGCACCTAAAACAGCCGCACCACCGGACATGTCCGATTTCATTGTATCCATTGAAGTTGACGGCTTTAAAGAAAGCCCCCCAGTGTCATAAGTAATCCCCTTGCCTACTATTACTGATGTATCTTTAGAAGAAGGGTTACCTTTATACTCAACAATAATAAATACAGGATCTTTATCTGAGCCTTTATTTACTGCAAGCAAAAGTCCCATGTTTTCTTTTTCAATTCTTTTCTTATCAAAAACAGTAACCTTAATTTTTGTAGAAATCTTTGAAAAATCTTCTGCAACTTTTGCTAAATGCTGAGGAGTTTCATCATCGGCATTATTGTTTACCAGATCTCTTGTCAGATTAACACCATCTGCAATAACTTCTCCCTTTTTAACTATAGCCATATCCTTAGTTTCTAAACCAATTAAACAAACATCTTTAATGGATGAAGGCAGATCTTTTTTTGTAAAATGTCTAAATTTGTCAAATGAATAATTTGACAAATATAATCCCTCAACAATACCTTTAATAAGGTCTTCTTTAGCAAGATTTAGCTTTTCGGGAATCAAAATATTTATTGAACTACCCTTTTTGCTTTTTACAAATTTTACTATCTCAGCATAACTTTCAGCAATTTGAAACTCATCCATTTTATCCATTTCACCAAGTCCCAATAAAATTATTCTTTTATCTTGAGATAATGGTGCATAAACTAATGACATTTCTTTAGATTTACCTGAAAAATCTTTAGAAGAAATTGGACCTGATATGTACTTTTTAAATTTGGAAATATTAAAAAGAGCTTTCGGTTCTTTTTTTTCAAAAAGAAAAGGTAAAACTAAATAATCTTTTTTAGTTTTTTGATTCAATGATTTAACAATTTTGATTTTCATATTTTTTTACCTACTAAAAAGGAATTTCATCATCAGAAAATTCTTGAGATTCACTTTCCTGTTTTTGTCCTTGAGAAAAACCAGCATATTCTTCATCTTGAGAATTGTTTTGCTGTTGGCCTGAGTTAGAATTGTTATTTGTATTTTTACTGTCTTTTTGATCTGATCTTCCGAAAGGAGAGAACATAATATTTGAAGCTGTAATGCCCATAGAAACTTGTGGATTTCCTTCTCTATCATTAAATATTTCTGGTTTCATTAACTCACCTACAACAATAATAGCGCTTCCTTTTTTCAAAAATGAAATCATTTTATCAAAATTTTCACCCCAAACTGTGACTCTCCACCAAATAGTCTCATCTTTTTGAGCCTTTCTTGTATTTGAAGCTACTCTCAAAGTTGTAACTTTTTGACCATTTGAAGTGAATCTCACTTCCGGATCAACTCCTAAACGACCAGCTATATGAACAATATTCATAACACTCCCCTTAATTTGTTAATGTTATTTTAATTATAATTTAAAATTATCTAGCTTTCAAGAATGATTTTAGATTTGAATAAAATAAAAAGAAAATTCCTAAAATAACAAATGGAATACTTAAAATCTGTCCCATCAATAAAAATGACTGATCAGTAATAATTTCAGATTGCCTTACTTTCAAAAATTCAATAAAAAACCTAAAAGTAAAAACAAGTATTAAAAAAAATGCTATAATTTTACCTTCATTCACAAGAATGTAAGCCTTATAACTTAAGTATAATAATAAGACAAAAACTAATAAATAAAAGAATCCCTCATAGAGTTGAACTGGATGTCTTGGTACAATTGGACCTGAATCTGCAGGATTTCCAAATATAATTGCCAAAATATAGTTAGTAGGTTTGCCTAAAATCTCTTGATTAAAAAAATTACCCATTCTTATAAAAAATCCGGCTAACGCTGTTGGAGCTGCAACAAAATCTAAAAGTTTCACAAACGTTATCCGAGGATAATATCTTTTCAAATGAAAGCGAAAAACAAACAGAGCTATAATAATGAAAATAGCAGCCCCATGTGAAGCTAGCCCCCCTTCCCAAACTTTGATTATATTTATTGGATTGTCCATATAAAAACTTGGGTCTTCATATAAAAACACATGACCTAATCTAGCCCCAATAATTGTAGCTACAACAACATAAATTGCCAATCTGTCAGCGATCAGGCAAGCTTTTTTCTGAATGGTTAAAATGCTTTTAGAAAAGGCCTTTTCAAAGGCAAATCTAAGCTCGATTTTTTTATCAATAAATTCATTTATTAAAGAGAGAACTTTTCTTTTGGGCGTATTGATATTAATCTTTTCATCCAAAATTTGTTGAGAAAGTTCTTTTTGATTTCCATCTTTAGGCAAAATCAGATCATTTATTAAAATATCATAATGTAAAATATCTTTTTGATCTAATTTAGTAAAAAAACAAAAATAGCGCTTTAAAATTGAGATAAAGATATAATATCCCAAAATAAATCCGAGTAAAAAGCAAAGCGAATACCATACAATTGGAATATTGAAATAAGGAATTTTGAAAATTTCTTTATTAGGGTTCCAAAAAATATAACTTATCATAATCCTAACTATATATTTTAGCTGAAAATGTATAAAGTAAAAATTTTTACAGTTCATAAATCCAAAGAGAAATGGCTTAATGATGCTATCTTTGAATATGAAAAAAGATTATCTAATGAAATAAAATTCTCTTGGAATATTTTTAAAGATGAAAAAATTTTAGAAAAAAATATTTTAGAAAAAAAATTTTACATATGTTTAGATGAAAAAGGTTCTTTGTTAAGTAGTTTAGATTTCAATAAACAGATATTTCATTTTTTTGAAAAATTTAAATCAGAGCTGATTTTTGTAATCGGCTCTGACGCTGGTCTTTCAAAAAAAGTCAAAGAAAATGCTTTTTTTACTTTATCTCTTTCCAGGTTAACCTTTACTCATCAAATGATTAGAATAATACTTTTAGAACAGATTTATAGAGCTTTTCAAATTCAGAAAAACACTAATTACCATAAATAATATTACTATATTGTGTTAACCCAAAGTAGAGATGTCCTAAAGTTATCAAAATAGAAATGTCCTATTTACTCCTTTAAGAGCTCTATTGTTATTTATC
>JAFGQY010000055.1 GCA_016935395.1 Parachlamydiales bacterium
AATGTCCAAACCATATAAAATAAGCGTAAGTGATCAATTATAAAAATAAGGCATATTTTCATGTTTGATAAGTTTACAAATAGAGCAAAGCAGGTTATTAAACTTGCAAAAAAAGAGTCTCAAAGACTTAACCACAACTACTTAGGCACTGAACATATATTACTTGGTTTATTAAAATTAGGCCAGGGAATCGCAGTTAACGTACTAAGAAACATGAACCTGAACTATGATACTATTAGAGCTGAAGTTGAAAAGATAGTAGGATTTGGACCCGAAACAGGTGGATATTCCGATCCTGCATTAACTGGAAAAGTAAAAAAAGTTTTTGAATTTGCAAATGAAGAAGCCAGCAATTTAAACCACAACTATGTTGGAACAGAACACTTACTATTAGCTCTTTTAAGACAGTCAGACGGCGTTGCAGCTCAAGTGTTAGAAAATATGTCTATAGATTTAAAAGAGGTAAGAAAAGAGATATTAAAAGAGCTAGAAACTTTTAATCTACAACTCCCTCCAATGGGTACTTCATCCTCTTCTTCTTCTTCATCTAAACAACAAGACAGAGGAACTGATAAAATGCCTGCTTTAAAGGCATACGGACACGATTTAACTGAGCTTGCCCGCGAAGGAAAAATGGATCCGGTTATAGGAAGAAAAAAAGAAATTGAAAGATTAATTTTAATCCTTTGCAGAAGAAGAAAGAACAATCCGGTACTAATTGGTGAAGCGGGAGTTGGTAAAACAGCTATAGTCGAAGGACTTGCTCACGCAATAGTAAATGGAGACGTTCCCGATATACTAAGAAAGAAAAAATTAATTTCATTAGATTTAACTTTGATGATCGCCGGAACAAAATATAGAGGTCAGTTTGAAGAGAGAATAAAAGCAGTCATGGATGAAATTAAAAGAAACGGAAACGTTTTGCTTTTCATCGATGAGCTACATACAATTGTAGGTGCGGGAGCTGCTGAAGGTGCAATTGATGCATCAAATATTTTAAAGCCAATGCTTTCTCGGGGTGAAATCCAATGTATTGGAGCTACTACTATAGATGAATATAGAAAATTTATTGAAAAAGATGCTGCCTTAGAAAGACGTTTTCAAAAAATTCAGGTAGTTCCACCATCTGCCGCAGAGACTAAAGAAATACTTGGCGGATTAAAATCAAAATATGAAATACATCACAATTGTACATATTCAGATTCGTCAATTGATGCAGCTGTTGAGCTTTCTGATAGATATATATCAGGAAGATTTTTACCAGATAAGGCTATTGATTTAATGGATGAAGCTGGAGCAAAAGCTAGAATTGAAACAATGCATCAACCTCCTGAAATTGTAAAATATGAATCGGAAATAGAAAGTCTTAGACTTGCTAAAGAAAATGCAATCAAAAACCAGGAATATGAAAAAGCTGCTAAGTTAAGAGATAACGAAAAAAAACTTAGAGAAGAGCTTCAAACAATTAAACATGAAAGAGAAAAAGCTAAAGAAGAGCATAAAGCTATTGTTGATGAAGAAGATGTTGCAACAGTTGTAGCAAAACAAACCGGTATTCCAATATCTAGACTGACTCAATCTGAACTTCAAAAAATAGTTCATATGGAAAAAATACTTTTCCAAGATATAGTTGGACAAAATGAAGCTGTTGAAAAAGTTTGCAAAGCTATAAAAAGATCAAGAGCAGATATAAAAGATCCAAATAGACCAATTGGATCCTTTTTATTCTTAGGACCTACCGGTGTTGGTAAAACTCATCTAGCTAAACTTTTAGCAATTCATCTATTTGGCGGAGAGGAAGCTCTCATTCAAGTTGACATGTCTGAATATATGGAAAAATTTACCGCATCTAGAATGACAGGATCCCCTCCGGGATATGTTGGTCATGAAGAGGGAGGTCAATTAACAGAGCAAGTAAGACAAAGACCTTATTGTGTGGTTTTATTTGATGAAGTTGAAAAAGCTCATCCAGATGTTATGAATTTACTTTTGCAAATCATGGAAGAAGGAAAGCTTACCGATTCAATGGGTCGTAAAATAGATTTTAAAAATACCATCATCATAATGACATCAAATCTTGGCGCTGATTTAATCAGAAAATCAACGGAAGTGGGATTTGCTGCAAATGAAAATTTAATCGATTATAAAATAATGCAAACCAAAATTGAAGGTGCTGTTAAAAAACACTTCAAGCCGGAATTTCTTAACCGTTTAGATGGATGTGTCATCTTCAAAACGTTAGATAAAGAGGTTTTAAAACGTGTTGTAGAACTGGAATTTATAAAACTTCAAAATAGACTCAATAAAAAAGGCATTGAAATTACTTTAGATGACAAAGCTAAAACATTTTTAGTTGAAAAAGGATTCGAGCCTTCAATGGGCGCTAGACCTCTAAAAAGAACTATTGAGCAGTATTTAGAAGATCCTTTAGCAGAAAAACTTCTTTTGAATCCGGATAAAAAATTTAACTACAACGTTTCAGCTGATAAAGACATCATTACTTTTGAAGAAAAAGAGCAAGATCAGGAGCAGGAAAAAGAAAAGAAGAACAAGAATAAAGAAAAAGATCTTGAAGAAGCAGATACAAAATAAAATTTAAAAGATTAAATTTTTGATTTCTTAAAAAAGCCTCACCGATTACTGTGAGGCTTTTTTTAATTAATAAAATTCTAGAGCTAGTAGCAATGATCATTTATACTTTCTATAATAGCCTGTGCATTTGATGAAATATGAAGGCTATCTAATCAGAAAGTTTTATTTAATCAAAAAATCAACAAAAGGGACATTAAAGAAAAAAAACGTTTATTTACTGCTAAATAAACTCCTTAATACTGCAAAAGAAGATTTAAAACCACAACCAATTAACTAAAAGTAACTTAAGAAAAACTGGTCAATAATTTAAAAACTTTCCTTTATTGAAGTAAACTTGAATAACAAAGGAAAAAAAACCTCGTTATTGAAGTAAACTTGAATAACAAAGGAAAAAATGATACGTTATTGAAGTAAACTTGAATAACTAGGTTCATTATTTTTTTCTTGAATAATGTTAACTACGGAGAAAATATGAGAAGTGGAAAGATTATTACTCAAATATCAGGATACAAAGCTTTTATTCCTTCTGATCTCCCTCCACAACCTACAATTTCACTTAAAGATGGCATTCAACATATTTTAACGAATGCTAACATAGCTATCGGAAAATTAGATACTATGGGATATCTTGTCCCAAATCTAGATCACATAATTGCTATGTATGTGAGAAAAGAAGCTCTTTTAAGTTCTCAGATTGAAGGCACTCAAGCTTCATTTGAAGATATTTTTGAATATGAAAGTCAAGTTCCTCTCAAAAATATTAATGATGTAAAAGAAGTAGTTAATTACATAAAAGCGTTAAATCATGGGATGAACAGACTTAACGAGTTTCCTATGAGTATTCGTTTGATTAAAGAAATTCATGAAATTTTATTACATGAAACAAGAGGAAATAACAAAACACCGGGAGAATTTAGAAAAACACAAAATTGGATTGGTTCTTTTTCATCTACTTTATCCACAGCTTCCTTTATTCCACCACCACCACAAGATGCTTTAGATGCAATGAGTAAACTTGAAAAATATTTACATCAAGAATCTGAGCTTCCTCTTCTAATTGATTGTGCTTTAATTCATTATCAATTTGAGACCATTCATCCATTTTTGGATGGAAATGGAAGAGTTGGACGTCTTTTAATCACATTTTATCTTTATTGGAAAAAATCTCTTAAATATCCCCTTCTTTATTTAAGTTATTTTTTTAAACTTCATAGACAAGAATATTATGATAGACTTAATTTAGTCAGAGAAAGGGGTGATTATGAACAATGGGTTTCATTTTTTCTTAAAGGAATTCTTTGGACTTCTGAATCAGCTCTTCTAGCAATAAAAAACATTTTAAGTTTACAAGAACATCATAAAAAATTGTTAATTACAAAAAAAATATCAACACCATATGCTATTGCACTTCTTGATTTTTTATTTGAAAAACCCCATATTTCCATAAACGACGTTTCAAAACATCTTAATATTTCATACCAAAGTGCTAAATCACTAGTTTCACAATTTCATAAAAATGAAATTTTAAAAGAAATGACAGGCAAAAAAAGAGATAAAAGATTTTCTTATTGGGAATACATTGCAATTCTTTCAGAAGGAACTTGATAAAAATTAATGCAAAACCTTCTCAATATCTGAATTAGAAAGATCTGATTCCCAATTCTTAATATAATCCAAAAGATCTTCAATTGATGGATGCTGATGAATAAAATTAAGAGAATCTTCATTTCTTGTTAAATGAGCTATTTTAGCTAGAAGATTCAAGTGTCTTTTGTCATCACATGCAAATAAGAAAAATAAAGTTTTTACTTTTTTGCCATCTAATGCTCCATATTCAATTGGATTTTTTAAATATACAATAGAGACTACATCATAGGATTTTGGAATAAGGAAATCTCTTGTATGAGGAACCGCTATGCCATGATTTAAAGCTGTCGGCATTAATCTTTCTCTATCTAATAAAAGATCTGTCAAAACATCTGCATCTAAAGATAAATTTTTAGCTATAACTTTAACTGATTTTTTCAAAACTTCTTCCTTAGTTTTACCATCAATATTTGTAATTACACCACCTTTATAAACAGCTCTGTATAAAGAAAAAGCTTGAGTTCCAATTTTTTTAGCAATAATCTTTTTAGCTTTTTCACTACTTAGTTTTATAAGATCATTTTTTTTGTTTTTCGAAACGCTGCTTATCTCTTTTTCCATTCTGCAAGATATAACCCAATTTTCAATTTCTGTTCTTGAAAATCTGTATTGTCCATTTAATTTATAGGCAGGAATTTTTCCATCTAAAAGCCATCTTCTAATTGTAATTTCTGAAACATTTAAAAGCTCTGCAACATCTTTAATTTTTAAATCCATACTTTCCTCCCTAAATGTAAGTACAAATTATTAGATATATCAGAAAGAAAATATGTTATGAAGATTTTTTTTAAAAAAAGATTAATTTTGATTAAAAATGATTAATTATGGTTAAAATTTCTTCTTTTGAAGAAGCATTTATAAGATCTTTTCTTACAGTCTCATCTTTTATTGCAGTAGTTAAAATAGAAAGTATTTTTAAATATTCTGTCTGTTTAGATTCCGGACCACCAATTAAAAAAACAATTCTAACTGGAATTTTATCAATAGACTGCCATTTAATTTTACACTCATTTTGTATTCCGATAGCTATGAAAAAATCCTTAAATTCATCTGATTTTGCATGAGGAATAGCAACTCCAAGTCCAATTCCTGTAGAAACAATTTTTTCTCTTTGAAGAACTTTATTGAAAAAACTTTCTTTATCATTTATTTTTTGGGTTTTGCTCAAAGAATCGATCAATTCCCAAATAACCTCATTTCTATTTTTAGAATGTAAAAAGACAATATTTTTTAAATCAACATAAGAAGAAAAGTTAATCTGAGCCTTTTCTTTTAATTTTGAAAAAATATTTGCGATTCCTTTAGCTTTTTTAATGCGTGCCAGTATGGCCAAAACCACCCTCCCCTCTTATAGTTTGCACAAGTTCTTTAACATTTTCAAATTCAGCTTGATAAACAGGCGCAACAATCATTTGAGCAATTTTCATCATCGGCTGAACTTCAAATGTTTTATCAGAATGGTTAATTAAAATTACTTTTATTTCACCTCTATAATCACTATCAATTGTTCCAGGGGTATTAAGAACTGTTATTTGATTTTTATAAGAAAGCCCGCTTCTAGGTCTTATTTGAACTTCAAATCCCTTTGGAATTTCTAAAAAAATTCCACAAGGAATCAATGCTATTTTTTTTGGCTCTAAAAATTCACTTTCTTCTATTGCTGCAAAAAGATCTGCTCCAGCAGAATCTATAGTAGCATAAATTGGTGTATACTTTTTGTCTTTTGTGATTATTTTGATTTTAGTTTTCATCATTTATTTCAACTATAGCTAATCTATCCGCTTTTTTCTCTGGTTCTGACATTTTTAATAAATTTTTTAATTTTTGCGGCAGTTTTTCTATAACTTTTATCCGATTATTAGTTAAAAATTCAATAAAGAATTTTATCTGTTTTTTCAAATCCTTTCTTTTAACTATTAGATCAATCATACCCTTTTCCAATAAAAACTCTGATTTTTGAGCTCCCGGTGGCAATTTTTGTTTGATCGTTTGTTCCACAACTCTAGGTCCTGTAAATCCAATTAAAGCTTCTGGTTCCGCTAAAATGATGTCTCCCAGGGATGCAAAAGAAGCTGTAACTCCACCTGTTGTCGGATTGGTTAAAATAGAAATAAACGGAAGGCCCTTTTCATCCAATTTTGAAAGTGCTGCTGATGTTTTAGCCATCTGCATTAAAGAGAATATCGATTCTTGCATTCTAGCCCCACCTGAAGCGCTAACAATAATAACAGGCAGATTCTCTTCGATAGCATGTTCTACGATAAGAACAATTCTCTCCCCTACAACAGACCCCATCGATCCGCCCATGAAATTAAAATCCATTACAGCTAAAGCAGCATCTTGTTCAAAAATTTTACATACTCCGACTGAAATAGCTTCATCATTAGATGTCTTTTCTTCTGCTTCTTTTAATCTGTCAGCATAACTTTTAGTATCTTGAAACTCTAACGGGTCAACAGGTTTAATATTTTTAAACATCTCTTTATAAGAGTCTTTGTCGGCTATTAGATCAATTCTTTGAGTTGAAGTCAGTCTATAATGATGATCACACTTTGGGCAACAATTTAAATTATCTGTAAGTTCATTTGCATGAATCATTTCACTGCAACCTGAACATTTGATCCAGCCACTAAAGTTATCTTTCTTCTTGTCTTCAACTTTAATTTTAGGCTTACTTCTAGAAAATAATCCCATATTTTTTTGCCAAGTTATTATTTAAAAAAAACTTATATCTATTTTACCTGAATTTTGCAAATGAAACAACTATCATAACTTTTTAAAACACTTAAATACTTAATTGTCAGTAAATTTAAATAAAAATTTACAAACCATTTATTTTAAAAACTGTTAAGTTTTAATTTTATTAAATCTATTTTCAATTTCTTTCCAATTTAAAATTTTCCATATATCTTTTACAAAATCAGCTCTTTTATTTTGATAAATCAAATAATAAGCATGTTCCCATACATCAATACAAAAAAGTGGAGAAATTCCTCTAGCACTAATAAGCTCATGATTTAAGGATGTTTCTATAACAAGAGTTTTAGTCTGCTTATTAAAACCCAGCCATCCCCAACCGGAACCTTGCACTTTTATAGACTTATCGATGAGTAAATTTTGAAAGTTTTCAAAAGAATCAAAATTATTTTCTATCTCTTTATAAATTTTTGAGTTTTTATCTGTTTGTCCACCACCTTTGCTAATGGGAGCTAAAATCTGCCAAAATATTGAATGGTTTATATGTCCCCCGCCATTAAACTTTATAGCCGATTGAAGTTCCACCATCGTTTCTGCATCATTTTTCTTTTCAGCTTCATGATATTTTTCTAAAGCGGCGTTTAGATTATTTACATAAGCTGCATGATGTTTTTCATGATGAAGATGAAGCGTTTGTTCTGAAATAACAGGCTCTAGTTCATCATATCCATATTCTAATTTAGGTAATTGATAATTAGACATATTTTGCTCCTTTTTTTATAAAATATAACTTTAGCAAATCATATATAAAAATAATTCACAAGAGATATAAGTCCTAAAAAAAAAGAACCCAAATCAATTCATGATTTCAATTGCTTGATCAACTAAGCTGATGGGGTATATTTGAATTGTGTCAGTTTTTAAATTTTTTGATATTTCTTTAAAATTATTTTGCGGCACAACAATTTTAGTAAATCCCATATTTTTAGCTTCTTTAATTCTAGCTTCTATTCTACTGACTGCTCTTATTTCACCACCAAGCCCAACCTCTCCTATAACAGCAGTTTGTGAATCTATTTTTCTATTTGAAAAAGAAGAAGCTATAGCCATTAAAATAGCAAGATCGATAGCAGGCTCTTTTATTCTCATACCACCTGCTATAGAAACAAAGACATCACAATTATATAATTGGAACTTTACCCTTTTTTCTAAAACGGCTAATAAAAGAGCTAATCTATTTTGATCTAGACCTGCACATTTCCTTGTAGGGTTTGGAAAAAAAGATGTTGAAACCAAAGCTTGAACTTCTATTAAAATTGCCCTGATTCCTTCAATAGTGGGAACTACTACATTACCTGATAAATTCTTTACTCTTTTTTCTAAAAAAATAGCTGAAGGATTTAAAATTTGCTCAAGGCCTGACTGTTTCATTTGAAATAGTGCAATGTCGTCTGTTGGACCAAATCTATTTTTAATAGATCTAAGAAGTCTAAAACCTAGCTGCCGCTCTCCTTCAAAATCCAATACTACATCAACAATATGTTCTAAAAGTTTTGGTCCTGCCAGTTCTTTAGATTTAGTGACATGACCTATTAAAAAAGTTGTTATTCCATGACCTTTGGCTATGTGCATAAATTCATTTGCTAGCTCTCTTACCTGGACTACCGATCCCGGCGATGAAGGAACTTCTTCTTTGTACAGTATCTGTATGGAATCAACAATTAAAATATCGGGTTTTACTAAATCTATTTGGTTTTTTATTAAAGAAAAATTTGTTTCAGAAAAAAGATAAATATTGTCACTTGTTACATTTATTCTTTTAGCTCTAAGAGTTGTTTGCTGTATTGATTCTTCACCCGAAATATATAAAACTTTTAAATTTTGATTTGAAAAAATATCTGCTAGCTGAAGTAAAAGCGTTGATTTTCCAATGCCCGGCTCTCCTCCTATCAATACTAAAGAACCTAATGTAACTCCTCCACCTAATAGACGATCAAATTCTGTAATGTTAGTTTTAATTCTTTTAAAATTTTCAACATTTATATCTTTTAGTTTGACGGAAGAGGAAGTATTGGTTTTTTTAGATTCAAACCTTTTATCATTTTCCTGAAATAATAATTTTTCATGAAAAGTATTCCAAGAGCTGCAGCTTAAACAACTTCCTGCCCATTTTGATTGAGTATGACCGCAAGATTTACATTCCCATATGGTTTTTTGTTTTGACATAACAGCTAACCTTCAATAATTTTAAGAGCTATTTCAGCAGCTTTTTGCTCAGCTTCTTTTTTAGACATACCGGTTGCCGAAGCCACTTTTTCATTATTAATAATAACATCTATATAAAATGTTTTTAAATGTTCAGGTCCTTCTTCTTTAATAACTTCATAAACCGGAGGAACTCCAAACTTTTTTTGTGAATATTCTTGAAGTTTTCCTTTATAGTCCAGCTCAGGTTTAACAGCTACTTCATCAAAAATATTTTTAAAATTTTTTAAAATAAACTTTTTTACCGTTTCGAATCCCTGATCTAAATAAATGGCGCCAATAATAGCTTCAAATGCGTCTGCATAAATACTTTCCTTTCCTCTAAGTTCTGTTTTCTCTTCACCTTTTCCAAGTAAAAGATCACTAACGAGATTTAAGTTTTCAAAATATTTTGAACAGATTGTTGCATTAACAAGTCTTGATCTTATGTGAGATAAACTACCTTCTGTTTGCATTTCTAATTTATTATACAAATAATCTGAAACTACTAAATTTAAAGCTGTGTCTCCTAAAAACTCCAATCTTTCATTGTGTTCACTTACTATCTTTTTATTTTCATTCACAAAAGATCTATGTATAAAAGATAAGATAAGAAGATTTTTGTCTTTAAAACTAAACCCAATTTTTTCTTCAATTGCAGAAATATTATTCTTTAACTCATCTAACTTGTTCATAAAAAATACTCTTTTATAGGTTCACAGCCGTTGAAATAGACTTCATTTTTTTTCAAAATTTTTAAAACTTTATATTTACCTTTGGTATAGATTACATCATTTTCTTTAAAGTGAGTAACTTCCAATATTAAAATACTAGCTATAGGAGCTGACAAACTTCCTTCTTCTTTTTTCATTAAAAGAGGCTGCTCTCCATCTAGCCAATAGGCTCTTTGGCCCACTTTTAAAAAGGAATAAACGGCTCCTTCTTTTAAATTATTTGGTATACATTCCAGCTCTTTCTTATTACCTTTTTCAAATTCCAAATAATTTCTAAGAACTAAGTCAGGAGCAAATAGCATATTTATTGGCATTTTTAATATTGATCCTAAGTTTTATTAAAAAAGTAGCATAAATAGAAGCCAAATTCAACAAATCAATTTTTTTAAAAAATTTTAACTTTTTGAAATAATGATCAAAAAATATACAATTCTTAACTTAATAAATTTGGAATAGATAATGAAGTACTTAGTTTTAGATTCTCAAATAAATTTTTATAAAGAAAAAGGCTATATTGAATTTGAAGAAATTTTAAAAGAAGAAGAAATTTTAGCTTTGGAAAATGAAATTGAAATACTTTTGAAAAATCAGTTAGGTGATCTTGAGTCTGCATCATTCATGCAAAGATACCTAGCCGGAAGAGATCTTTTTAGAAAATCAGAATTTATAAAAAAAATATCTTTAAGAAAAAATCTCGCCTCCATTGCCGCCAACTTGAATAATAAAAAATCGCTCCGAATTGGATATGATCAAGCAATTTTTTCAATCGGAAAAAATCCTTTTGAAGATATGGTTTCATTAGATAATATCTCAGCTTTTCAAGGGCTTATTTGCGCTGTAATAATAAAACTTGATTCAAATGAAGCCACTACAAACAGCTACCTTCCTTCAAAACGATCAAATTGCATCTTTGTAAAAAACTCTTTTGGAATAAATTTTGAAGGTATTTTTGCAAATGAGCAAAAATTTTTCATGATTACGTATGCAGATTTAAAAACTATTTATAGATTAAATAAAAAGGATCCCTGCGTAAACTCTTTAAAGAAATTCGGTTACGTATTTGGAGATGTTTTAAAAGATGAATATAATCCTATAATTTATTAAAGCTGTTTGAAAATTCTACTTTTTTTTATTATACCATTAAACCATACATGCAAAAAAATTATGATTAATAAAATAAAAAAAATAAACCCGGTAATAGCACCACTTTTAAGCTTGGCATTAATAGTGTGTTCTAGCGCTCCATTTTTAACCTTTATCAGCTTAAAAATTATTTATGACGGGCATACTGAAACAATTGTGGGTATCATTCAATCAGCATACTTTGCCGGCTTTTTATTAGGATCTTTAAGAGCCGAAAGACTTATAAGAAGAACAGGATATATAAGATCTTTTGCAGCTTTTTCTTCATTATATGGACTCACAGTTTTGATTCAGGGACTATTTATAAATGCTATTTTGTGGATATTCATGCGACTTTTAGCCGGCATTAGCATTGCAGCAATTTATATTGTAATTGAAAGTTGGCTATTATCCGGCAGTAAAATAAATCAAAGAGGAAAAATTTTATCAATCTACATGATAATATTATACGCTTCTCAATCATTTTCACAGCTTCTCTTACAGTTTACAAGTCCTAATACTTTGATTGCTTTTTTGATTTTTGGAATTTTAAGCTTTTTGGCAATCATTCCAGTATCTATCAATTATAGCAAAACACCCGAAACTTCAACAGTTTTTGAAAAGATAAAATTTAAACAGATTTATTCAGCTGCACCTTTTAGTTTTTGGGGATCTTTAATATCCGGGCTGATCTTAAGTGCCATTTACAGTTTTTTCCCTATATTTGCAAAAGCCAGAAACCTTCATCCTTCTTACATGATGTTTATTACTATAGCAGGTGGATTTATTCTTCAATGGCCCTTAGGACATCTATCTGATATTTTTGAAAGAAGAAAGATTTTAATCTTAGCAAGTATATGCATAGCAATTCCAAGTCTGATAATACTATTTTTAAATAATCATGCAATTTATATCTATATGCTTTGTTTTTTTATAGGAGGCTTTTCTTTTGTTATTTACCCTATTAGTGTAACTCAAGTTACTGATAGGTTTAATCCAGAGTACATTCCTTATGTTATAGGATTAATCTCATTGGTATATGGCATTGGAGCAATGTTAGGACCTACTTTAACTTCACTTTTTATGGAATTTTCAATGTATGGATTATTTGTGTACATTTTAATTCTATCTTCTCTTCTAACTCTTGTAGGAATCTACTATAAAATAAAATATCCAATGGTTATTCCCAAGGAACAAAAAAAGGAATTTATACCTACAAATGCTTCTATACATATAAACATTGATCTGGATCCAAGAGTTATAAACCCCATAAAAAACCAAAACGACTCAAGTCATTTAAAGTAAACAACTTATAAATTACAATATATTTGTATTTTATAATTTAGTAAAATTTGTGTCATAATCCTAAAAAATCTATGAAATTTTTAAACTTTATAAAAAGCTTAATAGCTCCAATACTTAGCCTGATTTTAGTCGTTTGCAGTTCGGCTCCTTTTATGACATTTATTTCATTAAAGATGAATGCAGAAGGATATTCGGAAGCTTCAATTGGGGCGACTCAAGCATTTTTTTATTTAGGATATTTAATTGGCTCCATAAGAGCTGAAAGACTTGTTAAAAGAATAGGATACATAAGATCATTTGCCGCCTTTTCATCACTTTATTGCGGATGTATGCTTATCCAAGGTATTTTCATGAACTTTTATGTTTGGTCTTTAATGCGGCTTTTAGGGGGGCTAAGCCTTGCTGCACTATATGTTGTTATTGAAAGTTGGCTTTTAACTGAAAGTTCTAATTCCAATCGCGGGAAAATTTTGGCTGTTTACATGATAGCTTTATACTTTTCTCAATCTCTTAGTCAACTAATAATAAAATTTATTGATATTAATACAACCGTTCCATTTTTACTTTTTGGTCTTCTATGTTCTTTTTCCATTCTTCCTGTATCTATGAATTATAGTAAAGCGCCCGAATATTGCAGAGTTGTTACTAAAAAAAGCATTAAAGAAATATACCACTCCTCCCCTTTTGGTTTTATCGGATGTTTAATGTCAGGATTGATTTTAAGTGCAATATATAGTTTGCTTCCGGTATTTGCCGTTTCATCAAATGTATCTGTATCTTACATAATGGCAATTACTATAGCCGGAGGATTTTTACTTCAATGGCCACTTGGCCATTTGTCAGATATTTTCGATAGACGATCTGTATTGATTTTAGTATCTCTTTTAGCAATTATTCCCAGCATTATTATAATGTTTTTTAAAACTTCATATATAATCTATACATTTTCATTTTTCTTAGGTGGATTCACATTCACAATTTATCCTCTTTCAATAAACCAGGTGTGCGATAGAATTGATTCAACCTATATTTCATATGTTATGGGAATTTTATCACTACTCTATGGTATTGGAGCAATGACAGGACCTATCATATGTTCTTTTTTCATGGAAATAACACCTCTATTTTTATATTTATATATTTTACTAACCTGCGCACTTTTGGCATTAATCGGAATGTATTTTAAAGCTAAATCACCAAAAGCTGTTTTAGCTGATGACAAAACAGAATTTGTACCGATGACTTCTACAGCTCCAATAAGTGAACTTGATCCAAGAGTTACAGAGCCACAAGTTCAAGAAGAAAATAATAGTTCTAGTTGATCTACAAAGTTATCAGTATTGACTAATTCAGAGTTTTTAAATTTTTTTAAATAAAGAGCATTTCCTACTTCCCAATAAGGCATTCCCTTTATTAAATTTTGTTTTAATTTTCCTTCAGAATGTATTAAGACTTTTCCATTTGCCACAGCTAAAAGTTCTAAAATAGTAGATCCGCCTGATCTTGTAATTGTTGCATCACTTCTAAAAAACAAAGGAGCGATAGTTGTATCATCTTGAAAAGACATTGGAATAATTTTTAAGTTTTGGGGGTAATTGATATTATTTTTTATACTTTCATAAATAAAATTAAAAAGATCATTTTCATTGGCTATATAAATAAATAAAAAAATAGTTTTTTCAAT
>JAFGQY010000056.1 GCA_016935395.1 Parachlamydiales bacterium
ATAATTATTTTATTTGGATATAGAGAAATTGTTTTTGACTTCCAATTTAGAGGTTTTTAAGGTAAAATACAGTAGAAAAAAAATATTTTACAAAAGGTCTAATAATAATGACAAAAGCTAAAATTATCGGACTTGGATCGTATTTTCCAAAAAAAGTTTTAACTAATAAAGATTTGGAGAAAATGGTTGATACCACAGATGAGTGGATAGTAACGAGAACAGGTATTAATGAAAGAAGAATAGCGGACGAAAACGAATTTACTTCTGACATGGCATATGAAGCCTCTAAAAACGCTTTAGAAGATGCCAAGATCAAAGCTGAAGATATAGATTTAATACTGGTAGCAACTTTAACCCCAGATTATATATTTCCATCTACAGCTTGCTTGGTTCAAAATAAGCTGCAAGCTAATAACGCTGCCGCTATTGATATACAAGCTGCCTGTTCGGGCTATGTTTATGCTTTATCATTTGCAAAATCTTTAGTAGAACAAAAGGTTTATAAAAATGTTTTGATAGTGGCTTCTGAAAAGTTATCTTCAATTACAGATTATCAAGATAGATCAACATGCATTTTGTTTGGTGATGCGGCTTCAGCTTGCGTTGTAAGTTTAAATGGTAAAGGTCTTGAAATTGAAAGTGTTTATTTGGGTGCAGATGGAAAGATGTCAGATCTTTTAATTTTGCCTGCAGGTGGATGTAAAAAACCTGCCACTTTAGATACAGTTAAAAATAAAGAGCACTTTTTGAAAATGGACGGAAAAGAAGTTTATAAACACGCGGTTAGAAGAATGGGAGAAGCTACAAAAAAATGTCTGGAAATGGCAAATTTGCATGAGTCGGACATATCATGGTTAGTACCCCACCAAGCTAATGAAAGAATTATAGATGCAATCGCAAAAAGATTTACACATCTTCCAAAAGAAAAAGTCTATAAGGAAGTAGTTTATAAATTTGGAAATACATCAGCGTCTTCAGTTGGGATAGCTTTAGATCTTTTGAAAAAAGGTAATAAACTGAAAAAAGATGAATATATTCTATTATCAGTGTTCGGGGCTGGATTTACTTTCGGCGGTTGTATTTTAAAAAATCTAGGGTAGTTTAAAAAATGAAAAAATTTGCATTTATTTTTCCGGGTCAAGGATCTCAATATATTGGCATGGGAAAGGACTTTTTTGAAAAGTTTGAATCTTCAAAAAAAATATTCATTCTTGCAGATGAAATATTAGGCTATAAACTATCTGACATTATCTTTAATGGTCCTGAACAAAAGCTTGTTTTAACAAAACACTGTCAACTTGCTGTTTTTGTAAACAGCGCGGCTATTTTAAAAGCAATTGAAGAAACATTTCCAAAAAAAATCTATCCCATTATTACAGCAGGATTAAGTTTAGGGGAATATACAGCTTTGTATGCTGCTAAAAAAATATCTTTTAAAGATGCACTTTTGCTTATTCAAAAACGAGCAGATTTGATGACTCAGGCTTGTCTAAAGAACAAAGGAACTATGGCAGCTGTAATAGGTATGGAAAAAGATGATATACATAATGCTATAAAAGACATAAAGGATGTTTTTATAGCAAATTTAAATACTCCGCTTCAAACGGTAATATCAGGTAGTGAACAGGGGGTTGATGAAGCTATAAAACTACTTAAAGAAAAAAAAGCTAAAAGAGTAATAAAACTGGATGTTGAAGGTGCTTTTCACAGCCTTTTGATGAAAGATGCCGAAGATAAGTTAAAAGACGATATTTTGAATTTACAATTGGAAAAATCCCAAATTAAAATCGTTATGAACTATACCGGCGATTTTGTAAATGATCTTGAAAATATTAAAAGGTTTTTGATAAAACAGATAACTTCATCTGTAAAATGGTACGAGTCAATTGAAAAAATTGATAAAGAAATTGATATGTTTATAGAAATAGGCTGTGGGAAAACACTTACAAATATGAATAAGAAAATTAAAATAAATAGCAAAAGCATATCTATAGAAAAAGTTGAAGATTTAGATCTTTTAAATGAGGTATAAATGCTTAAAAATAAAAATGCGATTATTACTGGAGCATCTTCAGGAATCGGAAAAGCAATAGCTAAAGAATTTGTTAAAAATGGCTGCAATGTGGCTATTTTTGCTACAAATGAAGAAAGATTAAAGCACACAGTTAAAGAATTGGAAGATGTAAAAATAAAGGCTGATCAAAAGATTATTTCAAAAAAAGTGGATGTTTCCAGCTTTTTAGAAGTTGAATCTTCCATAATGCAGGTTTTAGATGAATTTCATACTGTGGATATATTAGTTAACAATGCTGGCATTACGAAAGATGGTCTTTTAATGAAGATGTCAGAGTTTGATTTTGATAGGGTCATTGCAGTAAATTTAAAATCTGTTTATAATACGTGTAAAATACTTACAAGACCGCTAATGAAACAAAAAAAAGGTAAAATCATTAATGTAAGTTCAATAATTGGACTTATAGGAAATGCCGGGCAATCCAATTACGCTGCATCAAAAGCTGGTATTATTGGATTTACAAAATCTCTTGCAAAAGAACTTGGATCTAGAAATATATGCGTAAATGCAATTGCTCCAGGTTTTATAAAAACAAAAATGACAGATGATTTACCTGAAAAAGTTAAAGAAGAAATGTTGAATAACATTCCGCTAAAACGTTTTGGTGATGTTGAAGATGTTGCTAAGCTAACACTATTTTTAGCATCTGATATGTCAGATTATATCACCGGACAAGTAATTACCATTGATGGTGGAATGACAACTTAAGAGTTTTTTAAAATAAATAAACTAAAGAGGGAATAATGGCCTTAGAACAGGAAGTGATAGATATTATAGTTGAGCAGTTAGGTGTAGATGCTGCTGATGTAAAACGTGAAAAGTCGTTTGTAGAGGATTTAAATGCAGATTCTCTTGATTTAACTGAACTAATAATGACTTTTGAAGAAAGATTTGGTTTTGAAATTTCTGAAGAAGATGCAGAAAAATTAAAAACTGTAGGTGATGTAGTTAAATACATTGAAGAAAAACAAAAAGAAAACGCTTAAAAGAATTTTGTCTATAAGTAAAAAAAGCCGACTTTTTTAGTCGGCTTTTTATTAAATCTAATTACTTTTCTTTGTCTAAAAAAAGAGAAATTCTAGCTTTATTGAGTTGGGAAATCCTTTTGTATTTTTGTGAATTCCTCTACAATCTTTAAAAACCGAGCATCATTCCAAAAACATTGAGTATTAGTTGGAGCCTCGCACATATCATCTAATCCTGATCCAAACGCAAAATGATGTTCTTTAAATAAACTTTCTTTGGGATCAATAACAGAGGTAGCAGTCTTAAATAGTGTGGCTCCATAAGCGGATAATTTGGATAGAATAGCATTTATTTCATTTAAAATTGAAATATCTTTTGAAATATAATTAAAATGTTTTAATAGTCTATAGCCGCCGTATCCTAAAGCTCCTGCAGTAGAAAGTTTAAGAGAAATCAAAAATATTCTTTTTAAAATAGAAGACTTTTTCTGTTCTATTGGTAAATCTATTTCGATAATCTTATAATTGGCATATTTTTTAAAAATATTTTTTTCATATAAATGAAAAACATTTCCAATAAATTTAAGGTGCATTAAAGCAATTTCATAAAAAGTTTCTGCTATTGCTAAAGCAGCAATGCCAAGGCCAGAACCCTTTATAATTCTTGCTGAAAGATCTTTAGAATTCCAAATTTTTTTAGTTTGATGGTAATTCATCTTATATGACCAAGGAATATATTCTTTAGGTTCATTAGTAAAGTGATTAGAAATTTTATTAGCCATAAATTACCTCTTATTAATTAATAATACTTAATATTATGGTTAAATTGATGTTTTATGAAAAGAATTAAAATATTTTAATTATATATACATAATTCTTGTCAAAAATTATTTATTTAAAAGACTTTTAGAGTAAGTAGATAAAAGCGAAATTGCTACAGATGGGCACTCTGTAATAATTGTCAGTATATCACTTTTACTTAAACTAAAAACCCATGCATTTTTTGAACAAACAGCTTTATAGGATCTGGGGTTTTCATTAAATAAAGATTCATCTCCAAAGTAATCATTTTGCGTAAGCTTTTTTATCAATTTATCATTGTTATCAAAAATATCTATACAGCCTTCTTTAATAAAATACATGCGATGAGCTTTTTGCTCTATTTCAAATACTATTTCATTACTTGCAAATCTATCTTGATGAAATTTGTCAGCAATAGCAATTAAATGGTCTAAATCTAGATCATTAAAAATATCAATATTTTTTAAAAAAAATGCTTTTTCTATTAAGCTAAATTGTTTCATGTTTCAAAAGCCTCATAGGTATATTGACTAATTGGTTTTTTAGATTTTTTCAATTTTGATTCTTTAGATTTGTTAAAATCTTCTATCTTAATTTTTGTTTTTAAATGATTAGGTATTATTCTATCAATAAATAGGTCGAATTCTTCTAGAGTATTTATAAGTTCAAATAAAGTAGGGTGCTTTTCTTCGATATGCATTTCACTTTCTTGTAATTTGTAATCTTTAGGTGTATCATCAATTAATGTGCGAATTTTAATATACAAAGATCTTTTAATGTTTTTTTCCAAGGTTTCAATTGCATGCGCATTTGTTTTCGCATTTTTACTATAAAGAGATTTCAACACTAGTTCGGGATCTTCAATAGGGGAGGTTTCGGATAAAAGATGAATTATAAAATTAATTGTAGATCTATAGCCTGATTGAAGAGCGCTTTTTAAAATTGATAGGTCATAAAGTGAATATTTTTTTTCAAGAGTATTAGAAAAGTAATAATAGTAATGTGCTTTTTTTATTTCTTTTAAAGTAATAGATTTTACATTGTTTTGCAGTTTGTCTATTGATATTTTAGCTAAGATTTTAATAGCTAAAATCCTTGAACTTTCGTTCCATTTTGAATCTTCAATTATAGAAAGTAAAATATCAGAAACTTTTTCTCCCATTGAAGTTATAATTTTTTCAATAAGTAATTTTTCATTTGGTCGAAAAGATTTTGAGATTTTTAAAATTTCTTTTACAATGGAGGAATCATTAATGTTTCCAAGTGCGATTATTAAGTTTTTCCTAAAAGCGTTATCATTTGTAAGTCTGAGCTCATTTAAAATTTTTGAAGTATGAATTCTGTCTGCCTCATCTGTAATGTTAGCAAGGGCTTTTGCAGCTTTTCTTTTTATTTTTAAATTTTCATGAGAGATAAAATTAATGACTTTTTTAACAGCTTCATCAGTATCGTCATGGTTGAGAATTTCAAGTCCTATTACTATTTCATTTATATCATATGAATTTAAAAGAAAATCTGTTTTTGTCTTAGCTATAGTTCTATTGAATGCAAATTCTTGATTAGTATTTGAATGTTTTAAAGTGATTATAGAAGCAGCTTTTAAGTATACGTCTTCGCTATCTAAATCTTTTATGACATCTTCAGGATTAATAAGCCCTCTTTTTGCTAAATACAAATGAGCGTATCTAGATAGAAAGCTGTCGGTTTCATGTTTGTTGAATTTTTTTATTAATTCTATAACTTTCGGGTGAGATGAAAAAATAGAATCATTAAAAATATCAATTATTTTTACTTTTGCATATGTTGATAAATCATTTATCTTATTAAGTAAGGTGTTTAAAACTTTTGGATCTTCAAATTCAACTAATGTTTTAATTGCTAAAACCTCTTTATTTTCATCTGCTGAGTTTAAATAGTTGATAAGATCTTTTTCCATTTGTAGCTTTTCTTTTTTAGAAAAAGTCTTTATCCAATCTTTTGTTTTTCTTTCAAAATGAATCTTATTTAATTTTAAAGATGAAAATATTGATTTTGGATAGTAGCGGCGAACTAAAAAAGAAAGAGCTAAAAATACTATAGCAAGTATAAATCCAAATATTACGTTGTGTGAATGAAAAAAAATTAGAAAAAATGAGCTGAATAACATTCCGACAGGTTCAAAAAATGAATTGTTGATAATCCGAAGGGGGTCTTTTAGTTTTGCATCCGCTGCGTTAATCAATAAAGAAAAATTATTATCCTCTAAGGTATACAGAATACCTTCTACTGCAATTATCCCTAAAATGGCAACAAATAATGTGTCATAAAAAAACCATTGATTGTACAGCAATATAAAATATATTGGCGGCAGCAAAATAACATTTGCAATCCCAACTCTTCTAATAAGATTTCTATAGAAGAACATTCCAATAATTAAATTGACAGCTGAGATAATGGCTTTGCTTTTCCCTAGAAATTCAGGAATGGATGAATTTGAAATAAAAGATTTGTCTGTTAGAAGTATTTTTTGAAGTGTTTGCAGATATCCATATTCAGTGTAAGTTCGAAGTAGCCAAACAATACAACTCATCAAAACCAATGAGATGGCAAAAGGAGATTTTATTATTTTTATTAAAATACTTGAAAAACTCTTGGTTCCGCTTACAAAAAAATCTTCAGTTCCATCATCTTCCATTATTGGTATGGTTCTAGCAATATTTTTTGTTTCTAAAATAGAATGGATCATAGTTATAACAACTATTAAAAATAAAATTGCCGGTCCTAAAAATTTATAAGTCAGGTTTATAAGTGTACCAGAAATAATAAATCCTAAAAAATAAGCAGAATTATAAACGCTGTAGATTTTCTTAGCGTCTTGAAGATCATGATATTGATCAATAAATATCCAAAAACATGCTGATAGGGAGGATCCAAATGTATATGAAAATATTTGAAGAAATATCCAAAAGATTTTAGGTGGATTAAAAAATAAAGTTAAAGTAATCATTGTATATACAACAGCAGCAACTGTCATAGTAATATTCATTATTTTATATGCTGATATAAGCTTTAAAAAATACATATAAAGGCAAGAGACTCCAATCATAACAATTGCTGTAATCAAATAGGTGTAAGATAGAAATTCAGCACCAATTTTTTCTGTAAAGAGAGATATAGCCAAAGTCTCGGCTAAACAGCTTCCAATCGCCCAAACAATTGAAAGTCTTATAAAACGTAAAATATTTTTTTCTTCACCGGGAAAGATTCCAAAAACCTTACGTAAAATTTTTTTCAATTAAATTAGCCTTTTTTTGAAATCTTTTAAGTATTTTCACGCATTATTTTACGATGAAGTTTGATTTTTTTCTAAATAAAATAACCCCTTTTTAAATAAAAATAAATTTTTATCAAAAATATATTTTTTATTTGTTATATTATTTTGAAAATATTGGATAGGTACTATGGACGTTAAAAATTTAGTTATAATAGGATCGGGACCTGCAGCTTTTACAGCAGCTATATATGCGGCTAGAGCTAATTTAAATCCTATTGTTTTTGAAGGTTTTATGTCCGGACCTGTTGGAGGTCAATTAATGACTACCACTGAAGTTGAGAATTTCCCAGGATTTCCATCAGGCATAATTGGGCCAAAACTTATGGAAAATATGCGCGATCAAGCAAAAAGGTTTGGAACCATCTTTATTACAGAAGATGTAATATCTTTGGATCTTACAAAACAGCCCTTCACAGTTAATGGATCAAAAAAATACAAAATACAAACTAATTCAATCATAATAGCTACAGGAGCATATGCAAAAAGACTTGATATCACAGGCTCAAGAGATGGTGAGTTTTGGCAAAGAGGTGTAACTGCATGTGCGATTTGTGATGGAGCTGCTCCTTTATTTAGAGAAAAGGATCTTTTTGTAATAGGTGGTGGTGATAGCGCTGTTGAAGAAGCGGTTTTTTTAACAAAATATGGCAAAAAGATTTATATTGTTCATAGAAGAGATGAGCTTAGAGCTTCAAAAATTATGGCTGATAGGGCATTAAATCATCCAAAAGTTGAAATTTTGTGGAATAGTAAAATTATAGAAATTTTAGGCGATGATATTGTTAAAGAAGTTGTTATTGAAAATATCAAAACGAATAAAATAGAGAAGAAAAGTGCCGGTGGAGTTTTTTTTGCAATAGGTCACAAACCTGCAACTGACTTTTTAAATCATCAAGTAGACATGCTTCCAAATGGTTATATAAAAGTGCTTCCATTTTCTACAAAAACTTCTGTTGAAGGAGTTTTTGCTGCAGGAGATGTTCAAGATCATATTTATAGACAAGCGATCACTGCAGCGGGTTCAGGTTGTATGGCTGCATTAGATGCTGAAAAATACCTTTTAGAAAAAGGATTTTTAGATTAATGCATAAATTTTTATCATTTTTGATATTTTTGTTTGTTTTTTCTAATGGATATACTTTAGAAAAACAGCCTTGGTTTGGGGATGTTTATGAATTTCATTTTCTTTCAAAATATACTTTTTTTAGATTTAGCAAGGTAGATTCAGCACTAATTCAACCCGATAATGCTTTCAATGACCATCTTCTTCATTTTAATCTTTCTTTTGCTCCTACTTTGCAGTGGAGTATTGATTCGGATTTAGAATTTATTGGCACACCAAGACAAGATTTTGGTTTTAGAACAGTAGCTTTTCAAGCAAGGTATCTTTTTAAAGATGATATTATCGGAGATCCAGTAAGTTTTGCTATGGGAGGAAATTTTCGAGTGGTCTCTTCAGATAGCTTAAAAGATGTCTCAACACTTTATCATTCTGATATTGATTTCGAAATGAACTTTGCTCTTGGAAAGGAATTTTCTCATCAAGATTATTGGAGATTTAGAATTTGGGGATATGCAGCTGCAGGAATTGCAAACAAAGGCTCTCCTTGGATTAGAGCGAAACTCTCAATTGAGGGAAATTCAAAAGAGGAAAGGCAGTGGGGTCTATTTGCTGAAGCTATGAGAGGTTATGGCAGAAGAGAATATGTTGATGTTTATAATTTCGATGGTTATGCAAAAATTAGACAAAGTAACATAGACCTTGGATTTAGCTACGGTTTTTTATTGGGTGTTTGGGGTACATTTAGTCTTGAATACAAAAGAACGGTTTTGGCTAAAAGAAGTCCTCAAGATGTTAACTTTTTTTCTGTAATTTATTTACTTCCATTTTCTTTTTAATTTTTTTTCTATTATCTATTTTTCTCGAAAAAACTGTAATAATCTGAAAGCTATTTAAAGACATAAGCTGATAGCTGAGTTCAAACATATGGTGTAAAACTCTTAAAGATTTAGCTGTAAATTACTGTAGCTAAAGCATAAATCTCGGTATGAGAAATGCTCAATAATATAGTTGGATTATTAAATTCTTTTTTAATAGAAGAGGAAAGCTCAATTATAGGCTTTCCTCTTGAATCATTTGTGATTTCAATATCTAAAAAAGAAATTTTTCCAAGACCTATACCTAAAGCTTTTGATAAAGCTTCTTTTGCAGCAAATCTTGCAGCTAAATGGGGATAGGGATTCTTTTTAAATTTTTGACAATATTCAATCTCTTTTTTAGTAAATACTTTTTCTAAAAAAGCATTTCCTTTTCTTTTAATGACATTTTTTAGTCTTTTAACTTCAATTATGTCAGTCCCGATTCCTTTAATAGTCATCATCTTCACTTGGTTCGAATTGCGGGTATTCTCCATCTATTGCATTACAAAATATCATTCTTCCGGAAGATGTATGTTTTACAGACAACACTTGGGCTTCAATAATTTCACCGATAAAGTCTCCACCGCCGTTTACAACAACCATTGTACCGTCATCTAGATACCCAACACCTTGTCTAGGTTCTTTTCCATATCTTTGGATTTTAATTTTAATATGTTCTCCAGCTTGCATAAGAGGTTTTAATGCATTTGATAGAACATTTAAATTGATAATCTTGATTCCTTCTATAACTGCAGATTCAACTCTTGATATATCTGCTGTTAAAATGTTTGCATCTAATAGTCTAGCCAGTCTGATTAATTTACCTGTTTGATCTTTTATTTCTGTAAAGTCTGTATCGTTATATCTGAGCTCTAAAGAGGGCATTTCTTCTAATTTTTTTAATGTATCTAAACAACGTCTAGCTTTTGATTTTGTTGTTTCATCTCCAAGTTCAGCTTGGGCATATAGTTCTTTAATGATAAATCTTGGGATAATTAAGTGATGATCTATAAGTCCGGATGACGCTAAATCTATTATTCTTGAATCTGACAATATAGAACTGTCAAGTATAAGATCTTTTTTCTTTTGAGCTGTGGGTGTAAACCTTATAAAAGGTATGCTTACATAAAGTTCATCTGATGCTCTCATTGTCATTATTGTTCCTAAATACAAACCAAATAAGAATAGAGCTATTTTGATGATTTCAATTATTTGTGGAGCTAGTGTAAATGTTTGCAAGCTTATGTCTAGTATTGCTTTAAATACTAAAACTAAAGCTTGTCCCATCAAAAAACCGATGAAAAGACCTACAATAGCAATATTGAAAGATCTCAAATTAAATCTTCTAAATAATATATCGAACGCAAAAAGAATAAAGGCAAAAATAACTCCAAGAGCTAAACCAATAAGACCATTAATAGTTACGTCGCCGACATTAGTTCCTATCATATAAATTGTTATGAAAAAAACGCTAAGTATGAAGAAAAATACTCTTATGAATAATAATGAAATATTCATTAAAAGCCTCCTATATAAATATTTTTTTTATGTTTCCTAAATAATTATGTTTTTGAAAATACTAATGACCTTTATTTTTTTTGTCGACAATATAGTAATATTATGTAGCACCAAAGTTAAAATGTCCTGATTTTTCAAAGTTAAAATGTCCTAATATATCAAGCTTTAAGGAGCTAATATATGAAGGAAT
>JAFGQY010000057.1 GCA_016935395.1 Parachlamydiales bacterium
AATCATGTCATTTGCATTATTAACAGGCGTAGGCGCAGCATTAAAATCTTTTGCTACTAGAGATCCTGAAACCAGAAGACTTTATGAAGAAGCAAAAAAAGAAGAACCCTCTTTAGCTGCCTCTCTTATTTTACAAACAAAAGGTTATGAAGCTGTGGAAGGTCCAAAACCTAGAACAGGTTATGGAACTTTCGATGTAAATACAAGAGCATAAAAAATTTTACTAAAAATACCCTAATTGGATTATCTAAGTTGAGCAGCCAAAATTGGCTGCTTTTTTTTTGTTTAAAAAAGAACTTAAAAAAATTACTTTTAGAACATATCACATGCTATTTAGTGTTATTTATTAATTTTTCATCCACACTAACCTTATAATGCTTTTATTTTTAAAGACTTATACTAAATAAATTATTCATCAGAGAATAAGAATTACTAATTGAAGTATAACACTAATAATAGTAAAATATTATGCCTAATTATAATAAAAAAAACAAATAAAAGGACAATAATATGGCAGCAGCAGCAGGAAGAAAAACTTCAGCTCAGTATTTACATTCAGAAGCAGGTCAAACTACTCATCTTCCGGGGTTAGTAGAGGATTTTGAAGAAAGATCTGCCTCACCCGAACCAGATCCAAGAATTCAAAAAATCCTAGCTATGATAGAAGCCGGAAATGAAGCGATTAAAGAATTACAAGCAGAAAATGATATTCTTTCATTTCAAGTAAAAGACTTAACTCATGAAATCGAAAAAAAAAATGCTGAAATAAAACTTTTATCTGAAGAGCTTGGAAGAGCTGGTGAAAAATCCGGAAAAGCAACTTATGACCTAGAAAGAGTAAAAGCACAACTTATAGCCGCAAATGAGGCTAATAAAACATTAGCTTCAGAAAGCCTATTAAGAAAAGATTACCTTGCTTCTTCTGAAGCTACATCTAAAAGACATGCAGATGAAATGGCCGAAATGAAAATATCTTCTGATACACTCCAGGAACGTATAAGACAATTACAAAGCTCTGATGAATATTCCACAAAACAATATACTGAGTTAGATAAAGAGTGTGAGCGTTTAAGAGAAGATTTAGGTAAACTAAAAATAGAAAATAGAACTTTAACTGTAGCAAATAAGGCATTTGAAAGTTCAGATAAAAAACTTCAACAAATTATTCTTGAATTACAAGAAAAAAACAAAGCATTAGCAGCTGAAAATGAAAGATTGCAACAGGAACTTAAAAAATGCAGATTTGGCACATGTTGTGTAATTGTGTAAACTTTTTTAAAACACTTTATTAAATAATTTTAAAATGCTATAAAAATAATCTTTTAAAAAAAAAGAGGTAGAAAATGGCTGCAAGAGTAGGTGGGCAAGTGCCTACAAAAGAGTTAAATCCTTTTGAAGAAGCCGGCACTCTTTTAGAAGAATTAATGCAAGACAGAAGAGCTGCTCGAGTTCATCAGGCAGCTGTAAAAACCTTAAAAAAGCCACATGAGCGTGAAAATGTCAATACTCAAACAGGCAGACTCTTTAGTGAAGAAAGAACATCACTTTTGGTACTTAGACAAAGAGCTGCTTTCAATAAAGTTGAGGATACCCGGATATAAACTTTAAAAAACTCATCCTTTTAAATGTTTTATATGTTAAACATTTAAAAAAATCTTCCATTTTATCTTTTAAAGAATTATTTATATATACATAAGAAAAATTAGTTTTGCTTATGAAGCTTTTAAATTGTTTTATTTTGTTATTTTTATTGATGTTGACATCATGCTGCAAAAATACCTCAAATGAAAAAGGCCTAGAACCTGATGCACCTTATACTACATGGATAGCAGACGAATAATCTGCTTTTTTTAAAAAAAACTAAGGCCTTGGATGAAAACTTTCAAAAGCTTTTTTCAAATGAGCTTTTGAAATATGTGTATATCTATCAGTGGTAGAAATATCAACATGCCCTAACATATCTTGAATAAGTCTTAAATCTGCTCCATTTTCCAAAAGGTGAGTTGCAAAAGAGTGTCTTAGGGTATGTGGTGAAATGTTTTTATTAATCATAGCTTTTTTAGCATAAAATTTAATCCTATTCCAAATAGTAATTCGATCGATTTTTTTATTGTTTTTAGAAGTAAACAAGTAATCATTTTTAATTTTTTCTTTTCTAAAATTTATAAGATAATAGTCAATAGCATCTAAAGCCTTTTTGCCAATAGGAACAATTCTTTGTTTATTTCCTTTTCCTAAAACTTTCACAAAATCATCTGTGATATCATGTATCTTTAAATTGCAGCTTTCAGACACTCTAATACCTGTTGCATAAATAAGCTCTAAAATAGCTCTATCTCTAGCACCGATGTAGCTAAAAATGTCAATTTGCTTAAAAAGCCTTTCAATCTCAAAATATGTCAAAACAGTTGGAATAAGTTGCCAGATTTTTGGAAGATCAAAATGTTTAGATATGTCTTTTTTAATAAAATTTTCTTTTTTTAAAAACCTGAAAAAGACTTTTATTGAAACAAAAACTCTACAGATGGTTGCTGATGCATATCTTTCTTTTTTCAAAAAATGCAAAAAATCAACAATATCTTTTTGTAAAATATTATCTAGTTTTTTACCTTCCAAAGCGTGCTTTTTAAATGCTGTAATATCTCGAAGATAAGCCTCTTGAGTATTTTGACTAAGGCCTTTTTCTGACTTTATATAAACTAAAAAATTTTGAATAGCTATATCAATTTCATCCATAAATTAATAATATCAGAAAATTTTTAAAATTAGAAAAATTTTATATAGCAGGGTCTGCAATCAGATCAATTGATTCACTGAGCTGATCTTGTTTATCCTCTTCAGATCTTGAAACATATTTTCTATAAAAATAAGCCAAAAGTATTAAAGCAAATATTGATGATGATACAGCTCCGCATACTGCCGCAACAGTTGTAAAACCTAATGCTAAAACAACACTGATTTCAATAGCCTGCAAAATTGTTGCTGCTGCATACCATTTATTTTCTTTGAAAATTATTTTGTTTTTATCTTTAACTCTATTTATAAGCTTTTCAATTTCCAGTCTTTTAGCTGCATAGTTTTTGATATAATCATCAGAATTTTTTTGTATTTTTGCAGCTAAAACAGAACCGCCTACTCTTCTTTCAAATCTTTTCAATTTAACTAAAAGCTTGTTTTTTAAAATGTTATTTGCAATTTTTTTAATTTTTTCATCAGATTCGTTAGGATACTGTTTTTTTACTTTCTTTAAAACTTTTGCAGTTTCAGCTTGAGTAATCGTAACTTTGCTCTTTAAATAATTTATTGCACCCTTTAACTTTTCTTCATCTGTAAGTTTGTCATTTTTTAAATATGCATTTAACTTATTTCTAAATTTCATAGCTGAAATAGCAAAGTACACGTACCTTAAAGTTGCATAAATGGCGATAAAAATAAAAAGAGCTGATCCGACAACAGTTAAAGCTAAAGATGCCAATGTTTTTCCGATAGCTTGAATTGCGCCGCCTATCATAGCAATCAAGTTTCGGTTTATCTTATGCCTGCCATCCCACATCCCCTCTTTATCACCAATTTTTCTAGAATCAGATTCCTGCTCAATACCGTTTAAAATACCAAATCCTGCAAAATAATAACCAAGAATATCTTCTGCCCACGAAGGAACACAATCTAGAATTGAAGCTATATCTATATGAAATGCATTACAGAATTTATTTACCGCAGATCTACTTTCCATAGCCCAAATAGCCCATAAAGACCATTCAGAGTCACTTTTTTTATGTTCTAAAAGTGTTTTTTTAGAAACTTTATCAATAGTCGTTGCAGATGATTTATAAAAATCTATCTCTTCTTTAGTCGGTTTTTTTTCTATTTTTTCAACGTTTGTAAGATATTTTTTGGCTTTTCTTAAATTTGCATCTAACTTTTTCAACAGCCTTGAATCGTTTATTTTGGTTACAGACCCATTAATAACATAAACAATTTTATCATCCAATTTTCCAATTTTTAAACTGTTTTGAGGATTTTTCAAAAGATCTTTTTGAACCTGTTTTTTTTCAACAACACTTTTAAAAACATCTTTCAAATTACCTTTGATACTATCAGGAAGAGCACTTACATTATCAAACAAAATAGATGTATTATCATCTAAATGTAATTTGAAAATATAAGAAGAAAATTCAGCTTTTTTATCTGAATAAGATAAATCTATATTGCCAAAAACATGCAAATTATCATTTACAGATGTAACCATTATATTCCTATTATTATTAATAGATTATAACAAAATTGAATATAAATATAAATAAGACGAAATAATTTAATCATGAATAATAATATTTAATTAACTTATTAATTAAATATTATTACAATTTACTTGCAAATTCGTTCAAAATATCTCTTATTACTTGAAGTTTTTCTTGATCGCCATTGAAGGAAAATATTTTATTTTTAGGATAGTGTGATAAAAGTTTTAATGTATCATTTAAATAAAT
>JAFGQY010000058.1 GCA_016935395.1 Parachlamydiales bacterium
AAGGGATTAAAAATTTTTAATCCCTTAAAAAATAATATTTTTTATTAGATATTTCCGATAGTCGCTACCATTACAGCTTTTATAGTATGAAGTCTATTTTCAGCTTCATCAAACACTATAGAGTGATGAGATCTAAATACTTCATCAGTAACTTCCATCTCTTTAAGACCAAATTTTTTATGAATTTCTTTGGCAACTTCTGTATTTAAATCATGAAATGCAGGAAGACAGTGCATAAATTTCACATGTGGATTTTTAGCTTTTTTCAGCATTTTCATATTTACCTGATAAGGTTTTAAAAGCTTTATTCTTTCTGCATATTTTGCTTCTTCTCCCATAGATACCCAAACGTCAGTATAAATAACATCAGCATTTTTAACTGCTAGATCTACGTTAGAGTAAAGCTCAATTTTTCCGCCGGTACATGCAGCAATTTCTTTCATTTCCTTAACAAGTTTTGGATCAGGCCATAAAGATTTTGGAGCTAGAGCTACAAAATGCATGCCCATTTTAGCGCATCCTATCATCCATGAATTTCCCATGTTATTTCTGGCATCGCCGACAAAAACTACTTTAATATGACTTAAAGGTTTAAAAATCTTTTCCTGAATAGTTAAAAGATCGGCTAAAATTTGAGTTGGATGATATTCATCTGTAAGTCCGTTCCAAACAGGTACACCTGAAAATTTAGCAAGTTCATTTACGATTTTTTGTCCAAATCCTCTATATTCAATACCGTTATAGTATCTTCCAAGCACTTCTGCTGTATCTTCAATTGATTCTTTTTTTCCCATTTGTGAATTTGTTAAAAATGTAACATTTGCTCCTTCTTGAGCTGCAGCCATTTCAAATGCACATCTGGTTCTGGTTGACGATTTATCAAATATTAAAACAATATTTTTATCTTTTAAAGTATCGCCTTTGATTCCAGCTCTTGCTTTTGATTTCAGATCTCTTGCTAGATCTAACAAATAAAAAATTTCTTTTTGAGTAAAGTCTTTCAATGTCAAAAAACTTCTACCTTTTAAATTAACTGGCATAATTATGCTCCTGAAAAATTATTTACCTACTAATTTTGTAATATCAAAGATTTTTTTTAATTAAAAGAAAAAGAAACTAAAGTTCTAAAAAAGAAAAACAGATAGCATCTTTTATTTCAGACAATTTGTGTTTTAACATAAAAAGACGATCAAATCCCACTGCGATCCCAAAGCAGTTGCCTATAAAGGGGAGAGCTTCTATTAATTTATTATCTAAAGTTAGATTTTTTTTATTTTTTATTATTTTGTTAAATCTTTTAAGTAAAAGTTTTGAATCGGTTAACTCATCGTAGCCGTTTGCAAGCTCATAACCGTTGAAATAAAACTCAAACCTTTTTGAAAAAACGCCATTTTTTGTAACTTGGGTTTTTGCAAGAGGCGTTTGTAAAGGGGGAAAATTTTTCACTAAGTATAAAACATTTTTTTCTAAAAGATTTTCCATAGCAAAATCAAAAAGCAGATTTATAAGAGTGTCTTTTGATAACTTTTCATCTTTTGAAAAATCAAAACCTGTTTCATTTAGCTTTTTTAAAAAATCCTCTTTTTTTGACTTAAAAATATCAAGATTGTAATTTTTTAAAAAAAGATCAAAAAAAGATACTTTTACAACTTTTTTAAAATCTATAAAAAGGCCTATCAAATCGATTGTTTCTTTTAAAAATTGTGTTTCAGAAATTTTTGATCGGTACCACTCTATCATTGTAAATTCAATATTGTGTTTTGTGCCAATTTCATTTTGTCTAAAAACATGGCCCAAAAAATAGATATCTTTCATGCCCATAGCAAGAAGCCTTTTCATCAAATACTCGGGAGAAGTATGTAAATAACATTCGGTATTGTTATATGGATATGTTTTTATTGAATCAATATGTTCATCTATGGAGGGGTGTTTTAAAATATAGGCTGGATCTACTTCTAAAACATTTTTTTTTTCAAAAAAAGACCGAACTTTTTTAAGCATTTTTGATCGGTCTTTTAAAATTTTAACTTTATTAGATTCTTGAAACATATTCGCCGGTTCTAGTATCAACCTTTATTGTCTCACCTTGTTCAACGAATATTGGTATTTGAACTTTTGCACCGGTTTCTAATGTTGCAGATTTTAAAACTCTTCCTGATGCTGTATCTCCTCGAACTCCAGGTGCAGTTTCAACTATTTTTAGCTCCATAAAAGTAGGCGGCATAATATCTATTGCAGTTCCTTTATAGAAAATCAGATCATATAAAATATCATCTTTAAGCCACTGTTTATTATCTTTGAGTACAGTAAATGCAACGCTTATCTGCTCAAATGTTTCATCAGACATGAATACGGCAGCTTCTTGTTCTAAATATAAAAGTCTCATTCTTTTTTCTTCTACGTCAGCCAGATCCAGTTTATCTCCGGATTTATAAGTTTTTTCAAGAGTTCTGCCTGTTAATAAATTTTTTACTCTGATTCTGTTAAACGCTTGCCCTTTTCCCGGTTTTACAAATTCATTGGAAATCACCAAATAGGGATCTTTGTCTATTTCTACCTTCATTCCGCCTCTTATTTCATTCGTACTTGCTTGTGACATATTTTTTTCCTTTTCTAAAATTGTTTAAGTTTTGTATTTTAACTGTTTTTATATCTTTTTTTCAAATCCAAATACTTGTATTTATTTTATCTGTTTCTTATTCTAGAATAGAAATTAAAGGTATTTTTATGAATGAAATGGAAAAACAGGTTGCTTTAGAAACTCTTGAGCGATATTCCGGAAGTCCTACTGAAGAGTTCCAAGAAAAATTGATTATTACAAATTTTCCAAGATATGTGCACTATTTTGCTGAAACCAGAAATGTAAAGATCTGGCAAGGGTCTGCTTTTGAAGTTGCACACTGCCCTAAAGAGGGGGTGAGTATTTTGGATTTTAAAATAGGATCTCCAGCAGTAGCTTTAGTTGTTGATATCTGTTCATTTTTACCTGTTAAAGCAGCTCTTTTACTTGGAATGTGCGGTGGGCTTAGAAGAAGATATAATGTGGGCGAATATTTAGTCCCTGTAGCTTCCATAAGAGGAGAGGGTACTTCAGATTATTACTTTCCTCAAGAGGTGCCGTCTTTAGCCAACTTTTTAATGCAAAGAGCGGTAACCGAAATTTTAGATCAGGAAAAAGCCGTTTATCATATAGGTATTACCTATACTACCAATATGAGATTTTGGGAGTTTAACGAAGAGTTCAAAAATGTTTTAAAACTATCTAAGGCTCAAGGCATTGAGATGGAGTGTGCAACTCTGTTTTCGGCCAGCTATAAAAGAAAATTTACCCTCGGCGCCCTTCTTTTAATTTCAGACCTTCCCTTGAAACAAGATGGCATTAAAACTAAGCAAAAAGCCGAATTTGTCTTTGATAATTATACTAAAGATCATGTCGAAATAGGCATTAAAATTTTAAATCAAGCCAGAAAAATGCAAGCCAAATCAGTCAAAGGCTCATATCATAGAGATATTGATAATTAAAATTTTTGCTTGATAGAGTTTTTAAAATACTGTCAATC
>JAFGQY010000059.1 GCA_016935395.1 Parachlamydiales bacterium
GTTAATTATATTTATTAATTCAATATAAATAAATATTAAAAAATTTTATTGATTAAACGGTTTGAAGAATATGATCTTTTATAGTTTTTTTAGTAGTTATCCTTTCGATATTAGCTCCCAAGCTTTTTAACTTACCTACAATATTTTCATATCCTCTATCTAAAAAGTGTGCACCGTTAATAACAGTTTCTTCTTTAGATAAAAGCCCTGCCATAACGTAAGCAAAACCGGCTCTTAAATCAGGAATAGAAATATTTTTACCTTTTAGGGGAGTCGGGCCTTTTACAACTAATGAATGCTTATGATTTAAAGAGTTAAATCTACATTTATTTGCTCCTAAACATTGGGTAAACAGCTGAATATCTGCTCCCATTTCAATAAGAGTTTTGGTGTAGCCAAATCTATTTTCATAAACGGTTTCATGAACTACTGAAGATCCTTTTGTTTGAGAAAGTAAAACCACAAAAGGCTGTTGCCAATCTGTCATAAAACCGGGATGTACATCCGTTTCTATATGAAGCCCACCTTTAAGTTCTTTATCATAGAAAAATTCAATTCCATCTTTTTTGATATTAAATCCGGCTTTAACTTCTCTGATTTTATTTAAAAAGGTTATTAAATTTAGATGTTCTGCGCCTTCAATAAAAACTCTTCCTTTGGTTGCTATAGCTGCAAGAGCATAAGAAATAATCTCGTTTCTATCTGGTATTACATGATGCTCTACTTCGTAAAATTCTTCTGTTTTTTCAATGTGAATTGTTCTATCGGTGTCTAAACTGATGTTCGCTCCAAGCTTTTGTAAAAATAGTATTAAATCAATAATCTCAGGCTCTATTGCTGCGTTTTTAATTACAGTTTTTCCTTCAGCTCTAATACTTGCCAAGATTGTATTTTCTGTAGCTCCAACGGAAGGATAGGGTAGTGTTATTAAAGCTCCCTTAAGACCTTTGTGAGCTCTTGCAAAATAAGCTCCCTCTTTTTTCATTCCCCGATATTCTATTTCGGCTCCAAGAGTTTCTAAAGCTGACATATGAAAATTAAGAGGTCTAGCTCCGAGCTCATCACCACCAAGAGTTGGTACTATAATATCTTCAGTTGTTCTACCTAGCAGACTGCCGATCATCAAAATTGGAATTCTGTTGCTTCCTGAAAATCTTTGAGGAATGTATGAATTTTTAATTTCTTTTGTTTGTGCTTCTAAAATTTTTTTTTCTTTGTCCCAATTAACTTGCATTCCAATCTGTTTACAAAGCTCCACTGTTATTTCAACATCACCAATATTTGGAACATTGTGAAATATACATTTTTTATTGGATAAAAGTGATGCAACTAAAAGTTTTGTCATGGCATTTTTAGCGCCAGAGGCTTTTATTTTTCCATTAAGAGGATTTCCACCTTTGATTTTTAAACTTTCTTGAAACATAAAAATTCTTGAGGATTTGTTTTTAATTTTATTGTAATAAATATCATCTTAAATGATGAGATATATTTTAGAAAGATATCAGAATATCAAAGAATATTTGTCTCCTTTAGAAAGATAAACCAACGTTGATCTTTTATTTTATTATCATAGGTAGAGTGCAGCTAGAAATACAAAATATTATCTTATGTTTCTTCCATATTTTTTAATCCTGTAGAAATAAACTTGGCAGCTTGCGGAAACGTAATTTTTCCAATTGCTTTTAAATATTCAAGAGTAGATGCAATTTCACTTTCGCTGTTTTTATCATATGTAAATTTATAGCCTTTTTCTTGAAGTTTTATAATATTTGTAAAATTTGCAAAAACGGAAAATGAGAATTTTTCTTTAATTTCTTGAGTTTTCTCATCTTTTAAATAATATGAAACTTCTACAAAACCATTTCTCACGGGAATGATATTATCTCTATCAACTTTTACAAAATAATCCATATCTTCTGAAATTATATGAAACTTTATTTCGCTAATTGACATTGATATTCCTTAAGGTGTTTTTAAAATTATTATTTGTTGTATTAATATACAATTAAATTATAATTTATATTTATTATAATATAAAAATGTATTATTTGACAATTAGTAATTTGCTTAATATAAGTCTCTTTTGTTTAATATCTTGATTAAAAAAAAGAAGCTGCTTTTTTCCTATAAGTAACCTAAAATGATTTTCACATAAAACATGTATATCTGGCATACTTACCCAAAATAAAGGACTTATAGCAATATGAAACAAGATTTTCCGATATATAAAACAGGTCTAGGCCAAGACTCTCATAGGTTTTTAGATAGTGGCGCAACAAAGCCATGTATAATATCAGGTGTAATATTTGAAGATATGCCGGGTCTTGCTGCCGATTCAGATGGTGATGTTGTATTCCACGCCATTTGCAATGCTATTACTTCAATAACAGGTATTCCAATTTTAGCTGATGTTGCAGTAGATCTTTGTTTCAAAGATGGGATCACGGATTCAAAAGTATATTTAGAAAAAGCTGTTTTAACTTTAAAAAGTTTTACTGTTACACACTTAGCGATAAGCATTGAAGGCAAAAGACCTAGATTTCAAAAAAAAATAAATGAGATGAGAAAAAATATTGCAGATATTCTGAAACTAGATATTTCTCAAGTAGGTATGACTGCTACATCTGGTGATGGCTTAACTGATTTTGGATGTGGGGACGGGATTCAGGTTTTTTGTATAATCACAGCTTTTCAAAATTATTAATAAAAAAAACCGATGAACATTAAGTTTTGATTAAAAAACACTTGTAGTTCATAGCCTAAAGATAAATCAAGGTGCCAATTGTTTCTAGCATAATAAGATTCCCAACCAAGATCAATTTGTGACTCTATAGAAGCGTTCATTTAAGAGTAGTCACTGGTTCTTGAATAGTTTAAAGCAGAGTTAAAGAAAAAAAATAAAATTTAATGAAATTTTAATAAACATCTTTTAAATAACGTTTATTTTTGAATAGATTTTTTAGAAACTCTCTTGCTTGACCATTATGTAAATTACCTTGCTCTTGAAAGATTTGAATAAGTTTTTGATCAACAGACGCACCCATTTTAATATCACCGCAAACATAAATATATGCTCCTTGATGAATCCATTGCCAAACATCTTCTGCATTTTCTAAAAGTCTATCCTGCACATATATTTTTTCTTCTTGATCTCTTGAAAAAGCGGTTGTTAGACGAAGAATATTTTTTTCTTCGAGATCTTTGAAAAATTTTTCAAAATAAAAATCAGTTTTAGAATGTCTTTCACCAAAAAACAGCCAGTTTGGACCTTGTGATTCAGATATATATCTTTTTTCTAAAAAAGCTTTAAATGGAGCAATGCCGCATCCTGCGGCTATCATTATTATTGGAGAGCTAGAATCTTTTGTTAAGGTGAAATTAGTAGAAGGCTGAACGTATATTGGAATAGGAGTTTTTAAAACTTTTGCAATATGACATAAAAATTCTGTTGTAACACCATTTCTTTTTATTTTTGATAATTCATAAGAAAGATGGGTTATTATAAGATGTATTTCATTTGGAAACATTTCCAATGATGATGCTGCAGAGTATAGTCTTGGTAATATGGGTAGTAAAGTATTTACGATTTCTTGTGGCGGTAATTTATGTTTTGGGTATTTTTTTAAAATATCCCAAAGATGATGATTTGAAATTAATTGTTTTATTTCTTCAGGATTAATTTTTTTATCTAAAAGTTTTATTAAAGCTGCAGAAGTTTTTGATAAATTTGCGCTTTTTAATAAAAAATCGAAAAGAGTAACCTTTTCTTTTGTTCTGGGATTCTCAATTTGCATATCCGGTTTTGCATTCATGTGAGTTATTGTTAAATCAACTATTCTTGGATCGTTTTGAGGAATTATTGCAATGCTATCACCTGGTTTAAAATTAATATCAGAATCTTTGATATCCAAAACCAAATAATAGGCTTTTTTCGTAGATCTCTCTTTCGAAATGCGCTCTCTTTGTTTGATCTTTGCAATAAATGGATTTTTCAGTGTGTACATTTTTTTTGATTTTTTCCTTAATTTTTTAATCTAAAAATTATATCTTATTAAAAAAAACTTTTCTACGGAGAATTTTAAATGCGCCCCTTCTTTTTTATACTAATACTATTAATATTAAATAGTTGCAATTATGAAAGCAATCCTAATAGAAATTATATAATTTCTCAAACTCAAGATATTGATCAAAAAGTTGATGAAAAGGCTGAATAATACAGCCTTTTCATAATAAATTTTTTTTTATACACTAAAATTAGTTCTTAAAAAATAGTTACTGCTATAATTTTTTTTCAAAAATTGTGTAAAGTTCATTTCTTTCCAAAAGCTTATTTAACTCAGCCATTTTTTTATTAGAAATTCCACCTAGAAATTCAATAGCACTTAAAAATCTAGCTCTTACTCGATCTTTTCCTAAAATTTCAGAAGATGAAAATAGAGGAGGTCCTTGATGTTTTCCTTGTATGGAAGCAAATAAAAGAGGCATAATGACTTTTTTATGGTTAACTCTTAATAATTCAGCGACATCTTTTGAAATTTTATCAATATCTTGAGCTTTAATTGTGTCAACTTTTTCTAAAAGTTGCATAATAATTTGTATTATATATTTTTTTTGATCTTGAGTTACATCTTTTATATTAAAGAGTTCTTCTGTGTATTTTAGATGGTGAATAAACATAAAATCAAAAAGTTCAATAAAATCGGAAAAAGTCTTTATTCTTGAATGACAAAGTGGCATTAGTTTTAAAAAATATTCATCGTTGAATTGCCAATTTTTTAATTTTTCCAAAAGATCTTTTTCACTTAGATTATTAATGATGTATTGCTGATTTATCCATTCTAATTTTGTAATATCAAAAAAGGCACCTGATTGACCAACTCTTTTTGGATCAAAGCTTTCAATAAATTCTTCCATTGAATAAATTTCTTTTTCATTTGGCATAGAGTAGCCCATCAATGTTAAAAAATTATTTAAAGCTTCAGGTAAAAATCCGGTTTCCTTGAAGAAAAATGTAGAGGTCGGATTTTTTCTTTTAGAGAGTTTTTTTCCATCTTTTCCGAGCAGAAGTGGCATATGCATAAATTTTGGTTTTTCCCATCCAAAAGCTTCATATAAAAGTATGTGTTTTGGAGTTGAGCTGATCCACTCATCTCCTCTAATTATATGAGTTATTTTCATGAGATGATCATCTACCACATTTGCTAGATGATATGTCGGAAAACCATCTGATTTTAAAAGTATTTGATCGTCAATATCAGCATAAGGAGCTTTTATCTGCCCTCTAATTTCATCATCAAATACACATTCTCCTTTTAGGGGAACTTTTAATCTAATAACGAACTTTTGATTTTCTTTTAGTCTTTTTTCAACTTCTTCTTCGGAAAGATTTCTGTAGCGTCTGTCATAACCGGATCTTTGATTTGTCTTTTTTGCAATTTCTCTCATCTCTTCCAGTTCTTCTTTCGTTGCAAAGCAGTAGTAAGCTTTTTTTTCTTCAACAAGCTGCATAACATATTTTTTATAAATATCCAGTCTTTCTGACTGTCTATATGGACCATATGGTCCTCCTATATCTGGTCCTTCATCCCAATGTAAACCGGCCCATTTTAAGGATTTATAAATGTTTTGCTCATATGTTGGGTGAGATCTTGTTTGGTCCGTATCTTCTATTCTTAAGAGGAACTTTCCGTTATTTTTTTTAGCAAATGCAATATTAAAAAGTGAAATATATATAGTTCCTACATGAGGATCTCCGGTAGGAGAGGGGGCTATTCTAGTTCTAACTTCCATGAAAAAAACCTTTTTTCAAATTAAAAAATTTTTGTTTTTAATCAACATCTTTATCATTAACTTGAATCAAGTATGATAAATCTTTAGTAATATTATAAGCTTCAATTAATTGAAGATCATTTTGACCAAAAATTTCAACAGATTCTGCTTCAAAATTTTTGTTTTTAATCTCTTTTAAAAAGCTTTGATAATTTTTGTTCATCTCAAGTCTTTTTTGTGAGTTACTTTTCAAAATATCCAAATACTGAGTGAAATTTGCTATTTTTTGCTGCATATTGTGCTTGTATAAAAGAGAAATTCTTTTTCTGTGAATCGGAGGTATATCAGATAAATCATCTTCAAAATTTGGAGCGATTTTATCATTTTCTAAAGGATATTTCGAGAATTTTTCACCGATTTCTAACTCTGATAAAATTCCCGGTACAACAATGTCAGATTTTATTCCGGTTAGCTGAGGGCTATTGCCTGAAACTGTGTAATATCTGCCTCTTGTTACCTTGTATTCACCAGAAGTGTTTACCTTGGCATTTTTAGAGGTATCTAATGTGAAGGTTTGAAATGACCCTTTGCCAAATGTAGTCTCATCTCCAACAATAATAGCTCTTCCATAATCTTGCAGCGTTCCTGCAACAATCTCTGATGCAGAGGCAGAGGCTTTATTTACAAATACCAACAAAGGACCGTCAAAGGTAACTTTACCATCGGTATTTCTAAGATGTTGAACATTTCCGGCTGAATCTTTTATTGAAACTACGATTCCTTTTTCTAAAAAAAGAGAAGCAACCTCCACAGCTTGAGGAAGTAACCCGCCTGTATTAGATCTTAAATCTAATAATACCGCTTTGATTTTGTTATTCTTTTTTAGATTTTCAAGGGCATTTTTTAAATCAGCTGCAGAAGAACTTTTTTCGTCTTGATAAAAAGAAAACAGTTTAAAATGTGCTATAACGCCATCTGCAAAAGGTTCTGTTTTTGTTTCAAGCCTGCTCTCTTCTAATACAATTTCTCCTCTTGTAAGCTCTATGTCAAATTTTTGAAACTCTTTATTCTGATCTTCTCTAACAAGAGTTAAAACGATTTTTGATCCCTTTTCTCCTCTAATTAACTCGACAGCATCGGTTATATCAAGACCTATTACAGGCTCTTTATTTACAGCTACAATTCTATCACCAATCTTTAAATTAGCCGCTTTTGCTGGGCTTTTTTCTATTACCTGCATTATTGTAAAGCCATTAAGATTGTCTTTTAAAAGAGCTCCTATTCCAGATAGTTTTTGTTGTACCTGCATCATAAATTGATCTGCTTCAAATGGAGTGAAATAGTCTGTATGGCTATCTAGCGAATGACAGAATGATTTAAGTAAATAACTTAATATAAGCGATTTGCGTTCTTTTGGGTTTTTCCCAATGATTTCGTTTTCGCGGCTTTTTCTTCTTTTTTCTAGTCTTTTTATGAAATTCTCAATTATTTCATCGTTGAATTTTTCAGCGCTATCTAATTGCAGTGCTTTAATTCTAACCAATCTTTGTAGTAATTCAGATTTACTGGCAGTAAAATTCATTTCCTTAAATTCTTCAGGTTTAACGTCTTTTGGCATCGCAGCGCCTTCAAGTTCTGTTTCAAGCATATTTCTTCTCTCTATTGCTTGAAGCATTACAGTATGAATCTCTTCAAATAGTGTAAAATTTTGATTTTGAATAGCCTCAGTTACGTTATTGATCATTTCATCTGTTGGGTAAAGCCATTTTTGGATATCAGATTCAATAAAATAAGTTTTAGTAGGGTCTAGTTCTTCTAAAAAATTTCTTAAAATTCTTTCAGCTAACGATGAATTAATTTTTTTATAGCTGGCATGTGATCGAAGAATTTCATCAATTTTAACTTTTACGTCCTTTGGTGATAAATTTAGCTCTTTCGCTTCCAATATCATCGTTAAGAATATGAATATCAGTAGGATAAATTTTCTCATCGCTGTTTACCTCTTTTTAATGTATTTACCAATATAAAAAAAAACTTAGTTTGACGCTATGAAAATATGCTTCTACTCTCTTAAAGATAGTGACTTATGTTTATTGCAATTAAATAACATAGTTAATTAAATAAATTATTATTAATAGTTAATTAAGATAATATATACGATAGATAAATAAAATTACTTGATTTCAATTCTTTGTTTTGCAATAATATATACTTAAAAGAGACTAATAAAATATAAAACAATAAATCTTAAAATATTTAAAAAAAAAGGGAGGAGAAAAATGACAGGAGAGACAAATTGGGGAAATAATCCTCAACAAGAAAACCCATTGGGTTCAGGTGCTCCTCAGCAACCACAAAAAAGAGTTGTTTCCATTACTGAGGCTGCTAGATTAAATAACGTAACTAGACAAGCCATTTATGTAGCTATTAAGCAAAAAAAATTAAAAGCTATTAAAGATGCAACTCGTTGGACAATTGATTTAGATGATTTAGAAGATTACAAAAAAGGTAAATATTCTAGAACAAAATCAATGTATGAGGGAGAACTTCTATTTGATAATAAAAGAGGTTACTATTCAGTTAATCAAGTTTCAAAAATGTTAAATGTTCCTGCACAAAAAATATATTATGCAACTAGAGTAGGTCATCTACAAGCACATAGAAAAGGTGCTGCATGGGTAGTTAATCTAGAAGATGTAAAAGCGTATAAAGAAAGCTACTTAGACAGAAGAACAACTGTAGGACAAATCGTAGGTTAATTTTTTTTTCTTCGCGAAGAAAAAAGATTTTTAAGTTTTAAGCCGCTCAGAGGGCGGCTTTTTTTATTTTTTAGGTAAGTTAGGTTTTTTAGTAGATTTTCTAGGTCTTATTCCTTCATCTTTAATTTTAAAATCCCTAATTTGAAGCTGTATAGATGCCTTGTTTAAAAAAACGTTAATGTGAGGTGTGAATGCAACATTCAAAATCATGTTTTTCTTTTTTAATTGTCCCTTTCTATGAGCCATACCAAAACCAATTCCCTCTAACATGCGATCATTTTGCTCCAAATACATCTTTAAATGTATCTTCCCGACGATTTTAGGTGCCCAGACCTGCTTAGCATCACAATATAGTAAAGGTGCCGGATTCTCATTTCCAAAGGGCTCTAAAAGCTTTAATGATTCCATGAAATCAAAGGTTAAATCATCAAAATTAATCTCTGAATCTAAATACATTTTAGAGATAATATCCTTTTCATCTAAAGTTTTATTTGCAGCTTCAATAAAGGATTTTTTTAGTTTTTCAATGTTTTTTTCTTCTATTACAAGACCAGCTGCATAGTTGTGTCCGCCAAAATTAATCAAAATATCTTCATTTTCTTTTAAAACAGGAAGCAGGGGAAACTCCGGTATAGTTCTAGTTGAACCTTTCCCAATTTTATTATCTATAGCTATTATGAGAGTTGGCCTATTATATTGTTTTGTAATTCTAGCTGTTATTATCGGAATTATGCCCGGATGCCATTTTTCAGAATATAATACGATTGCTTTTTCATTTAATATCTCAGGATGATCTGATATATATTTGTCAATTTCTTCAGATGCTTTTCTTTCTATTTTCTGCCTTTCGGTATTATAAAGATCTAATTCGTTAGCAAGAAGGGATGCCTGATTTTCATCTCTGATCAAAAGTAGTTCTACACCTTTTTTGGGATCGGCAATTCTACCTAAAGAATTGAGTCTCGGCGCTACTTTTGAAGCTACATCTATAGGAGTAATTTCACCTTCACCAATTTCACAAACTCTAAAAAGTTTTTTTAATCCAATTCTTTTTGTATCTTCTAATTCTTTTAACCCATATCTAACAAAAATCCTATTTTCATCTAAAAGCGCTCCCATATCAGAAATAGTTCCCAAAGCTACTAAATCTAAATAACTTCTTAAATCAATATAATCCACTTCACCCGATTCAATTAAATAATTTGTTAATGCATGAGCTAGCTTAAATGCAACTCCGACTCCGGTAATCTCTCTATTAGGATATGTGCTGTTTAATAATTTTGGATTCAAAGTTGCGATGCAATGGGGAATTTTTGAAGTGGGTTCATGATGATCTGTAATTATTACATCAATATTGTGTTCGATAACATGCTTTATCTCTTTTGCTGCCGTAATCCCACAATCTACTGTTATTAATAAGGAACACTTATTTTGAATAGCATATTGCAAAGCGTCACTTATTATGCTTTTTTTATGAGAAGTTGCGTCAGGTATAAAAAAGAAAACTTTTGCTCCGATATTTCGTAAAAATTCTACCAAAAGAGCTGTAGCTGTCATTCCATCAACATCATTGTCGCCATATATTAAAATGCCTTCATTCGCTTTGAAAGCTTTTATAATTCTTGCAACAGCCTTATCCATATCTTGAAACAAAGATGGATCATGTAAATTAGAAAGTGATGCGTATAAATAATTATGAATATCTTCTAATGTAGAAAATCCTCGAGACACAAGTATTTGCGCTGTAACGGGATGTATATTGAATTCAGTAGTAATCTTTTTATGCCATTCCGGATTTTTAATAGGTAGAACCCAAGATGGCTGATTCTTTAATACAAGGGACATGAGCTCAATTTTTCCCTATTTTTTTATAAAATAAACTGTAAATTATTATTAGTATTTCATTCCCTTTTATATGTTATTTAATAATTTTTGCATAAGCTTATTTTTTTATTTACTATTTTTCAATGCTAAATTTTTTCTTGTAGGGGCTAAGTTAAAATGTCACATTTGGGCTAAATTGAAATGTCACACTTTTGAACAAAGGTTGAGGCATGGAAATGGAGCTAA
>JAFGQY010000060.1 GCA_016935395.1 Parachlamydiales bacterium
AAAGTAATTTTTTAAGGGTTATATGAAAGAAATTTTAATAAACGTTGAATCGAAGGAAGTACGTTTTGCATATATGCATAACAATCTACTTCACGATCTTATAATAGATCGAAAAAAAACGCGTCAGATTACCGGTAACGTATATCGCGGACAGGTAAGAAATATTTTACACAACATTCAATCTGCATTTATAGATATAGATGAAAAAGAAAATGGGTTTATCCATATTGATGACATTATTGAAAACCGCAAAAAGTTTGAAGCGATGTTTGATATGGATTTTGATATGGAGTATTCAAAAGATGGGACATATTCATCTAAAACAAAACAGGATATTTCAAAAATTTTAAAAATAGATCAACCTGTTTTAGTTCAAGTGGTAAAAGAGTCTATTGGGACTAAGGGTGCTAGACTTACATCCAACCTTTCAATTGCCGGAAGATATCTGGTTTTACTGCCTAATACCCCTCATAGAGGAGTTTCCAGAAAAATAGAAAATAGAACACTAAGAGACAGATTAAAAAATTTAATCAAAGCATTTGAAATGCCGAAAGACATGGGATTAATTTGCAGAACGGCATCTGCAAATGCTGAAGTTGATGTATTGATAGACGAAGCTAACGATCTACTTAAAATATGGCAGGAGATAGTAGATAAATTCCATCAATCAAAAGGTCCTGCATTATTATATGAAGAATGGGGTCTTTTAAAAAAGGCAATATTAACTGCAGTAGACAAAAAATATGATCGAATATTAGTGGATGATATCAACATATTTCAAAAGTGCAGATATCTTTATAAAAACTACGAAAAAGAGCATCCCCTTCAAATAGACATATACAAAGGAAAAATTCCTCTTTTTGAAAAGTACAAGGTGGATTTGGAGATTGAAAAAGCAATGAGAAGAAAAATATGGCTTCCATCCGGCGGTTATTTGTATTTTGATAAGACAGAAGCTATGTACACTATAGATGTGAACTCGGGAAGAAGTTCTAAAAATGAAGTAAAAGATGTTGAAGAAACGCTGCTTAGAATAAATATGGAAGCGGCTGAAGAAATTGCAAAACAACTAAGGTTACGAAATGTTGGTGGACTGATAATTTGTGATTTTATTGATATGAGACATAGAAAAAATCAAAGAAGATTATTAGAAAAATTAAAAGATGCGATGAAAGATGACTATGCAAAATGCACAGTTTTAGGGATGAGTGAATTTGGACTTGTTGAGATGACTCGCCAAAGAGCTAGAGAATCTTTAATCCAAACAATTTTTCAACCATGTCCATACTGTTCAGGTAATGGAATGATTAAAAATTTCGAGACTGTTTCGATCGAAATTGAAAGGATTTTGAAAATGCATTTCAAAGATTATTCAAAATCCACTTTTGAATTAACCATACACAAACAGCTGGAAAACTACTTAAACGTTTCGGATAGTAATTATTTTAGTAAGATTGCGAAGCAAACTAACAATATTTTAAAAATCAAAACATCTGATGATCTTCATTTAAATGATTATAAATTAGCAATTGACGGAGCTAACGTTGATGTCTAGCGATTTGATAATAAAAAAAATTGAAAAGCTATATAATTCAAAGATACTACCTAAGAAGTATTTTGATATTCTTGAAAATTTTTATCTGGGGTACAAAGATCAGGTAAAAAAAGTAATATCAGAAGAAAATATTTACAATATATTTAATACATTAATTGATTTGATACTTGATCAATTTAAATCCCCTTTTATTTTTGATCCTTATCATCAAAAGGTAACAAAGCCTTTTGACTATCAAAAATTTGGACTTGATTTTGTAAGACCTCTTATTGATTTTGAAAATTCAAAATTATTTGGAGAAGATAATTTACAAAAAATTGCCAAGCAGCTTGATAACAATGAGAATGTAATACTTTTTGCAAATCACCAAAGTGAGCTTGATCCTCAGGCGATTGGACTGCTTTTAGGAAATAAATTCAAGAAAGTAGCAGACGAAATGATTTTTGTAGCTGGAGAAAGAGTTTTGACAGATCCGCTTGCTATACCATTTAGTATGGGTTGTAATCTTTTATGTATTTTTTCTAAAAGATATATAGACATTGATCCCAAGTTGCAGCACCAAAAGCAAATACACAATAAAAAAGTTATGACATTAATGAGCGATCTTTTGCATGAAGGTGGCAAAGTAATTTATGTAGCTCCATCCGGAGGAAGAGACAGAAAAGATGAAAACAAAAAAATTCAAATAGCTGAATTTGACCCGCAAAGTTTAGAGATGTTTTATTTAATGTGCAAAAAAGCTAAAACTCCAACACATTTTTATCCTTTAACTCTGTCTACATATGAGATTGCTCCCCCTCCTGAAAAGATACAAATTGATTTAGGAGAGAAAAGAATAGTAAAAAGAGGATCTATATTTATTAGTTTTTCAAAAGAAATCGACATGGAAAAATTTTTAGGTTCAGAGACAGCAGATAAAATAGAAAGAAGAAAAAATAGAGCAAAATATTTACATAGTATAGTAAAAGAAGAGTATAGGAATATTACCAAAGGATAGTCTTTGTGCTTAAAGCTTTTTTTATAATATTATTTTCAGTAAATATAATTTTCGCATCTAACTACCAAGAAATCCCAGACACATCTAATCTCATTTTAAAAAATCCTTCCATGAAAGAAAGGAAAACTCTTAAATTAAGATTAAATAACGGTCTTAGAGTTTTATTAGTATCCGACAAGAACGCTGACAAATCAGCAGCAGCTTTAGGCGTTGCGGTAGGAGCTTGGGACGATCCAATAAAATATCAAGGAACAGCTCATTTTTGTGAGCACATGCTTTTTATGGGATCAAAAAAATATCCTGATCCGAGAGGATTTGTAAAATATATTACTGATAATTCCGGAGACAGAAATGCTTATACTAGCTTTGATAAAACGGTATACATGTTTCAAGTTAATACATCAGCTTTAAACGAAGCTTTAGACAGGCTGTCTCACTTTTTTATAGATCCTTTATTTGATCCAACATGTATTTCTAAAGAACTTTATGCAATTGATCAAGAACATTCAAAAAATATTGAAAATGATCATAGAAGAGCTTGGATGATAACAAAAGAGATCGGCAATCCAGATCATCCTAATGTAAAATTTTCAACAGGAAACTCTGATACTTTAAAAACTATGCCACCGGAAGAACTTGTAAATTGGTATAAGAAGAATTACTCATCAAATTTAATGGTTTTGGTTATCTATTCGCCATTAGATATAAATGTATTAAAACAGATGGCAATAGAAAATTTCTCCAAAATACAAAATATCGGCAAGGATCCGCTTAATACAAAAGAGACATATTTTTTAAAAAAGAATTTATCAAAAATAGTATATATAAAACCAATATCTAACATACAAATCCTCAATTTGTCATTTGAAATAGATGAATCTAATTTTGAAGAGAACACAAAATCACTAGAGCTAATTGCCTATACATTAAAAAGAGGACAAAAATATTCCCTTTTTGAAAATTTAAAAAATTCTAATCTTGCCGAAGATCTTGATATAGATGTTAGCAATATCGGATACAAAAAAAAACTATTTTCTATAGATGTCAAACTTACTGATTTAGGTCTTTTGAATTATTTAGAAGTAATAAAAAGATGCTTTGAATCTTTTAGCAATTTAAAAATATCTGGAACGCCAAAATATCTTTTCACAGAAATGCAGGAGATGAATAAGCTAAATTATGAATATCAGTCTCATATTGAAGCGTTTGATTTTGTTTGTGACAATGCAACATATCTTTTAGAAGAAGATTTTCAAAACTATCCAAAAGACAAAATACTTGCAAAAAATTATTCTCCAAAAACGGTCCAAGAAATTTTAAACTCACTTTGTATAGACAATTGTCAATTTAATTTAATTGCTAATCCTGCAAAAACAAAAATTAAATTAGATAGAAAAGAAAAGTGGATGAACGCTGAGTATACAATAAGTGATCTTCCAAAAGATTTTATAGCGGAAATTCAAAAAAATCCCACAAATCAAAATATTAGATTACCAGAGCCTAACACTTTCATTCCTACCGATTTAAAAATTGTAGAAATTAAAGAACCACAAAAAGAGCCAAAAAAAATAGTTCAAAATGATTTTGGGAAAATATTTTACTCTCAAGATGAAAAATTTCATGTTCCAGAAGTTGCTTGGCAATTTGATATCAAAGATTCTCTTTTTTCTAACGAAGTTAAGTCAGTTGTATTAAAAGAGCTATATATAAAAGCCTTAAACGATAAATTGACATATGTCAAAGCCGCAGCGAGTCAAGCGGGTCTTAGCGCTACAATTGATTCAGCACCTAATGGCATAAAAATTAAAATATTGGGATATTCACAAAAAGCTAATCTTTTACTGGAAGACATTTTGAAGGGAATAAAAAATTTTCATATAAACAAGGAAGAATTTACCAAATATTTTTCATCTTTAAAAAAAGAGTACGAAAATCAGCAGAAGATTTTACCTGTGCTGCAAGCTAAAAACTATCTTAGCTCAGTCTTATTAAATTACAATTTACCAACCTTAGAGAAGCAAAAAACATTGGATTTGATTAATTTTAATGATTTCGAAAAATTTTCAACTGATCTTTTTAATGAAACATATATTGAAGGGTTTTTATCTGGTAATTTAACTTTAAAAGATTCAGAAGGTCTTTGGGTAGATATCAAAGATGTGCTTGGCAAAAAACCTTTCAAAGTCTCTGATCAATACAAAAAAAAGATATTTGTTTTATCAAAAAACGGTCCATTTCTTGAAACAAAGAAAACCCCTTCTTTGGGAAATGGTGTAATATTAACAATAGATGAGGGTGAACAAACCTTTGAAAATCAAGCAGCACAATCAGTGTTATCACAGGTTTTAAAAGAAGCGTTTTTTACCTCCCTTCGATCAGATCAAAAAACTGGATATTATGTAGCTGCTAATGACTACGAAATAGAAAAAAGACTTTTTCAGATGTTTTTGGTTCAATCAAACTCTCACGATGGCTTTGATTTAATAACCAGGTTTGAAATTTTTATTGAAGATTTTTTAGATAATATTGAAACAAAAATCCCTGAAAACAGATTTAAGAACATCAAAGAAAATCTTATTACAGAGCTTTCGCTTCCCTTTAAAAATTTATATGAACAGGCAAATAAACAAAGCCGCCTCGCATTTGAATATAATGAGGACTTTTCTTTAAACGACAAAAAAATAAGTGGCTTGAAAGATTTAAGCTACAAAGATTTTATAAGACTCTCTAATGAGTTTTTATCTCATAACAATAAAAGAAGATTTGCTCTTTTATTTGAAGGTAAAATAGATAAAGATTTCAGATACAAACCTATTACTCAAAGTGAATTAAATATGTTAGGATCTTATAAATAATCTATTTATTTTTTAACTTGATTCTTTTTTTTAAAAATAAAAACAAAGACATTGGTTTAAAAAATATTTCAAAGTTTTTATACTCCGAATTAGATAAGAATTTTAAATAATAGGTTATTTTATGAGCATAATACAAACAGAAAAAACTTCTGTTAAAACCGTCATAAAAAGAGATGGTAAAATCAAAAAATTTGACATTAACAAAGTCAAAAAAGTAATAGCTTGGGCTATAGAAAAATTAGACATCAATCCCCTAAAACTAGAAGCTACGATAGACATAATTTTTAATGATAAAATTAAAACAAGTGAGATACAGGACAATTTAATCTATCACGCATTATCTTTAACATCAGTTGAAGAGCCTGATTGGAGAATTGTAGCCGGAAGACTTTTGATGATGAACACCTGGAAAGACACTCAAAGAAAAAGAGGATATTTATATGGAGACTACATATCTCACGTAAAAAAAATGGTGCTTCTCAAAAGATATGATAAAAAGATTTTACAGATATACACAGAAAGTGATTTGAAAGAAGCGGGGTTTTGGCTAAATAGAAAAAGAGATTTAGAATATGATTACGCAGCAGCAGTTCTTTTAACAAACAGGTATTTGATAGAAGATGAACTTCCGGGTGAAGCCTATTTAACAATTGCTCTTTTATTAGCAAGCGTTGAAAAAAAGGAAAATAGATTAGATCAGGCTAAAATTTTTTATGAAATTTTATCTAAAAGAAAACTGTCTTTAGCAACCCCTATTTTACTAAATCTTAGAAGAATTAACGGAAATCTATCCTCTTGTTTTATAATTGCAATGGACGATGACATTGAATCAATTTTTGATACTGTGACAAAAATTGCTAAAATTTCAAAAAATGGTGGAGGAGTTGGAGTAAATTTATCAAAAATCAGAGCTAAAGGTTCATGGGTAGCAAAAAACAAAAACGCATCTGGGGGTGTAGTTCCTTGGGTAAAGATAATTAATGATACTGCAGTAGCGGTAAACCAGATGGGTAAAAGAGCCGGAGCTGTTACCACATCTTTAGACATATGGCATTTAGATATTGAAGAGTTTTTAGAGCTTCAAACGGAAAATGGGGATCAAAGAAGAAAAGCGTATGATATTTTTCCTCAAGTTGTAGCACCAGATCTTTTTATGAATTATTTAAAAGAGAATAAGACCTGGTATTTATTTGATCCATATGAAGTGAAAACAAAATTAAAAATAGACCTTCCATCTTTAGTAGGTAAAAATTTTGAAATGGCATATCAAAAATGTGTTAATGCTTACCTACTTGATAAAACTCTTGAGCTTGTAAAAGAAGTCAGTTCAAAAGATTTGATCAAACAGATAATGAAAACTCAATTAGAAACAGGTATGCCCTATATATTTTTTAAAGATACGGCAAATAAAGACAATCCAAACAAGCATGAAGGATATATTCCAGCGGGAAATCTTTGTATGGAATCTTTTTCAAATGTTTTAGCAAATCAAGAGATACATACATGCAACCTAGTTTCTCTTAATTTAGCAAATATTGAAGATGAAGAGCTAGAATCGATTTGTGAATCTAGTGTTAGGATATTAGATAACACTATAGATCTTACAATAACTCCCGATGATCAAAGTCAATCTCATAATGCGAAATACAGAACTATTGGAATTGGCGCTATGGGACTTGCAGACTTTTTAGCTAAAAAAGAGGTGCCTTACGAACAAAGCTCTAATGTTGTTGACGAGCTATTTGAAAAAATTGCTTTTCATAGCGTCAAAGCATCGATTAAGCTTGCCAGTCTAAGAGGCGCTTTTAAAGCATTTAAAGGATCTATGTGGGATACAGATGAAAGACTTGATGGATATATTAAAAAAAGCAAAAACGGACAAAACTGGGAAAGTTTAAAAAGCGATTTAAAAAAGTATGGAATAAGAAACTCTCAGCTTTTAGCAATTGCGCCAAACACCTCATCAGCATTAGTCCAAGGATGTACAGCGTCAGTGCTACCTATTTTTTCAAAGTTTTTCTACGATAAAAATTCTAGAGGAGCGGTTCCAATCTGTCCTCCTTTTATCAAAAAAAGATTTTGGTATTATAAAGAGTACAAGCATATGGACAGCATTGCTGTAAACAGTGTAATTTCAAACATTCAAAAGTGGATAGATACGGGCATTTCATATGAGCTTATTTTCAATTTAAATCTGCCTCATATAAATGCAAAATATATCTTTGATACAATTGTAGATGCTTGGGAAAAAAATATAAAAACAATATATTATGTAAGAACTATTCAAAAAGATGGTTCTACTTTAGATAAAAATGAATGCATAAGCTGCGCCAACTAAAGGGATAAAAATGAAAGCAAAAAAACTATTTAATCCCCAAGGGATAGATTCCATACAAGAAAGAAAGGTAATTAACGGCAATACTACCAATATATTTAATTTAAACAATGTTAAGTACACCTGGGCCAATAAGCTTTACAGAGTGATGATGGAAAACTTTTGGATTCCTGAAAAGGTAGATTTAACAGCTGATATAAACGATTATAAAAATCTAACCATTGAAGAGAAAAAAGCTTTTGACGGTATTTTATCATTTTTGATCTTTTTAGATAGCATTCAAACAAATAACGTCCCTCATATTTCAGATTATATCACCTCTCCCGAGATCAATTTAGTATTAGCTATACAAACTTACCAAGAAGCGATTCACTCTCAATCCTATCAATACATAATTGAAACAATTTTACCAAAAGAGACTAGAAACTACATTTATGATTTTTGGAGAGATGATAAGGTGTTATTTGAGAGAAATCAATATATAGCAAAAATTTTTCAAAATTTTTTAGATACTTCCAGCGAAGCTAATTTTAAAAAAGTTTTGATTGCAAACTTTTTACTAGAAGGTCTTTATTTTTATAATGGTTTTAATTTCTTTTACAATTTGGCATCTCGCCATAAAATGCATGGCACTGCTGACATAATAAGATACATCAATAGAGATGAGCTATTACATGTTGTAATTTTCAAAAAAGTAATTCCTGAAGTGATCGATGAAAACGATCACAAATGGATTTATGAAATGTTTGAAATAGCTGTGAAACAAGAGATCACTTGGACCAACCATATTATTGGAAATAGCGTACTTGGGATATCAGAAGATGCAACAGAAAAATACACAAAATACTTAGCAAACTCCCTACTCGAAAGAATTGATCTAAAACCTCTATATCCAGGATTTTTAGATAATCCATACATGCACTTAGAAAAAATAGCAGATACGGAAGGGAAAGGAGATGTAAAAGCCAACTTTTTTGAAGCTACCGTTACATCTTATAATCAATCCTCTTCTATTGAAGGCTGGGATTTTTAAAAAAAGAAAATTTTTCCTTTTTTTTAAATATATAAACTAATATTATTTTGTTAATTTTCATTTTTTATGTATTGTTTAAAAATAAAAAAATATCCGTAGCCATGAAAGTTTCATAAAACAAAAAGACACTTTTTACTTATAGCACTCTTTTCAAAAAGAGATCATTTTTAAAAAAATAATTTTTTAATACTTTTTTGAGGTGTCGTATGATAAAAGAATCATACCAACTAACTAAATATCCCCTAGGTTCAATACGTGAAATGATAACAGTTGCATGGCCATTAATGCTAAGTCTGTTGTCAGGAAGTTTTATGTTCTTTTTTGATAGGTTTTTTCTAGGAATCTATTCACTTGATGCAATGAATGCTTCAGCATCATCCGGGATGGGCGCTTGGGCAATTTTAGTGCTTCCAATTGCAGTTGCTAGTATTTCGGAAGTATTTGTAGGTCAGTTTCACGGAAAAAGTGAATTTAAAAATATGGGAAAAGCAGCTTGGCAATTAATTTGGTTTTCAATTTTAATTTGGCCATTATTTTTTTTATTAGCTAATGTTTTTTCAAAATACATGTTTGTTGAAAGTCCGATAAAAAGCATGCAAATTACTTATTTTTCATGCGTTATGAATTTTGGATCATTTTTCTGTTTATCGATAGCCTTAACAGGTTTTTTTGCAGGTCAAGGGAAAGTAAAACTTATTGCAATGTCTGCAATATTGGGTAATTTAGTAAACATTCTTTTGGACTATTTATTAATATTCGGAATTGGAATTATCCCATCTTTAGGAGTTTTGGGAGCTGCTATTGGTACTGTAATGGCACAAATTTTTCAAATAGGATTTTTTTTAATATTTTTTTTTAATAAAAAAAATAAAAAGGAGGCTAAGACACTTAACTGGAAGTTAGATAAAGAGCTTTTCAAAGATTCTTTAAAAATCGGTTTTCCTGCCGGAGTCTCTCACTTTTCGGAATTTATGGCTCACTTTGTATTTTTTAATTTGATGATAATGGCCGGGCGTGAATATATAACAATAGTGGTATTGGTTCAAAGTCTGTATCTTATGATAGTATTTATTCTTGAAGGTCAATCAAAAGCGGTTATAGCAATAAGTTCAAATTTTATTGGAGCAAAAAAATACGACTATGTAGACAGAAATGTAAAATCAGCCTTTAAAATGCAGTTTATGTTTTTTAGCTTAATTTTTTTAATGTTTTTAATATTTTCTCCAGATATTTTTAAAATCTTTGTAAGCCAGGATAATATGCAAATTTTTCAAAATGCTGATTTTTTATCCAGACTGTATAAAACATCAATATTTGTTGGAATATTTTTTCTAACTGATGGACTTGTCTGGATATTGATCGGTATGCTAATTGCTGCAGGAGACACAAAATTTATAATGAAAGTTGGAATTATAGCTCCTTGGATTTTGTATATAACTCCTATTTATATTGGTATTAAGAATTTTGATATAAGGGTTAATCAATCTTGGGCTATAATTTCGCTATATAGCATGATTTTATTTGGAATATATTTTCTAAGATACAAAAGTAAAAAGTGGAAAAAGATTAAAATTTATTAAAATCTTTTTTTTTAAAAAAAAAGAGAGAGAATTTGAAAAACAAAGCAGTTTTTGAAGAAAAACCAAAAAATTTTAAGCCGGATCTGATCAGCGCTGCCTGCCATATTATTTTCAAAAATAAAATTCTTTTACTACAAAAATCAAAAAATCGTTGGGGAGAAAATAAGTGGGGAGTTCCCTGCGGCAGAATTGAAAAAGAGGAAAATATTTTTGATGCGATAAAAAGAGAAATCAAAGAGGAAATACACTGGGACATTTCAATAAAAAACCTTCAATATCACAATCATGTATACATAGTTCATCCTGACGTTCAATATATATTTCACATGTTTAGCTTTGAACCTAAAAACACTCAAAAAGTTATTATTTCTGATGAACATTCTGATCATGAGTGGGCAGATATTGACAAATTAGATACTTTTGATCTTTTACCTGGACAAAAAGAGGCTTTTGAAATATTTTTCAAAAAAAAATCAAAAGATAATTAAGCTATTTTAAATTTAGAAAAAACAGATTTTTTCTTTTCTTTTTCTAAAAAATATTCGTTTACATCAAATTTTTCATTTTGATCAACAGGAGGAATATTTCTTCTTTTAGGATCTAGGTTAATAAAAAGATCCAAAAAGCAAAGTAGTGACATTATAGAATAATAGATTTTTACAAAGACAGGGTTATGGATAGTCATCTGAAGAGCCGGAGCAATAGTATAAGGAATAAACAGAGCAAAAATTTTCACAAGCTCGAAATTTCTTTTACTTCTTATTTGAGCTTTAACACTTTTGAAAATTTTCAAAAGTTGTTCATTTTGATCTTTTTCATTTAAATTTTTCAAAGTTATCAAAAGATTTTTAAAAGTATCTTTATCTATATTTGATGAAAAATTGTCCAATTTTTTCTCCATTTCAATCTGGATCATCTCATTTTGAATAAGTTTTTTTATCTCTTCTAAAGCTATTTTTTGTCCATTTTCAATTTTACTTTTTATATCCAAATATTTTTCTTTATTTTTTTTAGTTATATGGGAATCTATCCAGTCAAGTATTTCACCTTTTTCTAAAGAGTTTAATTTCTTTTGTATTTTTTCAATCTCTTCATCATTTAAAGTAGTAGCTTCTTGGAAAAACCTTTTAATCTCTTTTGGATCATTTTCATTAATGCCCTTTATGATATTCAGTTGATTTTGAGACGCTTTGAAACCCAAAAACCCGATTGTAAGCATCAATGCTCCCATAGTTAAATAAAAAGGTATTGTAAACTGCATCAACCCAAAAGTTGTTAAAATACCAATAGTAGTTAAAGTCACAGAAAAGGCCAATTGAGCTACAGGTTTAATCATATCTTTTGAGAAGACGTTTTTTAAAGAATTGGTAGCTTTTTTAAATATATCTGTCTCTTTCAAATTTTTAGAATCCTTTCCCTTTGTTGCATTTATTAAAGAGTTTTTAGATTCAAAAAACTGCATAATTCCGGAACCTATCATCATAAGTCCTGCTGGATAAGCCATACATCTTTGGATAACACTAAGTCCGGGAATAAAACATAAAACACCTGCAAGAGCTATCGTTAAAAGTAAAAGTCCGTTTGAAATATCGTTTATATTAGAAGGCAAAAACCATTTTCTATTTTTCAGATGAATATCATTCAAATACTGTTTAGCAATATTTTCTTTTGATTTATTAGATTTTACTTTTAAAGCCACATATCCCAAAAAACCAAAAAGTCCCAAACTGCTTAAAGCAATACTTAAAGCCGGACTTATTCCCACAATACCCAAAGCAGGGTTGACACCTAACATTGGAAGCAGTGAGCCAATACCTATAGCGCCCGCTAAAAATGCTATTATAAGCGCTGCAACTATCAAAGAAGAAATTTTTTGGTTAACAGTCTTGTGAGTTTTATCGACCTGATCTATTTTTTTTGAAGCTATAATGTTAAATATCTTGTTAATTTCAGCAGTTTTTCTATCATTGATGGCTTTAGTAAATTTAAAAACTTTTGATTCAGTATCTTTCTCTACATCAGAAAAATTTAAAAAAGGATTAAACGGTTTTTTTTGAAGTTTTAAAATGCCATTACTTGATACAAGTCTAAAATTATCTAAACTGGAGTATTTTTTATTAGCAATTTTTTCAATTTCTAAAACGTATTTTTCAGCTACTTTATCATCTGCAAGTTCACTTTGCAAAAACCGGTTATTTTTAAAAATTGGGGAGCCATCTATAGCTATAGATTTAACTTTTAAATCAAAGTTATCTCTTTCAAAAACTATGCTATAGTTGATACAATTTTTTTGAATTAAAGATTCTACCCTAATAGACATTGTATTTCCTCCCCAAAATAGTATATAAAATTACCATATAAAAGTAAATTTTAATTAACTAAAATGATAACTTTATTTAACTAAATTAAAAATATAATTATATATCAATTCAGTCTATTGAGAAATAAGCGATATAAAGGAAAATATACTATCAATTAAAAAATTTAATTACATATCTATTTTGGAGCTTTTTAGCTATAAAAATTTAGCGGCTTTTTTATCCAATAGAAAATAAAGAAGCTCTTTTGCATGAACATTGGCTGCCGGCAGCTTTTTATCATTATCTATTAAAATTCTTTTAATGATCTCAGCTTTATTATCTCCAACCGCTATAAAGGCAATATTTTTAGAGTTATTGATCAGTGGCAAAGTCATTGATATTCTAGAAAAGGATTCTTCTTTTTTTTGAGTGACATCTACAAGCTTTTCTTTTTGATGAAAAATCTCACTTTCAGGAAAAATAGAAGCTGTATGACCATCTTTTCCAATTCCTAAAAGCACTAAATCAAAAGACGGTTTTTCTTGTTTCAAAATTGCTTTTATTTGAAGTTCATATTCTAAAGCAGCGTCTTTATCATCAATGTCTTTATTGATATAAAAGACATTTTTAAGTTTTAAAGGGTGTATAAGATATTTGTTTATTTGGTAAATATTGCTAACTTCGCTTGTATTTTCGAGCATTCTTTCATCTACAAAAAATAGAAAAATCTTATCCCATAAAATTTTGGGTTCTTTTGCCAAAATTGCTAAAAAACTAAGAGGCGTTTTTCCCCCTGAAATAGCTACAGTAAAGTACCCTTTTTTTTCAACAATCTCATCTGTAGATTTTTTAATAAAAAAATCTACTAAAAAAGTATTTAAATCATTTTGATTTTCAAACTTTTGAATTTTTTTCATATTTTTAAAACTGTCTCCACTGCCTTTTATCTTTTAAAATTAATTCATCAGCCTTTTTTGGACCATAACTTCCAGATTCATATGGATGAATTATTTTTTTCTTCTCAAAAGCGTCCATTATAGGATCTATAACATTCCACATAGCTTCAACGCCATCTTGTCTTGCAAAAAGTGTTATGTCTGATTTCAGAGCGTCAATTAATATTCTCTCATAAGCTAAAGGATAATCTACTTTGAAAACATCTTTATAATCAAAAAGCATATCTACGGGATAAGGAACATTTTCCATACCGGGAAATTTCACATTAAACCTTAGTTCGATTTTTTGTTTTGGATAGATGCTAAAAACTATCATGTTAGATTCTAAATTACTACACTGATGCCCTAAAAGTCTAAGTGGAGGCTCTTTAAACTGGATAGCTATTTCAGTGAATCTTTTTTTCAGTCTTTTGCCTGTTCTAACATAAAAAGGGACATCTGCCCATCTCCAATTATCTATGAAAAATTTACCTGCAAAAAAAGTTGGGGTTTTGGAAGTTTTTTTTACATTTTTCTCCTGTTTGTAACCTACAACATGTTTACCGTTAACAATGCCTTTTTGATACTGTCCCATTACTATGTAATCATTTATTTTTTTAGGATCAATAGGCTGAATAGACTTGAAAATTTTTACTCTTTCATTTCTTAAAGATTCAGCTTCAAAGTTAGCAGGAGGCTCCATTGCTATAAGAGCTATTAGCTGCATAATGTGGTTTTGAACAATATCTTTTACAACGCTTGCCTGCTCATAAAAAAAGGCTCTATTTTCTATCCCCAGATCTTCAGCTACAGTTATTTGAACATGATCTATAAAATTTCTATTCCAAAGCGGTTCAAAAAGAGCATTACCAAATCTAAAAAAGAAAACATTTTGAACTGTTTCCTTTCCTAGATAGTGATCAATTCTATAAATCTGATTTTCCAAAAAAGCTTTTAAAAGTTTTTGATTTAACAAATGTGCAGATTTTTTATCTTTTCCAAAAGGTTTTTCAACAATGATTTTAGCGCCTTTTCTTTCCTTACATAATTTTCTATTTGAGAGATTTTCAACAATAGGTTCAAACATTGTCGGAGGAACCGCCAAATAATAGATCAGATTATTTGTATCATCATCTTTTGAAAGTTTTGTTATTTTCTCACATAAGTTTAAGTATTTTTTTCCATCTGTTAAATCGGCAGATTCATAAAAAAGGCAGTTTTTAAACTTTTGAAATTCTTTTTCAGAAAAATCTTCTTTAGCAAAATTTTTAAGTGAGATTTTTACAAATTTTTTATATTCCTCCGTTGTCATCTCAGGCAGGCCAAAACCCAATATAGAAAAATCTTTTAAAAATCCTTTTATAAAAAGTTTAAAAAGAGTTGGAAGAAGTTTTTTTTGAGCGAGATCACCTGCAGCTCCAAAAATAACCATAACAAATGGAGGGGCTTTAAAAGTATTTAAAGCGTTCATACAGGATTTAAATGATGTATTCATAACTCTTTGTCCTTTCTAAAAACACCATGACCACCAAACTGATCTCTTAAAGCGGCTAAAATTTTAGCTTTAAAGCTATCAGGCTTTCTAGATGAAAATCTTTCAAATAGGGACGCTGCAATAACATTTACGGAAACTCCCAAATCAACAGCTTCTTTTACAGACCATCTACCTTCACCTGAATCTTGAACAAAGCCTTTTATTTCACTAAGATTTTGATCTTTTTCAAAAATATTTTCAACAAGCTCTAAAAGCCAGGATCTTATAACAGAAGAGTGATTCCAAAGCTTTGAAATTTTTTTCATATCCAGATCAAATTCCTTTTTTTCTTTTAAAAGTTCAAATCCTTCAGCATACGCTTGCATAATACCATATTCAATTGCATTATGAACCATTTTAGTGTAGTGTCCGGACCCTGTATTACCAACATATTGATATCCATCTTTTGCAGCTAAACTTTTTAAAATCGGCTCTATTTGAGTATACGCTTTTTCATCTCCTCCTACCATTAAACAGTACCCTTCTTTTAATCCAAAAATACCACCACTTGTCCCGATATCTAAAAAGTTTATCCCCTTTTTTAAAAGCTCGTCAGCGCTTATTTGAGAATCTTTGTAATATGAATTTCCACCATCAATTAAAATATCACCCTTTTTCAAAAATTTTGAAATTTCCAAAATAGTATTTTTGGTAATGTCGCCTTGAGGCACCATCATCCAAATAACTTTCTGATCCGGCAGTTTACTAATCAGATCTTTTATAGAACTTGATATGATAGCCCCACTACTTTTAGCTTCTTTAAGTGCTTTTTCATTTATGTCAAATACGACAACTTCATGTGAAGACAAAAGGCGTTTTGTCATATTTTGTCCCATTTTTCCAAGACCTACAAATCCTATTTTCATAAAAAATTTTTCCTACTCTTTTTATCTCTTTGTTTAAAAATATAAAAAACAACAATTAAAACAAAATTTTTATTGACAAATGTGATAAAAAACTTAAGTAAACACATTTATTCATCAAAAAATAAAAACATTTTATATATTTTGCATTAGCATATTATATAATAAGAACGAAAATATTTATTTTAAAAAGTTTGAAAAATTTAAAAAGACAATAAATTTTCGTGAAAATTGATGATGGCATCATCAAAAATCATGCTTTTTTACATAAAATTCCTGATTTATAATCATGTCATCACTAATAATCAAAAAAGCCAAATCAAGACCTAAAAAAGAAGATGCAAAAGGACTAATAGCATTCAAGTTATGCTGTAACAAAAAATGATTTCTTGGGACCTTTTTGTAGAATAATTTAATATAAAAGGTATTTTTTCTTAATATTTTTAGAGAATTCTTTAACTTTTTCTTCATCATGATTAATCATCTTCCAAGTTGCATATTTTTCATTTTTCAAAAAATCATAAATCTGATCATTGCCGTTTACTAATTTGAAAGTTCTTATTTTTTGAGGATCCTGTTTATCTAATTTTTCTTTAATTTTTTCCGGATAAAGTGATTTCAAAATACCGATTAAAAGATATTGAACTGCTAAAGGTCTATATTTTTGATTATCTAAAATAACTATTTTAACGCCACTACAATCCTGATTTTTATAAGCTCCATAAAAGGGTCTAAAATGAAAAGGAAAAAATTTTACTCCCGGAAGATTTTGTTTATTGAGATTGTCGGCAAAATCTTCAGCGTTAATCCAAGGAGCGCCTACTATTTTAAATGGAAGAGTATATCCAATCCCAATGCTAACTAGCTCTAACTCCCCTAAAATGCCTGTAGAAGCGCAAAAAACTGACGTGTTAGCTTCCGGAATGTTAGGTGAGGTTGGAATCCAAGTAAGACCTGTATCTTCAAAGTTCATCTCTCTTTTCCAATTTTTCATTGGAATAACTTCTAATTTACAGTTAATTTTATATTCAGTATTAAAAAAAATAGCCAACTCACCTATTGTCATGCCATGACAATAAGGAACGTTTACGTAACCTAAAAACGATCTAAATTTTTCATCGAGCATAGGACCATCAGTAATAATGCCGTTGATCGGATTTGGCCTATCTAAAACGATCACTTTTATTTTTCTTTTTGCAGCTTCCTCAATTACATAGTACAAAGTTGAAGCATATGTATAGGGTCTGCATCCAATTTCCTGAATATCGTAAACAATTACATCAACATCTTTTAGCATTTCATCAGTAGGCCTTCTGGTTTTCCCATGAAGGCTAAAAACTTTTAGATTTTTGAGTTTTGAGTTATTTACATTTTCTCCGGCATAATTAATACCTGAAATACCATGTTCCGGAGAAAAAAGTTTAATAACTTCATATTCTTTAGCGTTTTCTAAAAAAAGATCTAATGTTGGTTTTAAGTTTTTATCAATGCTTGTTTGATTAATTATAAGAGCGATTTTTTTATTTTTTAAAATCCCCTGTCTTTTTTCTTTAAAAAAGACATCTACACCAAGATCAATTTTAGGTTCTGCCAGTAAAAAGCTACTTAAAAAAATAAAAAAAATAAAAAAAAGTTTTTTCATGATTTTTTCCTAAAAAATATTAAACCAATTTTTTTTGGTATGCCACCAAATATTTTAGTTAAAAAGTTAAATAATCATATTGTGGTAAACAGCGTCCACATCATCAATATTTTCCAAAAATTCAATTAGTTTAATGTTTGAGTCAGTATCTTCATCAGAACATTCTATTAAAGTTTTAGGAATCATTTCTAAGGTAGATTCGCATTTAAGATTGTTTAGTTCATCAATTACTTTATGCAAATCTTCGGGTTTTGTGACAATAACATACATATCATCTTCTATTTTAAAATCCTCAGCACCACTATCAGTAGCTTTCATAAAAAGCTCATCTTCTACAGCTAATTTTTTTTCGATTTTAATAATACCTTTTCTTTCATAGTTAAATGAGCAGGATCCCGGATTTGCAATAGTTCCTCCGCATTTATTTGTAGCTATTCTAATTTCCGAAGCAATTCTATTTTTATTATCTGTCATGATATCAACAATAATTCCAACTCCACCATACCCATAAAGTTCATAGGTCATCTCACTATAATCTTGCTGCTCTTTTGAAGAAGCTTTTTTGATATTTCTTTCGATAACATCATTTGGAATATTTGTATCTTTTGCTTTTTGAAGAGCTATTTTTAATTTTTGATTAGTTTTTGGATCCGATCCACCCTGTTTAACAGCAGAAATTATCTCTTTAGCTATTCTAGAAAATAGCTTTCCTTTTATCTTGTCCGATCTTTCCTTTCTATGTTTTATGTTTGCCCATTTACTATGACCTGCCATAAACAATTTTCCTTTTGCTTAGTTTTAAAAATTTTTTTTCAAAAGATCTCGCTTCTTTATAATAAGCAAACCGTTTTTCTTTCTCTTTAAACTCTTTACTATGAACACTTCTTCTTAAATTTTCACCCATTTTTTCGGGTATAATATAATGAAGTATTTCATGATAAACGACATAATTAATAAAATAAAATGGAATTATATCACTATCGAGTAATTTATTAATTCTGATGAGCTTTAAATTTTTATCATAAGAGCCAAAAGTAAAGTGACGAAATTTTGTATAGTTAGGAACTTCAAACCAGGTTATATTCAAAAGGTTTAGTTTATCCTTAAAATAAAAAAGATTCATAGTATCCAAAATATTTTTTAGATCATAAACCTTTCCTTTTGTAAAAAGCTTTTTCTTATCCAACTTATGAGTATAGTCTAAATTCTCAAAGTAGCGATTTGCATAACCCTTAATAATATTAAAAGAGGCTTTATCTCTTTTTAAACAAAAAGAAAAAAGAGCTTTTTTAATACTTTCAGGTGAATTTAAAAATAATGAGTGAAGAGATATTTTTATCTCTTTTTTTGATTTTGCCACAGAAATATATGTAGATTTATATTCTTTGACTCTTAACCGTACTGCTATATTAGAACTTTCTTCTAATAATTTTTTAAAATTATTTATATCCATTAGTAGCTTATATTAATAACAACCTATTAGTATAAGCCGGAAGCTACATTTTTGTGATTACTTTTTTATCCAACCAACCTTGAAAACCACCCTGATCTATTTGAACTTGCTAGCGGTTTTGGTTTAACTAGATTAAAGACATTTCTAAAAGCCTGATAGTTTTTATCACCTAAAATTGCATGAACCATTTTAATCTGTCCTTTGAATTCTTTGTCGTAAACTTCCCTATAAAGCCTAGAAACAACTGCGGGGTCATTTTTAAATGCTCCGCATCCAAAAGCCGATAGTACTATCGCATCGTGTCCTGTTTCAATAGCAGTTTTAAACTGCCATCTGATTTTTTCTTTAATAAAATTTTCATAAACTTTCTGATCCCATTTACCTTTTTTATCTAAAAATTTATGATTATCGTTTCCTCTTAAATCCGGCGCTGCTGAAGTTATTACATCTACTTTAAAAGGGGTTTTTATAAATCTATAATTTTTATCTTTACCATCTCTTCTAACTACTGCATTTGAAGTATAAATACATCCCTTAGATTCTATGCCATAAAAAGTCCCCTTTTTATTAGCTATTCCTTTTAAAGAACCAAAAAGATCTACGATACGTCTGCAAAGATCTTCTTCTTGAGCCGGAGCTCCTCTTAAATATCCACCACCTGCATGGTGTTGATTAGCATTGTTAACAACAGCTACCTTTTTCCCCAATCTCACCAATTTTTCAGCTGCATATAAGCAATCCTCATTTAAAACTTCAACATTAGTATCTGTTAAGGATTTAGGATTAATTAAATGTCCAATCTTATAAGTGAATAAGTATGAAATTTTATTAAGCAAAGTGTTAAAAAACCCAAAAAAAGATCTAGCATCCGTAAGATTTTGACAAACTAAACTGTTTTGAGTAACAGGTGAAAATTTGATTCTTTTTCCATCATGAGTAAAATATTCTCCCCTATCTATAACTCTTTTATTTTCTTTTGCTATACCTGTTAAAAAACTCATTGTTATATCCTTTTATTTTTTATATTAAAAAATAATTATAACAAACAATTAAAAACTATCCAAATAAATAAAACATTTTTAATTAACCTTAATAATAAAAATCACAACTATAATTACATTTTATTAAAGTAAAATATTTACACTTTTTATTCTCTTAAAAGTACTACCAATAAATGTAATTGAATCATAAATCACTGAAGAATAGGCCTTATCAAAAGGCATCTCACTCTTATAAGACTTATATAGAGCAAGAGGAGAAAAAAGAGCGATACAAACAGGAGGGCCGTATGAACCTATTAAAAAGCTTATTTTATAGATTGTTTTAATGATTTTAAAAAAATTATTTAATACAATGTCTTTTTGACTAAGCTGGGGTTTTTCATATAAAGGTATTGTAATTATATCAAATATTTTAAAACTTTTTTCACTGACCGATAGATTTTTAGAAAAGATACTTTTGTATTGGTTGTAGGAATAATAATCAAAAAACGAAAAATCGTAAAAATTTTTATAATTTTTATAATTTTCAAAAAAGGCTCTTATCCAAACAAAGATTTTTGTAATAAAATATGAGTTTTTAATTTTTTCTTCTGTTTGTTTATAAAGACAATCTAATTTAGCTTCAATATTTTTACCGACTTTTCTATTTTTTTCAGAAAAGTTATATTTAGAAATGCTAACAATCTGTTTTAATGTTTTGTAAATTTCATCCAATTTTGTCTCTTTTTCAAAACCGGGAGCTGAAAAATATTTTCCAGCAAAAAAACTTACCCTAACATCATCAATAGAAGAGGTTAACTTTTCTAAATCTTCAAATGCCTGATCTTCCGACTTTTGATAAACATCCTGTTTGAATTGATCAAAAGAAAAATCTCTTACAATATCTATTAATCTTTCCTGAACTTGCATACTTTTTTAATAAAAAATTTTAAAGTTATTTTTTGAAAGAAGATAATAAGAAAAAATAAATATAGTCAAGAATAGATTTAAAGAATTTTTTGCATCAAATATTTATCGTAGTATTTTCCATCCAGATCTTTTAGAAATTTTTTATGAACACCATACTGTTTAAATCCGAATCTTTCGTAAAGATTATAAGCCGGATTGCCTTCATAAACTTCAAGATGAAGAATTTCTAATTTAAATCTTTCTTTAGCAAGTTTTATAAGCTCTTTTAATATTGCCGAGCCAACACCCTTGCCTCTAAATTTTGGATCTACAATAATTGCAAAAAGCGATTGATGTTTTAGTTTTAAAAAAGACTGCAAATAAAAATTGGCAATTCCACAAGGTACGTTATCAACAGTTGCGGTGATGACAGCTCTAAACTGCGCATAACTCATCCATATTTTAACAGCATCATCGATTTCAAATTTATTACACATAGGAAACCATTTCAAAACTTCTTTATCGTCAAGCCACTTGGTTAGATATTTCCCATCCGAATTTTCTGCAAATCTTATTTTAAAATTTTCTATTTGAACCATATATCAAAAAGTATCCTTGCTAAATATTGATCTTTATCTTTTACATATTTTTCCTGGTACGCTGTTTGCTCGAAATTAAACTTTTTCAAAAGTGATATAATTGCGCTACCTTCAAAAACCTCAGCAAACACACTTTCTAATTTAAAGTAATTTTGACCAAGATTCATAATATTTTTAAGCATTGAAGTTCCAACACCTTTATTTCTAAAATTTTTATCTACAATTAGATAAAACATTGCATGATGAACAAGTTTTTTGTAAGGCATTAAAAAAAGTGTGGCAACTGAACAGACAGTCCCATCTAAAACCCCTGTTAAAGAGGATCCATATCTAGAAAATCCAATCCAATTTTTTGCACTATCTTCAACCTCTTTTTTTGTCGAAAAGGGAAACCATCTATTATTATCAGGATCTTTTAACCATTTATGTAAATATTCAAAATCTTTTAAAGTAGAATATCTGATTTCAAGCTGATCCATTAGCTATATTCCTTTAAATATACTTTTACAAATTCTTCTATATTTCCATCAAGCACTGATTCAATATTTGAAGTTTCAACTTTAGTTCTGGCATCTTTAATAAGTCTATATGGCTGAAAAACGTAACTTCTAATCTGACTTCCCCATTCTATTTTCTTTTTTTCACCGCCTATCTTGCTGAGTTTCTCTTGCCTTTCAAAAACCTCTTTTTCATATAGTTTTGACTTTAATATTTGAAGGCAGGTCTGCCTATTTTGTACTTGGCTTCTTTCTGATTGAGAAGTAACAACTATTCCGGTTGGAATATGGGTCATCCTTACAGCAGAATCAGTAACGTTTACATGCTGTCCACCTGCTCCGGAAGCTCTAAAAGTGTCTATTCTTAAGTCATCAGGTTTAATTTCAATTTCAATATCGTCTTCTATAATTGGAGTAACATCTACAGATGCAAAACTGGTATGTCTTTTTTTTGCAGCATCAAATGGAGAAATTCTAACAAGTCTATGAACGCCTTTTTCAGATTTTGAATAACCATACGCAAAATCACCTTCAAATTTAAAAGTTATACTTTTGATACCAACAACATCTCCAGATACTTTGTCTATTACAGAAACTTTCCACCCCTTTTTATTTGCATATCTTTCATACATTCTCGCAAGAATTTGAGCCCAATCACAGGATTCCGTTCCACCGGCTCCCGCATTAATTGAAAGGTAGCAGCTATTTGAATCCAATTCATGAGAAAGCATTTTTTTAACTTCCAAGTCTTCCAACTTTTTTTCTAAACAGAGCAGTTCATCAGAAAGTTCTTCTATAAGCTTTTCATCCTTATTTTCATTAGCCTCTTTAATAAACTCTTTTAATGTTTCAAAACTTGTAACAAGTTCATTATATGGAATAGTCCAAGATTTTAAAAGGTTGGTTCTTTTTAAAGTTGTTTTAGCTTTTTTTTGATCATCCCAAAAATCAATAGAAGAGATTTCACTTTCTAATTTCTGAATTTCTTTTTCTTTATTTTCGACGTCAAAGATACCTCCACATGTCTTTCAGTCTTTTTCCAATATCTTTCAATTTTTCATCAAAATCAATATACATTATAATCTCCTATATCATTGAATTTCAAATTCATAATATTCTAAAAAAAATAAAAAAAGAAGTGATTTTTTTCTTCTTTTTTTTTTCTTTTATCAAAAAAAATATCTTTGCTTTACAATAATTTACTTCAAGTTATAATGTTTCCAATTTAATTTTAAAATTACTATATAACTTTTCAGGAGGTTTTTAATGAACGTACAAGGATTACAAGAAGCTGTAAAAACTGCGGCTACTAGTGCTGCAAGTGCTGCTAAAACAACAAGCACATGGCTAGGAAAAAACGTAAGAGCGATTAGTGTTACAGTTGCTGATTATGCTCAAAAAGCTGGTAGAATAATGATGGAATTTTTGAAAAATTCTTGGACTTATCTTGTTCAAGGATTTAACTTTGCTAAAGCTTATGCTTTTAAAGGTTTTTATACTTCAAGAGACTTCATTATGTTACACAAAGAAGCAGCGATGGGTGTAGGTGCTGGTGTTGCAGTTGCAATGCTTGGAATGTTAATTGCGAAATCACTAAAATCAGAAAATTAATCCAATTTTTCACAAAAAGGGCAGCAGAATAAAAAAAAAATCTCGCTGTCTTTTTTGTGAAAAAAAACCCTTCCAAATGTATTTTTGAATGGGTTTTTTCTCTTTTAAAAAGTATCATTTTTTAAAAATTTAAAATAATTTGTTTTGACACATAATTACCTATAGAGATAAAAAAGTTTCTTAGATAGTTACTTTTTTAAAATCTTATTTTTGATAAGGAGAAATAAAACATGGCAAAAGCTAAGAAAAAAACTGTTGTAAAAGCTAAAAAAACAGTAAAGAAAAAACCTGTTGCAAAAGCTAAAAAAGCAGTAAAAGTAAAAACAAAAAGAAAAGCACCTGCAAAATTCATGGCTCCATTAAAAGTGAGCAGTGAGCTTGCTGAAGTAGTTGGTAAAGGACCTATGCCAAGAACTGAAGTTACAAAAAAACTTTGGGCATATATTAAAAAGAAAAAACTTCAAGACGAAAAAAATAGAAGAAACATCAATCCTGATGATGCTCTTGCAAAAGTTTTTGGTTCTAAAAAATCAATTAACATGTTCCAAATGACAAAACTTGTTAACAAGCATTTGTCTTAAAAATTATTTTTTTAGCCCAAAGGTTATTTTTTAACCTTTGGGTTTTTCTTTTCTTATTATATAATTCCCCACAAAATCAATAAAATTTATGAAAAAATATTTTACCAGTTTGCTATTTCTTTGCGGAGGGAAAGGCTCAAGGCTTGAAAGCACAATTCCTAAGCAATATATCGAAATAAACAAAAAACCAATTTTTCAATATAGCTTTGAAATATTTGAAAAAATTGATTTGATAGATGAGATAATAGTTGTTCTAGACGAGTCTTATAAAAATTATTTTACCTCCAAGAAACCTCTTAAATTTGCAAACTCAGGGATAAGAAGACAGGACTCTGTTTTTAATGGACTTGGAAAGGTAAATGAAAAGAGCCAATTTGTATGCATTCATGATTCAGCAAGACCATTTATAGATAAAGAATCTATTGAAAAGGTAATTTTCGAAGCTTTTAAAAGCAAAGCTGCCGCTTTAGGTCATATGGCTATAAATACCATTAAACAGGTTGATACTAAAAAAAATGTTTTAAAAACTTTAGACAGATCATCTTTGATGGAAATTCAAACACCTCAGGTAATCGAAATCAATCTTTTAAAAAAAGCTTATTCTTACATAAATGAAAATAATTTAGATGTTACCGACGACATATCAATCATTGAGCTTTTTAATCATCCTACAAAAATTGTAGAAGGTAAAAAGGAAAATATTAAAATCACAACACCTTTTGATTTGAAATATGCAGAAAAAATCCTTAGTTAAAAAATATAAAATCACTCTTTCATATGACGGCACGAACTATTTTGGTTTTCAAGTGCAAAAAAATGAAACTACAATTCAAAAAGTTTTAGAAGATGCACTTTTTCTGGTTTTAAGAAAAAAAACAAAAATATTTGGCTCTGGAAGAACAGATACAAATGTTCACGCTTTAGCTCAGGTTTGTCACTTTGAGTTAGATGAAAATTTCGATTCAAAAAATCTTTTATATAGCCTAAATTCCGTTTTACCTAAAGATATCAGGATTTATCTCATTGAAGAAGTGAAAATGGATTTTCACGCTAGATTTTCAGCAATTGGCAAAATCTATCATTATCATATTTCATTAAAAGATTTTGAAGATCCTTTTAAAAGGTTATATTCATTCAAACCCTTTTATAAAATCGATGTAGATCTTTTAAAAAAAGCTGCAAAAAAATTTATAGGGAAAAAAGATTTTTCTGCATTTGCAAATAAACAAACCAAAGGAGCTGCAAAAAACAGTCCTATAAAACACTTAAAAAGGCTTGATGTAATTGAAACTGAAGATGGTCTAAGGCTTGAATTTGAAGCCGATGGTTTTTTATATAAAATGGTTAGAAATATAGTTGGCACAATGTTGGACGTTGCATCCGAAAAAATTTCGATTGATGATATAGATAAAATATTTGATTCTAAAGATAGAAAAAAAGCATCTGCACCGGCTGAAGCTAAAGGTCTTTTTTTAGCAAAAGTAATTTATTAAAAAAGCTTTTCTTCAGGAAGTTTTTTCAAAGAATCAAAATGAAAAACATCGCTTGTAATAATTGAGTCAGCTTTAGGATCTTTTCTAGGACTTATTAAAACCGCGATAGCGGGAGTTTTCATTAAAGCTTGAATTCCTCTTAATGAATCTTCAAACCCGATTATTCTATCCCCTTTTTCAGAAAACAGCTCAATAGCTCTAAGATAACATTCAGGATCCGGTTTTGACTTCTCATAATCCTCTCTTGTAATCCAATGAGGGATTGTTTTTAAAACCGGCTGACTTTTTTTAATGATATCAGTCATCTCTTTTGAAGAATTTGTAACAACGCATCTATTTATATTTTGCTTTTCAAGTTCTTTCAAAAGTTTTTCAGCTCCCTCCATCAAATCAACTTTAGCACTTTTTAAAAGATCCATATAAATTTTATTTTTTTCATTTCTTAAAATATTCCAATTAGACTGTTGATTATATAAATCGGGAAATTTTTGATAGATGGTATCTCTAAGAGCTATATCATCTAGATGAGCAACCTCGCAATACTTTAAAAAAGACCAATTTATATCAAAGCCTCTTTCTTGAAGCATTCTTACATATGCCTGATAATGAATTATTTCAGTATTTACTAAAAGACCATCTAAATCGAATAAAAAAAGATTGAATTTTTTTAGCCATTTCATGTTTTTTCCTTGATTTTCAAATATTTTAAAAGATAAACATAAATTAATACAACAATATATGAGTTTATGCATAAAAAAGAGCCTCTATCAATAAACTACATATACTATTTATTGATAATTGTAATTGATTTTATATTTGTATCTTTTACAGTTACAAACATAAATAGCTCACTTAAATATCCAAAAGCTTTTTTCATATTGTACTCTTATGGAGAACTTATTATTGAAGTTTTTGCAATAGCCGGCATAGGGATATTAATAAAAAAATATTTTAAGAAAAAATTTTTTTATTTATTTATTGGCTTAACATTTTTATTTTTTATAAGACATATTATTGATTATTTCATTTTAAAAATAATGGATATGACAATTTGGGATGGACTTGATTTAGCCTTAGATGAAAATTTAGAAAACTTTATTGAAATGCTTCATACAACAGGGATTCCATTTTTTGTTTGGATAATTTTCTTTTTAACTTTAACTGCTCTTCCTTTTTTGGCAATTGTGTTTTACAAAATAACCGAAAAAATTACTTTAAGAAAAAAGGCTCCAATTTATTTGGATCACTTGATACAAACTTTTTTTATCATCCCACTTGGCCTTTTGATATGGGATTTAACAGCATCACATTCTATAAATCCAAATATCTATGCTGCATATCAAAGATCCCTTCCATGGAAAGTAACATTTGTACAACCATCAACATTAAAGCTCGATCAAAGACTTTCATTAAAAAAACCTAAAAGTGAAAAAGAGATTTTTAAAATAATTGATACTAAAAACATATCAATAGAAAAAAAACCAAATATTTTTTTATTTATTATTGAAAGTACTAGAGAAGATTTTATAACAGAAGATATAGCTCCCAACATATCCAAATTTAAAAAGGATAATATAAGTTTTGATCAGTCAATTGCCAATGCAAACGCTACTCATCAAAGTTGGTTTTCACTTTTTTATTCTAACTATCCCAACTTCTGGAAATTTTACAAAGATTCCGATTTAAAAAAAGGCTCTCCTGCTTTATGTATACTTAAAAATATGGGATATAAAATAAATGCCTTTTCAGCGCCTGAGCTTAAATACTACTCAATGACAGAAGTTTTATTCGGCAAAAACAACTACCTTGCAAATAGCTTTAAAATCTTCCCTCATTACTATCCTGTAGAAGCTTGCGATTCTGATATAATGGTAATGAATATGCTTGAAAACACCTTAGAAAAAGAGAGCAATATCTATATAGCATTTTTAGATTCTACTCACTTTTTATATAGCTGGCCAAAAGATTTTAATATTAAATTTAAACCTGTTGCTGAAAAAGAAGCTTTTAATGCTTATACCTCAAAAGAAAGTATAGAATTAATAAAAAACAGGTATAAAAATTCTATAAACTTTGTTGATAGTTTATTGGGCAATTTTTTTGAAAAACTAAAAGAAAAAGATCTGTATGATGATTCAATAATAGTTATTTTAGCTGATCATGGTGAGGAGTTTTATGAACAAGGATATCTTTTCCATGCATCCCATTTAAGCTCTATGCAAACTGAAATTCCAATCTATTTGAAACTTGGTAAAAACGAAAGAAAAGCCTCAGAAAATAAAAAGATGATCTGCCATATGGATATATTCCCATCAATTTTCGATTTTTTATTTGGAAAAAATATTTTTAAAGATGTTTTTAAAGGTGAGTCAATTTTTGATACAGATGTTTTCCCGTATATTTATACAACTAGATATAACGCCTCAAGGTCTCCTTATGAATTTTTCATCCATACAGGTAATGAAAAATTAACCTTAAGATTCAGAGACAAAAAAAATATTTTCAAAAATCAACATTTAGAAATTGTCTCGATAAAAGATAAAAACGATAACGACTTAGAAATATCTTCTAAAGTAGACAAAATCAAAGAGTTTGAAACTGCTTTAAATAAAATATTTTTATCAGATCAATAATTTTTTAAAAAGTTATTAATCTCATCTACAGAATTATCTTTTTTATCTTCTAAAGCATACAAAAGATCTGCTATAGGACTAGGTCCAATTTTTTTATAAAGCATATTTCCACTTTTATCAAAAACAACAGCTGTAGGCATAGCAGAGATTTTATACTTGCTTGCAATTTCTTTGCTTGTATCAACGTTCACTTTTAAAATCTTCACTTTACCTGATAACTTATTAGCAGTTTCGTGCAATACAGGAGCCAATCTTTGACATGGTTTACACCAAGTAGCATAAAAATCTACTACCACTGGTATTTTGGTATTATAAACTTCTTTTTCAAATTGATTCATTGTCTCAACATTATAAACAGCTGCTAAAACAGGTGAAACCAGATAATCTTTCTTTTCATTTTTAACCGTTTTAAAACCTTCTAAGTAGTTTTGAGCAGAAATAGCAGCTTTTGCTCCATCGCCAGCAGCAGTTATTGCCTGTTTGTATATTGGATCTACAATATCCCCTATTGCATAAACGCCTTCAACAGAAGTTTGTCCACCATCTTTTACCTTGATATATCCCTTTTCGTCTAATTGCAATTTATCTTTAAATATTTTTGTGTTTGGAGTAGATCCTGTTGCTAAAAATATACCATCAACATTTAAAACAGATTCTTTATTAGTTTTATTGTTTTTTAACTTTATACTATGAACAAGTTCATCATCTCCATTTATTGAAGATAAAACAGAGTTGTATACAACATTAATATTTTGTCTATCTTCCAAAGCTTTAACTTTGTTTAAATCTTTAGCTGACAGTTTATCTTTTCTGACAACAACATAAACATTTTTAGCAATATTTGATAAATAGTTGGCTTCTAAAACAGCAGAGTCTCCTCCACCGACTACAACAACATTTTTATTTTCATATAAAGAACCATCACAAACAGCGCAATTTGAAACGCCTCTTCCCCAATAATTTTTTTCTCCGGGAACATTTATGTAATTTGAAGATGTGCCCATCGCAATAATGCAAGATCTAGCTTTAATAACTTCAGTTTTATTTCTAAATAGATCTTTAACTGTGATTTTAAAAGGTCTACTTGAAAAATCGACATCAACAACTTCTTTGGAAATTATTTTACATCCATTAACTTCGGCCTGATTTTTAACTCTATCCATTAACTCGATGCCAGAAATTTTCACCTCTCCCGGCCAATTTTCAACAGAATGTGATTGGGTAATCATTCCTCCAGGAGTATTGCCTTCAATAATAACCGGTTTATATCCAGCTCTAGATAAGTAAATACCGGAAGTTAATGCTCCAACGCCCCCACCTAGAATTGCTACGCAATATTCTTCTTCAGAACACTTTGCAGGTTTTTTAATATCTTTTGCATTTTGCGCATTTAAAGAAAAAGATGAGCAAACAAAAGCAATTAAAAAAAATGTTTTTAAAATAAATTTTTTCATATTACCCTCATATTCTGTCTAGACTTATTATACTAAATAACTCTTACTTGTTAAAAGAAAAAAAATCGGTTATAATCAGTTATTAAACCACGAATTTATAATGGTAACAAATTTTTTAAAAAAAATAAATTCATTCTTTTCAAATTTCATTAACCAAACTGTTAATACTAATCATTTTTTTTTCATATTCTTTTTTTTATTGCTCAGTTTGTTAGGTTTTCTCAAAGCATCCTTTTTATTTACAATTTATTCTACGCTTCAAGCTCTTTTATTAACTTTGATTCTGCTATTTATAGATAGCATCATAAAATCAAAGTTTTTAAAAAAAATATATATAGCTATTATCTTTTTTATACTTTTGTTTTACTTTGCAAATTATATTTTAGTTTGTCTGATGGACGCTTCTTTAATATTTGCATTTAGAATGTTTTTTTCAGGCGGATTAGAAAACTTTTTTATAACTCTTCGAGCTGTAAATTTTAATTTTAGTATATCCGTGATAATACTTTCTTTAGTAGCTCTAATACCCACTGTTGGAATATTACTTTATCAAATCACACACAAAATAAAGCTTTTTAAGAAGTTAAAATCCATAACCTATAAACATTTATTGATATCAACATTGTCAATCTTATTTTTGCTAATTTCAATAGATATTTCTGTAAATAAATCAAATAATTTTAATATTGAAAAAAACCAAAAAAGACTTCCTTTAGGATCTAATATAATTTCAGCTACAACCACCCCTACTAAAAAGTTTTTAATAAAACCCAAAAATAGCGAACTATTATTAAATGATTTAAAAATCAATAATTTAAAACTTAAGGAAAAACCCAACATTATTATTTTTGTTGTTGAAACAACAAGAAAAGATTTTATAACAGAAGATATAGCCCCTAACTTATTTGCATTTAAAAATGAAAACATAAGTTTTGAAAAATCTTACTCTTCTGCTAACAATACAGCAGCATCTTGGTTTTCAATTTTCCATTCAAATCACTCTTTATTTTGGACTGAAACTAAAAAAACAAACGAGATTGGATCAATTCCATTAAATGTTTTCAAAAAATTAGGTTATAAAATTAATGTATATACTTCTAGTGAAATGACTTACTTTCAAATGGATAAACTAATTTTTGGAAAAAACAGATCTTTAGCAGATAATTTTTTTGATTTTTCCAAAACATCTACAAACCCTGCTAATAGGGATTTTGATACTATAAATGCTTTTAAAAATGATCTTTTAGATGATAACAATAAAAAATCAAATATTTTTATTGTCTTTCTAGACTCCCCTCATTCAGATTATGCCTGGCATGAAAGCTATACACCTAAAAAATATCCATTTGCAAAGCAGTTAAATTACATAACTCTTTCACAATCAAGAAAAGATCTACCACTTATTATAAATAGATACAAAAACTCCCTTGGATATATAGACTATCTTTTCTCTGATGTTGTAAAAACATTAAAAAACAAAAACATTTATGATGATTCAATAATTGTATTTACAGGCGATCATGGAGAAGAATTTGATGAAAATGGAGCTCTTTTCCATTCCTCGCACTTAAATGAATATCAACTATCTGTTCCTATCTTTTACAAGCTTAGTAGTAAAAAATCTATTTCTACAAACATAACTTCTCACATAGATATTTTCCCGACTCTGCTGCACATAGTTACAGATATTGATTTTTCAAAATATTTCAATGGAAGCTCAATTTTTTCTAAAGATATTAATAATTATACAATCTCTGTAAATCAAAAAGGAGCTCTGCCCCCTGATGAGGTTTTAATTACATATGAAAATAATTCATCATCCGGCTCTATTAAAAATCGAGATAACTTAAATTACTTTGAACTTTTTGTTGATCCTTTAGAAAATTTAGATAATGAAATATTAAAAGATATTACAAGCTATAAATAATTTACTTTGCAGTTTTTAAATTACAAACAGCCTTTTCAAGAGCTATTCGTTCTTCTTCTTTAATTTTTTTCAGATTATCAAGCTCGTTTTTATACTCTACAAGTTTTTTATGATGCTCATCGCTAATACATGAAAAAGTATCTTCGAATTTTTCACCTGTTTGCATACATTTAAGCTGAGCTTCTTGTTTATGACATTTACAAATAAGCAGTTCTTTTTGAAGATCTACTTCAATAGTTTGTATTTTAATCTCATCTCGTTTTAAGTTACCTTCTAAAATTTTAACTTTATTTTCCCAATATTTTTTAGGAGCTAACTTTTTTTGAACATTTTCTGAATTCCAGATCAAAAAGCAAGAGGCTAAGATGATTAAAGAATTTACTAATACTAATGTTAATTTTTTAAAATTAAAGAGGAATTTTTTACTTGTCATAACAAATTTTTCCCCATTTGAATTTTTATGAAAAAGTCAACTACATTCTATATGAAATATAATAAAAACTCAATTTATAAAAATCTGTTTTTTTTAAATAATTTTTTATCAGTGACATATATTATTCATTTAAGTTATAGTTCTTGAGCAAGAGAATGAATTTATTTTTAGGAAGGTAAATATCAAACTAAAAGTTATGTTCACCTACAAGCTGGGGCTATAAAATGAACGAAAAGGGTTTTTCAAAAATCCGATCGTTTCTATGGCCGATTCACAGGCATGAACTTATAAAATTTGTGCCGATATTGATTCTTTTCTTTTTGATCTCTTTCAACTACCACATATTAAAAATATTAAAAGATACTTTAATTATTACTGCCAAAAATTCTGGAGCTGAAGTAATCCCATTTTTAAAAGTCTGGGCTATACTTCCCTCCGCCATACTTTTGACCTATTTATTTACAAAGCTCTCATCCAAATTCAATAGAGAAAATATTTTTTATGTGATGATGAGTATATTTTTAGGATTTTTTGTATTATTTATTTTTGTACTTTATCCTAAAGGAAATACTTTTAATTTAAATAATTTTGCAGATTTATTAACTTTAAAACTTCCTAGTGGTTTTAAAGGTTTTATTGCAATAGTTAGATATTGGCATTTTTCACTTTTTTATATTATGGCAGAAGCCTGGTCAACAATAATGCTATCACTTCTTTTATGGGTGTTTGTAGTTGACGTATTAGCAATTTCAGAAGCAAAAAGATTTTATGCTTTTTTTGGAACCTCAAGGAATTTAGCAGGTGTCTTAAGTGGAATTTTAGGTCAATATTTAGCGACTAAAGCTACCATTTGCGATAACGGTTTCTTTACTTTTGCAAAGTTTTTTGGTTGCAACACAGCATGGGATCAAACCATGTTTGTATTCATGACAATGATTATTCTTTGTGGAATCGCCATAATGATCCTTTATAGATTTTTACATGTTAAAGTTTTCCCTAAAAGGCATCTTTTAGGAGGTGATATTAACAAGAAAGGAAAACAAAAAATTTCCTTCAAAAAAAGCATCCTATATGCTGTTAAATCAAAATATGTTTTATACATTACTATAATAGTACTTTCTTATAATATTTTAATAAATCTAACAGAAGTTTTGTGGAAATCTCAATTAAGAGAGCTTCATCCTAGTTCCTCTGCTTATACCGCTTATAACAGTAAAATAACTTATTTAATTGGAATGATAGCTGCATTTTCTTCATTTTTTGTATCAGGTAATTTAGTTAGACGGCTTGGATGGAAGATTACAGCGTTAGTTACACCAATAACCTTAATGTTAACAGGCATTGGCTTTTTCTATTTTCTTTTTTTAAAAAGATATGCAGATAATACCAATATAGCATTCACTTTATTTGGACTTTCTCCACTTGCATTAGCTGTCTTTTTCGGCTCGTTTCAAAACGTCTTTTCAAGAGCGTTAAAATACACCGTATTTGATGACACAAAAGAAATGGCATTTATTCCTCTTTCTTCTGAAGAAAAGCTTCAAGGAAAATCTGCCATAGATGGAATAGGATCACGCCTTGGAAAATCAGGAAGCTCATTTTTAATGCAAATCCTTATAATTGCGTTTGCAACACCAATAGGCGCATCTCCTTATATTTTAGGAATAGTATTATTAATCCTCCCTATCTGGATAATAGCTATTAACAGACTATCTAAAAAATTCGAAGAAAAAACCGCTGTTAAAACCCAAGAAATTGAAACAACTTAATTTATCTTAGAAAAGATTATTTCTATGTCTTTATATATAAATTATTTATATTTATTTAATAATAATGTAAAATAATTATTTTAATTTCATATTTAATTACATCATTATAATGATTATTTTAGTAATTATTAAAAAACTCATATGATATAATGTTTAGTAAATTTTTAATACAAAGGAAACAAATGTCTGTAAGCCCAACAGTAAGTGACAATTATTTTCTACCAATTCCTCCTGATGAAGATGAGGAAGAGTTAGAAATTTTGCTCTATCCCCACGAAGGAGCTATTAGTAGCATATCTTTCTCTGATATGTCATCCAGAGGTTCAACTGGACTTGCAAAGCTATTTGAATCTTTAGATTTAGATGAAAAAGAGAACCCTTCGCAAGAATCCCCTGAAGTACCTGCTAGAAAAGCAAGAAGAGTTTTTCATAAAACTCTATTAGAAGATGTGGAAAGCGAAGAAGAAGAAGAAGAAGAATATAGAGGTGTATTTCGGCAAGATCAAGAAGCTCATCACCTACAGCAAACACAAAGAAGACCTTATCAAGATATCGAAGAATATGATGATGCTGAATCAAAAAAGCCTAGAAAAGATCCACCGTGTGCATTAAAATATCATTCACGAGTCCACCCAGAAAAATATAAAGAAAGATTGTTTCAGGCTCGCCAAAGAAAAAAAGATAATCAACTTTATTATTAAAATTTATAAAATATAATTACTGCTCTTTTTTCTCAGCCATTTTTTTATAAAACTTAAGTTTTTCTTTCAAATGATCCGATAGTTCTTTATGTAGCCTGTCAGCATCCTCAGGATGTGATTTTTTCAAATAATCATATCGAATTTGATTTGAGATAAATTTTTCAACATCAAGAGTCGGATCTTTAGAATCTAAAATAAACGGATTTTTCCCCTGTTCTTTTAGTCTTGGATCATATCTAAAATTAACCCAATAGCCTGATTCTACAGCCTCTTTTTCTTCTGTTTGAGATCCTGACATTCCGCATTTAAGACCATGAGCAATGCATGGAGAGAAAGCTATTATCAAAGATGGACCTTTATAGCTTTCAGCCTCTTGAAAAGCTCTCAAAACTTGCATTTTATCAGAGCCCATAGAAATAGCTGCAACGTACACATTTCCATAAGTCATAGCCATCAGAGCTAAATCCTTTTTAAATGTTCTTTTACCAGCTGCTGCAAATTTAGCAATAGCACTCAGTGGAGTTGCTTTGGAAGATTGTCCACCCGTATTGGAATAAACCTCAGTATCTAAAACTAAAATATTCATATCGTGGCCTAAAGCTAATACATGATCCAAACCACCATATCCAATATCATATGCCCATCCATCCCCGCCAAGGCACCAAATAGAAGGTTTGATTAATAGATCTTTTTGTTTGTAAATATCTTTTAAAATCTCATTTTTATCTTTTTCTTTTTCCAATTTTTCAATTACTTTATCAGCAAAAATTTGTGTATTTTCTCCTTCATCAAAATTTTTAAGCCACTCGGAAAATACTTCTTTTAATTCGTCAGAGATATTCGCTGTGATTACCTGTTCAACCAAAATTTTAAGTGAATGTCTTCTATATGTTTCCCCTAAATGAATACCGAACCCATATTCTGCATTATCTTCGAAAAGTGAATTTGCCCAAGCAGGTCCTCTGCCTTTTTCGTCTACTGTGTAAGGAACAGATGGAGGATAAGCTCCATAAATTGATGTACAACCAGTTGCATTAGCAATAATCATTCTAGATCCATAAAGCTGCGTTAAAAGTTTGATATAAGGTGTTTCTCCGCATCCAGCACAAGCACCTGAAAATTCAAAAAGCGGTTTTTTAAATTGAGATCCTTTTAAAGTAAATTTCCCCATAACACCTTCTCTTGAAGGAAGATTTATTAAATAATCCCAAAGCTTACCATTTATTTGTTTAACTTCTTCGATCGGTTTCATTTGAAGAGCTTTTCCTTTGGGAGCCGGACATACAATAACGCAGTTAGTACAACCAGTGCAATCATATGGTGTAATTGCAATACAAAAATGTAAATTTTCCATTCCTTTGCCAAGAGGTTTAAGAACTTTTAAACCTTCCGGAGCATTTTTTACTTCTTCATCAGTTAATAAAAATGGTCTGATGGCAGCGTGAGGACAAACAAAAGAACACTGATTACATTGTATACAGTTTTCCGGTATCCAGGTAGATACCTGAGTTGCAAGTCCTCTTTTTTCATACTTAGATGTTCCCATTGGGAAAACTCCAGCTCGAGTAAATTTACTAACCGGCAGGACATCTCCTTCTAATGCGGATAATACATCGACAACCTCTTTAATGAATTCAGGCCTAGACATATCAACTTCTCTTTCTTTTAAAGGAGCTTCTTTCCAAGAAGAAGGATATTTAATTTCTTTTAATTCCTTCAAGGCGCTATCAACAGCATTTTTATTCATATTAACAACAGCGTCGCCTTTTTTAGCGTAAGTTTTTTCTATAGCGTCTTTTAAAAGTTTTATAGCTTCATCAATTGGAAGTATTTTTGAAAGTGAGAAAAATATTGTCTGCATAATCATATTAATGCGCATTTCAAGCCCCAATTTTGCAGCTAAGTCATTTGCATTTATTATGTAAAACTTAACCTCTTTCTCAGCGATTTTTCTTTTCATTTCAGCTGGAATTTTCTCTTCTATTTCTTTTTCAGACCAAGGACAATTTAAAACGAAAATACCACCTTTTTTTATTCCTTTTATAAGATCATATCTATTTACATATGCGGGATGATGACACGCTATATAATCTGCATTTGTAATTTCATATGTAGATCTTATTTTAGAATCTCCAAATCTTAAATGTGATATTGTATATCCAGATGTTTTTTTAGAATCATATGCAAAATATCCTTGAACATTTTTTTCTGTATTATCGCCAATAATTTTTATAGCATCTTTATTAGCTCCAATTGTTCCATCGCCTCCCATTCCCCAAAATTTACAGCAAACAACATCTTTAGCTTCAGTATTCAGATCTTCTTTTACATCCAAAGAAGTATGAGTTACATCATCTACAATACCTACTGTAAAATGGTTTTTAGGATTTTCTAATTTTAAATTATCAAAAACTGCTTTTACCATTGAAGGTGTAAACTCTTTTGAGCCGAGTCCGTATCTTCCACCAACTATCGTTCTATTATCTTTTGCATTTTGAAAAGAGGTGCAAACATCTAAATAAAGGGGCTCTGCAATAGATGTTGGCTCTTTTGTTCTGTCTAAAACAGCTATCTTTTGAGCAGATGCTGGAATAGCTTTTAAAAATTCATCCATAACAAAAGGTCTAAAAAGTCTAACTTTTAAAACTCCAACTTTTTCTTTTTTCCCATTTAAATAATCAACAGTTTCTTCAATAGTTTCTAAACCGGATCCCATAGCAATAATTATTCTGTCAGCATCTTTGGCTCCATAATAATCAAAAAAATTATACTTTCTTCCGGTAAGTTTAAAAAGTAGATCAAATTGCTCTTTTACTATTTCAGGAACTTTTTGATAAAAGGGATTCAAAGCTTCCATGCTTTGAAAATAAATATCAGGATTTTGGCCACCTACTTTTACATATGGTTTATTGGGATTGAGTGCTCTTTTTCTTAAATTTTCAAGCGCTGCATTATCTACCAAATTTTTTATATCGTTATAATCAATAACTTCAATCTTCTGTATCTCATGAGAAGTTCTAAAACCATCAAAAAAATGTAAAAAAGGCAGTGATGACTTTATAGCAGCTAAATGTGCAATCAAAGCTAAATCCATAACTTCTTGTACTGAAGCTGATGCTAAAATACAGACACCTGTGGATCTTGCAGCCATAACATCTTGATGATCTCCAAATATCGAAAGAGCCTGTCCAGCAAGTGCTCTTGCTGCAACATGAAATACAGCAGGAAGAAGTTCTCCGGCCATTTTATACATATTAGGGATCATCAGCAAAAGTCCTTGAGATGCTGTGAATGTCGTTCCAAGTGCTCCAGCAGATAGAGCTCCATGCAGCGTTCCGGCAGCTCCTGCTTCAGATTGCATTTCAACTACAACAGCTTCTTTTCCAAAAATATTTTTTCTTCCTTTTGAAGACCATTCATCCGCAAGCTCAGCCATAGAAGAAGAAGGTGTTATTGGATAAATTGCGCATACTTCAGATAGAGCATATGCAACATGTGTTGCTGCTGAATTTCCATCCATAGACTTTTTATTTTTAGCCATTTGAAAGCCCCTTAATTTTTTAAAATATGTAACCTTTATTATACAAAATTTTTCTAAATAGGAAACAAAAACTATTTTTTTTATTTTATGTTTATGAACATAAACAGATTTTTTTTAAATAAATTATTTTATTGAAATTAATATTTTTTATAAGAAATATTTAAAATCTTTTTCCTAGTCCAAATCTCAATTCTAGTCCCCCGATATTCACACTATTATTCGTATAAAAATGCAAATATCTTAAAGCAATTAGTGGAAAAAAGTTATTTTTTGCTTTAAATTCCAAACCGCTTTCAATTTCAAGTCCCATTATGGCTTTAAAAACTTTTGAAATATAACTACTTTCATGGGTAAACATTAATCCAGGTCCAAATGAAAGATAAAAAAGATTATTTTCACCCGTTTTTGTTTTAAAATATAAAATGAGCGGCATTTCATATATTCTAGTTTTTTTCTCTAAAGCTAAGGTAGATCCCTGTTTTGTAGTAAAACTAAATTTAGAGCCGATTGATAGATTGTTTTTAAACCAATATCCCCCATCAAATATCACATCAACCATCCAACGATTATAGATATTTCTAAAATCTCTATCAGTATTATATTTAAAACCCAGTGATGTTGAAAAATAGGCTGGATCCATTTTCTTTATAATTTCATTATTCTGTGCAAATAATGAAAAAACAAAAAAGACTAAATAAGGAAATATTTTTTTTATCATGGCATCATTTTTTTATCTTTATCAAGATATGGTTCAACTTTCACCTTAGTATTTTCTAAAATGAAGGTATTATTTTGAGTTTCACCAATATAAACCCAATTAAAATTGACATATTTATAGATTTTGTATTTATAAATTTGAATTGGTAATAAAGATTTTATATCCCATTCAAGTTTAACACGGTTATTTTCGCTAAATATATTTCTTTCATTTATTTTAGTAATATTTACCACATCAGCAAAATCATAAATTTTTGAAAATCCCATTTTATATTCATTAGTTGAAGATGATCTTCCTGTATAAAAAATTTTCAAAGCTGGAAGATCTGTTCCTGTATCTGAAGAAAATCGCGCATTATCAAAAATAACCCAAGGAGTATAGGTAATCAATTCTCTCCAAGTTACAGAATCACTAACACTAATAGCCGGATTGTCAGAATCTTTTTCCCAGTTTATACCATCATTGGAAAAAGCATGGCCAATTCCTTGATTACTACCTGAATACCACATATGATAAATGTTGTTGAAATTTAATACGCTACATCTAAAAACAGCACCTGATTCCCAAGCCTGAGATGGAGATAAAACTGGTCTATCTCCAAATCTATTCCAATAAAGACCGTCCGTACTATATGCTAAACCAATATGCTCGGTGCCGGGGTCAACTCCTCCATCTTCAAAATCAAAATACATAACATATCTAAAACTTAAGGGGTCTAGAGAATTGTTTTTTGCCTTCTGATTATAAATAATATAACCGGGACCATAAAGATTGTGAAACCATGGATCACCGGATTTAACTAAAAATTTTTGGGGATTTTGGGTACAATATTGAACATCTTCCCAGTCAATACCATTTTTTGATTTTGCAAAAATATGTGTTGTAGCATTAGTTGGATTCACCGGTGGTGTAGTTGAACCTCTCCAGCACCACATTTTATAATAATATCCACCATCTTCTTTAAAAGCATTTTTGTCGTAAATAATTGTAGCTTGATATTGTGCCCCTTGCTGCAATGGCGCCGACGCATTAATAGAAACAGGAGTAGACCAAGTCAAACCATCATCAGATTCAGCATAGTAAATATATCTATTACCACCTTGTCTATCACTATACCAAGCTTTATAATAGCTTTCGTTTCCATGACCTGCAAATTTTTCTGCATCATATAAAACACAAGGATAATATCCCTGATTCGGATCAGATGGAAACACTGGATTAGATGTATATTCATCAAAATTTGTCCAATAAGATGAATACAAACGTAAATTCAAAAATAAAAACAGAAAAAATTTTCTTTTCATTATTTTCTAAAAAAAATTAAAAAAAAATATTAGGTAAAAAAAGACCTTTTGTAAAGGTAAAAAGCAAATCATCTAATTACTTGTACAAGTAATATAATAATTTAATATAAAAAAAATATTGAATGAAATTAAAATTTCCATAAACTTTGTTTCATTTTTCAAGGAGAAAAAAATGGATACTTTTTTTTATGTAAACGCAAAAAATCTTACTGAAAGTTCAGTTAAAGACTGTGAAAATAAAAACTATTTTGAATCCTGGAATAAAACTATTCTAGCAAGGGTGAATTTTTTAGCGGATTCCATAATCAACACATTGATAATTCCCTTTACAACTCTTAAAATTTTGTTTCATTCTTTGACTGCTATATATACCTGGGGATATGAAATTACAAATTTAACAAATGCAATAAAGGAGCTTAAAAATAACATAAATCATTCGTTTGGTAGTTTTGTAGGCCTTTTTTCGACAAAGCTTGCCTTAGATATTAGAAAAAGTGAAATTATAGAAACTTTATCTGCTGTTGCAGCCACAGCTATAGGTATCGCCTTTATATTTACTATGATTTTAAAAGTTACCGGATATTTTGCTGTTTGCAACGCTTATCCAATGTTTTATTGGGAACCTGGTTATTTTATGTATTATTAAAAGATGCCGATGACTGGAATCGAACCAGCACTTTGCAAGCAAAAGCAGATTTTGAATCTACCGCGTCTACCAATTCCGCCACATCGGCAAAGGAAAAAAGAAAAGTTTATCATAAACTAACTTTTTTTAATATGTCAAATATCCTCTATGGGCTTTTTCCCAGCTATAGCTCACTTTTTTATCTTCTTGGCTATCATATAACACTTCTATGGAAATATAAGGATAAGGGTGTCTATTTGAAAAGTCTCTGCCCTCATCAAAGTCATAAATTTTCACTAAAATCTCTTTATTATAGTATGCTGAATTTTTCAAAAAATCTTTTGATTTTGTATCTTCGAAAAACTCGGTATAGTTTTTGTTATTTTTATATTTTGATTTTTCAAGGTAATATTTTTCAATAAGGT
>JAFGQY010000061.1 GCA_016935395.1 Parachlamydiales bacterium
CATAAAAGTAGAGTTAGAGATCTGACGCAAGAGATGTGTCCTGCTAATATAAAGCCTTTAGAAGATAAACCAGTGATTCCAGCAGCGAGTGCTAATCAATCGACAGCATTAGTTTATGTAGGGAAACCTTCAGTAGTTGGCAATGTAAAATCATTTGCAGATAGACTTAAAGAGGTTTTTGAAACTTTTTTCTTAAGAAGATCAGGTAAAGATAGCGCTCTTAGTCGGGCTTCGAAAGCTCAAGTCCCAAGACAAAAAGCTAATATTTCTTCACCAAAATCAACAGCATTAATTTCTAGAGATAAAATACACATGCTATATCCCGATACTTCTCCTTCTGGAATGATGCTAACAGAAGTACCTCCAGAATTTGATTTAGCTGTAGATGAAAAATCTTGGTGGTCGATTTTATCAGATCCAACACAAAATAAAGGCGAATCAATGTTAAATGGAGCCTGGAAGGGAGCAAAATCATTATTTGAAGCAATTGATCATAAAGCAGACCAGGTTGAAGCTGTAGCTAAATTTCCTATAAAAGTAGTTTATAAAATTTTAGAAGGCGGAGTTAGAAGTTGGTTTAATTAATTTTTTTTAATTAAAAAATCTTTGCACAATAACTTTTAATCAAAATAAATTTTCAATAAATAATTTTTTATCTAATTTTTAATTTTAATTTAACTTATTTTTCTATTTTGCAATTAAATAATTGACAAAATTTAAAATAATTAATTTTAGTTGAAATAAAATAATTTTTTTTATTTAAAAAATATTGAGAATGTAATTTTCACATGATATAATATAGCAAATTAAGTTAAAAAAAAATAATTAAGAGGAAGTAATATGGCTATTGATAAAGTTGGTCAAGGAAACAATCTTCCGAGCGATATTAAAACTGTTGTAGGACCAAAACCGTTGTTAGGGTTATTTTCTAGTTTGCAAGCATTTGTAAGAGTGCTTTTTGGTGCTGGAGATAAAAATAGTACTTTTTGGCAAAATGTTGATTCACAGACATTAAAAATTACAAATAAAGAACTTCTAAGAGAGTATAAAAATAAAAAATCAAATACTAGTTTTTCCAAAGGTTCGGAACTTGATGAAGATGGTATTACTGAAAAAGATTTAGTGGAATATAATTTAATATCTTTAACATTAGATAGAAAAAATGTTGATAAATTCAAAGAAGGGTTAGCTCAAATAGAGAAAAAAAATCCAAGCAACTTATATAAATTTTTAAAAGTTTTAAAATTTTTATTTAGCAAACAAAATATTCCAAATGATATTTTAGAAATTATTGATGCTAAAATTCAATCTTATGAAAACAAACAAGCTAGAAATAAAAAATTAAAAAAAATAGCGACTGCTACAGCTCTTTGTGCTGCAACATTTGGTCTGGGATATTTAGCTTATAATAAATTTATAGCATCTCCATTGGTATCTAATACATCTTACGAATCTAAACTAGATATTCTAAAACAACAGCCGCAATGTCCGGCTTATGATTTTGCTTCAGACTTAATAAAACAATCTCAACAGCCAATGTGCGAGCTAGATGGATATAACTTACAAGAACGAATTAATAATTATGTTGTGGGCCCTGCTGTTAAAACTTTTAATGTGTTGAATACTGGAGCAGATTTGGTTCAAAAAATATCTACTACAATAGCTTTTGCTCCACTTAGGTTTGTATTAGGACTTAAGATTTTATAAATAGTTAATGATTGATAATATTTAAATAGTAATATAAGGAGAGAAATATGTCTTTAGGATTAAGATATGTATCGGTTGATTTAAGAGAGGGACTGTATGAAAAATACAATCTTAATGATCCAAATGCTTCAAAAGCTAGAAAATTTGCAAGACTGGGGGTAGATGTTTCTACTTCATTTGTTCCTTTAGCTTGTGGTTTGGGATTTATAGCTAATACTGGGGGATTTGCAAATCACACTCTTCGTGGATTTGGTAGCGTGGTTTTGGGAAATAAACAAGAAGCATTTTATCATGCAAGATTAGCAAGTAGAAATTTAATTTGTGCAGCTATAGATGGTGCAATGATTTATAAATATGCTTACTCTCCATATTTTTTAGTTGCAAGCGTTGTGAATATTGTTAAACCTGATTTAACAAGTAGTGTAATGAATAAATTTGATTCTGTTATGAGAAGGATTTTTGGTAAAACTTCTGAAGAAAGTATGAAAGAGAAACTTTTAGATTGGGATTTAGATCAGCATACTTCACCAAGAACTCTGCAAAGAACCGAAAGTCTTTGGGCAACAAGACTTGGAAATGTAACAGGAGAAGCGAATAGGCTTGGAAGAGAACTTAGAGCAGTTACAAGACAGCGCGATGCTCTGCAAGCGAGACTAGATGCGCAAGGAGACGATGATGGTAGTAGTATATTTGGTAGTAGTGAGCAAGCCCGAAGACGAAGAAGGAGTTCTGCTGCATTTTCTCCGAGTCACCCTCCAAGAAGGGAAGTTCTAGATGCGATAAGCTCAGCTGCAGATTCTGTAGCTGCAAGAGTTAGGGGAAAAGAAAATGTTGGGTCACCGATTGCTTCAAGGTTAAGATCTAGAGCTGATGCTCAAATAATATCCTAAAGCTAGGTTAGTAATAATTTCTTAAAAAGTGAGATTTTTTTTAAAAAAAATCTCACTTTTTTTTTAAATCATATTTTTTTGTAAAATCCATTTATTATTTTTTAGAATTACATAGCAAAAATAAGTTAAATTCTTATGTAGTTACATTTGAGTATTATTTATTTTTAAAGTAACTTTTTTAAAAATTACTAGTAAATAATCTTGGAAAAAAATATTTTAAAAAATCATATTTTTTTTAATAAATAATTGGAGGATATGATGGGTATTGAAGGGGTAGGCAATTCAAGTAGAAGTGTTTTTTTTGAAGAACATGAAGATGATTCTGGTTATTTCAAAAGTCAAAAATTTAAAGAAATTGCAATATTATTTACTGGAGGTCTTTCTGTTTTAGCGACTTGTTACTTATTAGGAAATAGTGATTCATCAAATGCCCAATCTACAGTAGGTAATTTTAAAGGGCATCAGTGTTCACACATTTTAGATCCAACATGTAATCAAGCAGATAAAATGTTAGAAGGAGTTGTGCGATTTATAGTAAATATGTTTAAAAACGTTTAATAAAAATTAAATTGGAAAATATTTTCTAAAGAAAATTTTTATTTTTTATGTTGAGTTTTGATTTTATTTTAAAGTAATGTGATTTGTTTTTTTTAAAAAAAATTTACTTTATGCAAAACACAGGAGATATTGTGGCTATCGGAAGAATTGAAAATCAAAGATTTAAAAATACCGTAAGAGCTTCTATTGCTACTATATCTACTATTGGGGTAGCTTATTATGCATATTCAAATTATGATAAAATTCATGGCGTAATTAGTGGTTGTTTATGGAAAATTAATAGCGCAGATAATGAATGTTTGAAATTTTTTTCTGAGCGTCAATTTGCCATATTAAAAAGTAGCGTTAATTGCACGTTAGATGGTTTTACTAAATTGAATAAAGCTTTAGATTATATAGAATGGTTGGCAAAACTACCAATTATGTTAGTATTGAAAGTTCTTGAAAATGCTTTAGGATAAAAACATTAAAACTTACTAATAAAAAAACAAATTATAACTCTCGAACAGCTGTAAAAAATTATTTGATTTAATATAAGAATTTGCATATAAACTTTGATGTTATTTTAGAGGGAAGTAAAATGACAAAAATAAGCCCGGCAACTCAAGTAAATTCGCAGCAGTATACAAGCGCTTTTTCAAAAGATCTAGGAAGGCTTAGAGATTTAGTTAAAAGAATAATCGACTATATTTATGTATTTTTA
>JAFGQY010000062.1 GCA_016935395.1 Parachlamydiales bacterium
ACTCCAATATTTGCATTGATTGCCGGTCTTATTCCTGCTATTAAAGCCAGTAAAATTCATACTTCAAAAATATTGAGGTCTTAAAATGGATGTTTTTGCTATAAAAGCTAAAAAATTAAAAAAAAGCTTCGATGATTTTGTTGTTTTAAAAGATATCAATCTCGAAATTGAAAAAAATAGATCAATTGCAATTATGGGTGAATCCGGTGAAGGCAAAACTACCCTTTTACATATTTTAGGAACATTGGATAGTTTTGATGAAGGTGATTTAGAAATATTAGATCAAAAAGCTGCCTTTTCAAAAAATAACTTTTTAGGTGAAAAAATAGGATTCATCTTTCAATCTTATAATTTGCTGGAAGATTTAACTCTTTTGGATAATGTTTTAATGCCAGCTTACATTGCCAGAAAAAATATTAAAAAAAACTCCCCTATTTATCAAAGAGCTCTAAACCTAATTAAAGATGTTGGGCTAACATCTAAAGTAGATCTTTTTGCAAAAAACCTCTCAGGAGGAGAAATGCAAAGAGCTGCAATTGCCAGAGCATTAGTTTTAGATCCAGACATAATATTAGCAGATGAGCCTTCGGGCAATTTGGACTTCAAAAATTCACAAAATATTCATCAGCTTTTAATAAACTTTCAAAAAAAACACCAAAAATGTTTGATCGTTGCAACACATGATAAAAATTTAGCCTCATTATGCGATAAAACTTATCTTCTAAAAGACGGTGGAATAACTCAGCTAATTTTTTAATTATTTTCATCAATTTCTTATTTCTATATTCTATTTAATTGAAATTTTGAGGTTTTGTTATGAACATTATGATTATAGGTACTGGATATGTTGGGTTAGTATCCGGGGCATGTTTTGCTGAAATGGGCCATAAAGTTACATGCGTTGATATTGATGAAAAAAAAATCAAAATGCTAAACAATTTTAAAATTCCGATATATGAACCGAATCTTGAAGAGATAGTTAAAAGAAATAAACTTGCAAATAGACTCTCTTTTGAAACGGATTTTAAAAAAGTTCTATCTGAAAGTGAAGTATGTTTTATTTGCGTTCCTACCCCCTCTATGGAAGACGGCTCCTGCAATTTGTCTTACGTTGAAAGCGTTGCAAAAGAAATCGGCAAAAATATCGATTCATACAAAGTAATAGTTACAAAATCAACAGTACCCGTCGGAACCACTTTTAGAGTAAAAGAAATAATCAAAAATGAAATCAAAAAAAGAGGTGCAAAATCTATTGACTTTGACGTAGTATCAAACCCCGAATTTTTAAAAGAGGGCTCAGCTGTAGCCGACGCTTTAAAACCTGATCGAATTGTTTTAGGAGTAGATAGCGAAAAAGCTAAAAATATCATGAAAGATATTTATATGGCTTTTACAATCAGAAAAGATCGCATCATTACAATGGATATTTTATCATCTGAAATGACTAAATATGCAGCCAACTGCATGTTAGCTACCAGAATATCTTTTATGAATGAAATGGCTAAAATATGCAAAAAAATAGGCGCAAATGTCAATGAAGTTAGAAAAGGCATTGGATCAGACTCAAGAATAGGTGATAGCTTTTTATATGCCGGAATCGGATATGGAGGCTCATGCTTTCCAAAAGATATAAAAGCCTTGATTCATACAGCAACTCAGGCAGGAGTTGAACCAAAACTTTTAAATACGGTTGATTCAATAAACATTGATCAGAAAAAAATTCTCTCAGAAAGTATTTTTAATCATTTTTCAGATTTGGGGGGTATTGAAGGTAAAACCATAGCTATTTGGGGACTTTCATTCAAACCCGATACCGACGATATGAGAGATGCCCCTTCATTAATACTGATTGACTATCTTTTAAAAAAGAAAGCCATTTTAAAACTTTATGACCCGGTAGCTATGCCAAATGCTAAAAAAATATTCAAAAATCATAAAAATTTAATCTGGTGTAAAGATGAAACTGAAGCTGCTTTTGGATCTGATGCGATAGCTCTTTTAACAGAATGGAAACAGTTTAGATTTGTTGACTTTTCTTTTATCTTGAAAAATATGAAATCAAAAGTATTTTTTGATGGCAGAAATCAATACAATCCAAAAGAAATGATAAAAAAGGGATTTTTTAAATATTTTTCAATAGGAGTTCCGGATCACATATGCGTAAAGAAAAACAGTTAATAGAGAAAAGACTAAAAAATCTTTTAAAAAATAAAAAAGATATACCCCATCAAATTTTATATGATGCAGCAAATTACTCAATGGACAGTTCTGCTAAAAGAATTAGACCGCTATTACTTTTAGCTACTGTAAAATCTTTTAACAAAAGAGTTACTTGTGCAATTGATCCCGCTTGCGCTTTAGAACTTGTTCACAGTTACTCCTTGATTCACGACGATCTTCCTTCTATGGACAATGATGATCTTAGAAGAGGCAAACCTACCCTGCATAAAAAATACCCCGAATGGGTTGCCATTTTAACAGGTGACTTTCTATTAACATATGCTTTTGAAATTTTATCCGATTCAAAAAACTTAGACGCTACTCAAAAAGTAAATCTTATAAAAATATTATCAAATTACTCAGGCGGTAATGGTCTTATTGCAGGTCAAATTGTTGATTTAATATCAGAAAATAAAAAAATTGAGATTGAGATGCTCGAATTCATGCACATTCACAAAACTTCAAAGCTTTTTCAAGCTGCTATGGAAATGGGCTGTATCATTTCTAAAGCTAATAAAACTATTACAAAAAAACTTTCATCTCTAGCTGAAAAACTAGGGATAATATTTCAGCTGCAAGATGATATTTTAGATGTTTCATCTACTGAAAAAGTTTTAGGTAAAAAAATTCACTCAGATCAAAAATTAAATAAAGCTACTTATGTGTCTATATTGGGATTACCAAAGGCTAAAGAATTACTAAAAAAACAGGAAAAAGAAATTTTGGATATTTTAAATTCTTTACCCATTGAAACAAAATATTTAAAAAATTTGATAGATCTGATTTTTAAAAGAAAAAAATAATTTTTTAAAAATAATTTCTAACTATTAATCAGTGATAATTTTGAGTCTTTGTATTTGCTTTAAACTTCTTTTAGCTTCCCAAATATGTTGATCAATATTTGAGTTTTTATATATTTCATTTAAAAGTTCAATAACTTTTACATCAAAAAAAGACTGCATTGCTCTGATTAATTTCCATGAAATCAATAAATTAGATTTGTATTTTTCAAATAAATTTAGAATATAATTTTTTGCAAAAAAATCTTTTTCATAATATGAAATATAACCTATGGCATCTATCCCCTCAGACAACTGCTCAATATTATCAACATCTAATTTTTTTATCAAAATTGGAATTGAAAGAGCGCCCATTTTACCAATAGTTCTAGCTATAATATCTCTTGGCAGCGGATAGTTATTTTTTAAAAATGGCTTTTGAGGAAGAGTTTTGTATTGATTGCTGCCAATTTTGCCTAAATAGGGAATGCAAAAATGAACAGCTTTCTCTTTAAAATTTGCTAAAGCTTCGCAAATAGCTATTTTTGTATAAAGGGACTTTTCTTGAGATAAAGCATTAAGTAAAGGATTTATACATGAAAGATCCGACTTACTTAAAAGCAACTTTGCTGCAATGGTTCTTTTTTGAGAATCAGAAGATTTAAGAAGATTTAAAATTTCAAATGCAGATAAATTTTGAAATTTTTCAATTTCATTTTTTTGAGTAAAGCCCCTTTTCGAGCGTTGTTCCATATCACTTAAGATTTTTAATTTAAAAGACATCATATCAGTATTTTCATATAAAAAAAATAAAAACTCCTATAAAGACGATAAATATGCTATATGTTAATATTAAACGAGTATTGATAAAATTAATTAAGCTTTTAATAAATGAAATATCCAATAAAACACATACCTTCCAAGAGGATATTTGATATCCTGTTTAGTCTATTTGTGATTATATTTTTTTCTTATCTTTTTATTATTGTAGCCATATTAGTTTTTATATTTTCAAAGGGATCCGTTTTTTATATATCTGAAAGGATTGGAAGAGGTGGAAAAATAATAAAATGCATTAAATTTAGAACAATGTATAAAGATGCTGAAACTAAACTTAAAACTCTTTTAAACAAGAATATTGCTTTAAAAAAAGAGTGGGAAAAATTTCAAAAGTTAAAAAACGATCCTAGAATTACTCCTATTGGAAAATTTTTAAGAAAAACATCTTTGGATGAACTTCCTCAATTTTTCAATGTTATAAAAGGAGATCTTTCCATTGTGGGCCCCAGACCCTTTGTTCTAGTAGGACCAAAAGAAAACTATGACATTGAAATCAGAAAATATTTAAAAGATAAAACCGAAAAGGTTTTATCAATAAGACCCGGCATTACAGGTCTTTGGCAGATTTCCGGAAGAAGTGAGCTGTCGATAGATGAAAGAGTTGAGCTTGAAATAAAGTACATTGAAAAAAGATCTTTTTTTTATGATTTATATTTAGTCTTAATGACAATCCCAAGAGTTTTATTCCCCAAAGGAGCTTATTGACTTTGAAAAAAGAAAATATTTTGATAACCGGTGGAGCCGGATACATAGGTTCTCATAACGCTAAAATGTTAAAAAGTCTGGGTATTACACCTATTATTTATGATAACTTATCTGAAGGTCATTTATACGCAGCTAAATGGGGCCCTTTTATTGAAGGTGATATCAACGATGTTGATAAACTGGATTTTACTATAAAAAAATATAACATCAAAGCTGCTATGCATTTTGCAGCAAATGCATTGGTATATGAATCCGAAATAAACCCTCAAAAATATTACCACAATAATGTTATTGGAACATTGAACCTTTTAGAAGCGCTTTTGAAAAATAATGTTAAAAAGCTAATATTTTCTTCTACCTGCGCAACGTACGGCATTCCCAAAGAAATGCCTCTTTTAGAAGATCATGATCAATCCCCTATATCTACTTATGGACAAACAAAATACATGATTGAAAAAATTTTAGAAGACTATGATAGAGCATATAATCTCAAATTCATATCTTTAAGATATTTTAATGCAGCCGGCGCCGATTTGGATGCTGAGATTGGAGAAGACCACAAAACTGAAACTCATTTAATACCTCTGGCTATTGAAACAGCTCTTAATTTCAAAGATAGTCTGGATGTATTTGGAACTGACTATGAAACAAAAGATGGAACGGCTGTTAGAGATTACATACATGTTAATGATTTAGCTTCTGCTCATATAAAAGCTTTAAAATATCTGTTTGAGAATAAAAAGAGTCATTTTTTAAATTTAGGATCAGAAAATGGTTTTTCGATTTTAGAAGTTTTAAGTGAAATCGAAAATCAGCTCGATTTAAAAATTAACAAAAAATTTTCCAATAGAAGACAGGGAGATCCCCCCATATTATTTGCAAATTCTAAAAAAGCTAAAAACCTACTTAATTGGGATACAAAATATTCTGATTTAAAAACAATTATAAGCTCAGCAATAAAATGGCACAAAGTAAAACCAAGATAGATTTTGAAATTATTTTTAGTTTTATGATTGCGTGTATGACGGCTATTTTTATAAGTGCAATTTCAAAAAGTTTGACTCTTATTTATTTTGCTCCTTTTATTATTTTATTTTTTTACAGATCTTCGCTTATTTTTTCACTTTGGGTTAGTCTTTTAGCAGGTTTTTTTATAGATCTTTTTTCATCATCGCATTTTGGAATATATTCACTCAATTATACAATTTGCTCTGTGTTTTTATATAATGAGAGAAGATTTTTTAAAGAGACTCAAATTAATCTGATTCTTTTTACATATGTCTATTCATTAATTTTTTCAATAATTAATCCAATTTTATTTTTTATCTTCGATAAAAAAATCATTTTGTCTATAAAGTGGGTAGCAACAGATATTTTGTTTATGCCGCTTATAGATGGACTTTATGCTTACCTGTTTTTTGCACTGCCTGTATTTTTAATAAACAAATTAAAGAGGGTAAATTATAGAATTTTATGGAAAATATACAAAAAGAAGATTTTTCAAAAATCACGCTAACCGCTATACAAGCCGCATTAAAAGCGGGTGAAGTTCTAAAAGAGGGCTTTTTAAATACAAAATTCAAAGTGTCAAAAAAAGAGGGAACGCACAACTTAGTAACTGAATATGACTATAAATCAGAAACTATTATAATCGATATAATTAAAAAAAATTATCCTGATCATAAAATCTTATCCGAAGAAAAGGGATCTATCGACAGCAGCTCCAACTATCAATGGATAATAGATCCTTTAGATGGAACGGTTAATTTTGCTCATCTGATACCTATGTTTTGTGTAAGCATAGGGATTTTAAAAAATAATCAAATTGTTTCCGGAGTTATTTATCAACCGATTACAAACGAGCTTTTTTTCGCTCAGAAAAACAAAGGCTCATTTTTAAATGGAAATCCTTTGAAAGTCACTGGTACAAAAAATTTGAATGAGGCAATTTTAGCAACAGGATTCCCCTACAATTTAAAAGAAAATCCCGATAAAACAATCGAAAGATTTTCAAATATTTTAAAGCTAGGAGTTCCGATAAGAAGAATAGGTTCAGCCGCTTTGGATATAGCTTACGTTGCAGCCGGTAGATTTGATCTTTTTTGGGAAACCAATCTAAAAGCCTGGGATATAGCAGCCGGAGCTTTAATTCTTCAACAAGCTAATGGGATAATAACCGATTTTACGGGAAGTCCTTTTGAAATTAAAAAGGAAAATGCAATAATAGCATCAAATAACCTTATACATGATCAATTTGTAAAACAGTTAAATAAATTATGATAATAAATGGAAAAGAAATAGCAAAAGAGATTGCTTTAAAAATTAAAGCAAAACTGGATAATTTAAAACCAAAAAAGCCTAATTTAAGTGTTATATTAGTTGGAAATAATAGTGCATCGTTGACCTACATTAGAATGAAGAAAAAGGCATGCGATCATGTGGGTATTGATTTTGATCTTTATCATTTGGATGAAAATATAGATGAAAAAGCACTTTTAAAAAAAATATCTTACTTGAATAACGACCCAAAAGTTAATGGGATTTTAGTTCAAATGCCTCTTCCTAAAAAGATAAACGAGAACGAAATAATTTTATCGATAAATCCAAAAAAAGATGTTGATGGATTTCACCCGCTAAATGTCGGAAAAGCTCTTATTGGAGACGATAGCGGCTTTTTGTCCTGCACACCGCTTGGCATAAAAATTCTTTTAGAAAAGTCAAATATCGACATTCAGGGAAAACATGTAGTTATAGTAGGAAGATCAAATATTGTCGGCAAACCCCTTGCCGCTATATTAATGCAAAAAAAACCTTTTTGCAATGCAACAGTTACAGTAGCTCACAGTTATAGTAGAGATTTAATTCAGATTACAAGATCCGCTGATGTTTTGGTTGCGGCAATAGGTAAACCAAAATTTATTACAAAAGATATGGTAAAAACAGGCTCTGTTGTAATAGATGTTGGAATTAACTTGGAAAAACAATCAGACTCTACAACAAAACTTGTCGGAGATGTTGACTTTGAAAATGTTAAAGATATAGCATCATATATAACGCCCGTTCCAGGAGGAGTTGGACCTATGACAATTGCCTGTCTTCTTCACAATGTATACAAAAGTTTTATTCAAACAGTATGAAAAAAAAGATTTTTACAGGAACTTTTAGGAAAAACCCAAAAGGATTTGGGTTTGTAATGGTAACAGAAAAAGATGTTGAAGATATTTTTATTCCCAAAAATGGTATCGGATTGGCTATAGATGGAGATCTTGTTGAAGTTACAATCAAAAATATTACTCAAAAAGGGTTAGATGGAACGATTACAGAGATTTTAGAAAGAGAAAAAAAATATCTTTATGGAATAATTATAAAAAAACTCAAAAAAAACAGCTATTTAGCTTATTCACCTACAATTGGGAAAAACGATCAAATATTATTAAAATCTTTAAAAACTTTAAAACATGGCGATAGAATAATCATGAAGGTCACTAAATGGCCTGATAAAAAAGAAGCAGAAATTTTTGCTGAACTTCATAAATTTTTATCCCACATATCAGATCCTTCAAAAGACATTGACGCTGCAATAGCTGAATTTGATATTAGAAAAGATTTTTCTAAAAAAATTTTAAATGAGATCAAAAATTTTAAAATAACTGAAAAAGATTTTGAAAACAGAAAAGATTATACCAATTTAGATTGTATTACAGTAGATCCTGCAACTGCAAAAGATTATGATGACAGCGTATCTTTACAAAAAGATAATAACGGCAATTTTCATCTGGGAGTTCATATTACAGATGTTGCCCACTTTGTAAGACCAAATACTGCCTTAGATGAAGAAGCGTTTAAAAGAGGAAATTCAGTATATTTTCCAAATGTCTGCATTCCTATGCTACCCCAAAAACTTTCCAATGATCTTTGCAGCTTGATTCCTAATGAAATAAGACTAACCGTTTCTGTAATGATGGTATTTGATAAAAATGGAAATTTGAAAAGTTATGACATTAATCGCTCTTTTATAAAAAGCATTAAAAGATTTTCATATGAAGAAGCTCTAAAACTTATCGACTCAAAAAAAGAAAATGACAAATTAAGAAATATTCTTTTAGACATGCTAGATCTTATGAAGCTTTTAAAAGAGAAAAGATTTGAAAGAGGATCTATTGATTTTGCTTTAGCTGACACTCAAATAATAGTGGATCAAAGGGGCAATCCAATAGAAATAAAAGTAGTCAAATATGATGAGACTCATCAAATGATTGAAGAATTTATGTTAAAAGCAAATGAGATCGTTGCAAAGCATTTGAGTCAAAAGGGAAAAACGTTAATTTTCAGAGTACATGAAGAGCCTGCATATGAAAATTTCGAAGATTTTTATGATCTGGCCAGATCTTTAGGTTTTAAATTAAAAGCAAAACCTACCCATCTAGACATACAAAAACTCTTTCTAGAAGCGAAAAACACCCCTCACATAGAAAGGCTCTCTATCAATTTTATAAGAAATTTAAAATTAGCTCTATACTCTGAAGATAATATCGGTCATTATGGTTTAGCGCTTGAGCACTATACTCACTTTACCTCACCTATAAGAAGATATTCTGATCTTGTGATTCACAGACTTTTATTTAATGAAGAGGATAAAGATCAAAAGGATAAATTAGCTGAAATAGCAAAATATTTATCTGAAAAAGAAAGACATTCATTTAAAGCTGAAAGCTCAGTTATTTTACTAAAAAAATATCGTTTGCTAAATAAAATTCTGAAAGTTCGTCCGAAAAAAAGATTTTCAGCTACTATTACAAAAGTAAAACCTTACTTTTTAGTTTTTGAATTGGATGATTTTTCCATAGAAGGCAGTTTGCATGTATCAAATCTTCAAGATGATTATTATGAATATAACGAAAACACTCTTAGGCTTATTGGACAAAACACCAATACTCAATACTATGTTTCAAAAAAAATAACAGTAAAAATCCTTCATTTAGATTTAATCCTTTTACTAGCAGATTATCAAATCGATACAAAAAGAAAATGAACCCGATTGATTTAAAATTTTACCAAAAAGATGATGTTGTTTTTTTAGCAAAAAAACTTCTCGGCAAATACCTTTTCACCAAAATTGATAATATTATTACAGCTGGAATAATAGTTGAAACAGAAAGCTACAATGGTATCGAAGATAAAGCCTCTCATGCTTACATGGGCAGAAGAACTAAAAGAACTGAGGTAATGTTTCAAGATGGCGGCATTGTATATGTTTATATATGTTATGGCATGCACGCTCTTTTAAATGTTGTTACAAATAAAAAAGACATTCCTCACGCAATTTTAATTAGAGCCATTGAGCCTAAAATCGGCATTGAAACTATGCTTAAAAGAAGAAATAAGAGCTGTTTGGACAATTCTCTTACATCAGGTCCTGCTCTACTCACTAAAGCGTTTGGCATTACAAAAGATTTTAACTATTTACCTTTTAATAGTGAAAAAATCTGGATTGAAGATAAAAATATAAAAATTTCAGATAAGGATATTTTAGCGTCAAAAAGAGTTGGAATAGATTATGCTGAGGAAGATCAGCATTTACCTTATAGATTTAGAATTAGAAATAATCCGTGGACTAGCAAAGCTTCTTAAAAACTTATATAGTTGTTTTTTTGTAATGATAAATATATCCAAAATGTAAAGCTCCACCCCTTTCAGAGAATAACTCCGCCCATGCCGAGGTACCTCTTTGTACTTTTTCAACATTTTGATCATCAAATTTATACCAGTCACCCTCAATTTTTTTATAAGCTATATAATGCCCAGAATTAGCGCTCCTTCCTTGGTGGTCAATAATACAATCAAGCTCATAGGTATTATTTATGCCATCTGCTTCTTGATATTCAAAGATTTCTAACATTGATGTTTTTCTATCGTCTTTTCTTCTCCCCACAAATCTACTTATTATTACTACTAAATCCGAGTGACTTTGATCACGAATATCTCTTGTTGTTGGGTCCAATAGAACCCTCCCTCCTACAGGAACCGAAGCTTGATCAAAAATAGATTCAGGGAACTGTCCGCTAATTTCTAATAAAAGTTCATGCGCATCCATCTGACAAGGAAAACCTTCATAAGCCTCATTAACCCATCTGGGTATTGTTATGGCGCTTTTATTAAATGAAGGATCTTTATTTCCATCTGAATATCTTTTGATTGTATCGTACATAAACAAACAACTTTTTGGCCACTGAGTACGATTCGGATATCTTTTTATCCAATCCATTTGCATCATCATGTGAGTGGCAGCATTAAAAAAACAAGAATTTGCATCATCTTCTCTTACAATCCCAAGTGGCCAGCTGCCTTCTATTGGAATAGATGGATCTTCTGTTAATAAAGTTTCAGCTCTTGCAGATCTGGGAACAGTCGAAATAGCAGACTCAGCTGCTGCTCCTAATCTTAACTCACTTGGTGCAGCAGGTCTTTTTCCTTGACCCTTTTTTGATAGGATTACCCAATTTTGAGAATCTGAATTATATTCATAAACTTTCCCTTTTAAACTATCTATTCCTTTATCTGTAGAAGCCAATAATACTAAGTTTCCACCTTTTTCTATAATTTGTTTATAATTACAGCCCTCTGGAAGTTGCACTGTATCTAAAGACATTCTTAGTGCTTGCTTTAAAGTGTCTTGACCTTCCACACCCGCTGGAACTCCAGTAGGATCTGCTAATTGAGGTGGAGCCGGTAATGTTGTACTTTTTGCAGATTTTGGTGCACTTTGAGGTAAATGAGACTCCGGCAGTCTAGTAAAATATTCACCCAATGCTCCAAAAGCCATTAATGCTAAGGGACCTACAACAGTTGAAGATGCCGCGCACAAAGCTCCTGAACAATCACCGGTAGCATACCTCGCGGCAGCCCAAACAACTCCGCTTGCAAGTGCTAATTGACTCACTTTAATGCTCATTATTAATACCTCACTTTTTTAATAAAATTATATCAAATTATAATATTAATTACTATATAATTATAATTTTATTATTACAGTTTATTTACTTAATAATAAGTTAATTACAACTATAACCTGCGTTTTATCAAATAATTTTTTTAAATGTTTAAAATAATTTTTTACAAAAAAAAATACTCAGTTTTGATCTGATCTTGCTAATTAATACTCATCTATTTTAAGTTAGATTTTGGAGAAAAAAAATATGAAAAAATATTTCATTACTGGCCTTGTTACATTACTTCCATTAACGCTTACACTTTTAATCGTTATTTTTGTTGTAAACTTCCTCACAAAACCATTTATGGGATTTGCGATGCAAGTGCTGTCTAAAACTGATTTGCAAAAATTAAACACCCATATACTTTCATCTGAGCAGATAATAAAATATGGAAGTCAAATAATAATACTTATTGGACTTTTTATATTTACTATCCTTTTGGGAATTTTGGCTAGATGGTTTTTGTTTAATCTTTTAATAAAATTTGGTGATAATATTTTACACAGAATTCCACTTGTAAATAAAGTCTACAAAACATCTCAAGATATTATAAAAACCCTATTTGTAACCGATAAAAATTCATTCAAACAGGTAGTGATGGTACCTTTTCCAAAAGAGGGCTCTTATAGCATTGGCTTTATCTCCAGATCTTCGCCTGAAACTTGCTCAGATTCAGCAAATGAAGATTTGATTACAATATTTATTCCAACAACTCCAAACCCAACTACCGGATTTTTACTATTATTTAAAAAAGATGAACTTATTTATCTAGATATGAAACCTGAAGAAGCAATCAAGTATATTGTTTCTTGTGGAGTAATTTTACCTGAAAAAACTATAAAAAATAAAGCATGAGAAAATATTTAATTGCCGGACTTATCATTCTTCTGCCATTAGCTTTAACTGTAATGCTGTTTGTATTTATAGTTGATCTTTTCACCTCTCCTTTTTTAAATATGGTAATCGGCTTTCTTTTAAAATATAAACAAACGCTTTCTCTTCTGCAAAATCCAGCTTTAGTAAAATTTATTGCTAGAGTATTAATAATCGTACTTTTGCTGATCTTTATATTTCTTTTAGGGATTTTAGCAAGATGGTTTTTCTTCAAAGCTCTGATAAACTGGACAAATAAAATATTATCTAAAATACCCTTTGTAAAATCCATTTATAACTCACTTAGAGATATTGTTGGTGCGTTTGTATCAGAAGAAGGAAGAAAAGCTTTCGAATATACAACTATGGTTGAGTTTCCATCTGAAAAATCCCTTTGTATAGGTTTCAAATCAGGAGAAATACCTAAAGAAATCAAAGAAAAAAGCAAACATAATTTAAAACCTGTATTTTTACCAACGGCTCCCCACCCCATTTCCGGATATCTTGTCTTAGTACAGGAAGACCAAATATATGATATTAAAATGAGCAATGAAGATGCGATAAAATTTACTGTATCTTGCGGACTTATCTTGCCTGGAGAAAAACTACCCGATGCAACAAAAAAATAAAGTAATTTTCTTTCAAGTAAAAGATCCCAAGTCTAAACTTATAAAAATCATCCAAACAGCTTATAAGCATTTTGAAAACAAAAAGCACCTTTTGATCAAAACTTCGGATGAAGCTTCTTCAAGATTTGTTGACGAGCTTTTATGGAGCCATCCTGTAGATAGCTTTTTACCACATGTAGTATCTGATAGTAAAGTTGATGATTTTATAGTCATATCAAATAATACAAACAATGTTAACAACTTTCACTATCTATTCAATTTAACCCAAGATCTTTTAGATATCGACAAGAAGTATAAAGTAATTTACGATTTCGATGATTATACAAGCCCATTAAAACTATCAAAAAGCAAAGAAAAATTTGAACTTTATAAATCCCTTGGATATCAAATAGAATCTCAGTAATAAAATATTATTTAGGTGCTACAACTTCATTAAAAGCTTCAATGGAAAGTATAATTCTAACATATTTTTCTTCTTCGTAAAATTCACAACATTTTTCTTTTAAAACTGTAATGATTCTTCTAAAATTATCCGATCTATTCAAATTAGAAATAGACTGAGCAAAAACAATTTGAACACATAAATTTACGATTTTAGCACTTAAAAAAACTTTGTAAGCAGATAAACGAACTGAATTGCCTGTAAAATTAAATATTTTTATTCCAGAACATCCTTTATCTTTAGGATTTTTTATAAAATTAAAAAATTGTGTTCCTAAAAAATGTCCTTGAAGGCTAGTTGCCATAAATATCTCTTTAATAAAATATATTATTTGAATTTTATTAATAAAAAAAATTAAAAAAACTATATGAATTTTTATAATTTCACACAATTATTAATCTTTTCTTTAATTTAGCTAAGAAGCTTTGAATTTTACTTGAATTTTATATGTATTATTCTTATATTTTTTATTTAAATTTTGAAGGAGATCAAAAATGACTCGTATTGGCAAACAAGAAGAAAGAAGACATCAGTGTCCAAAAAAAAGAAAAAAAAGAATTACAAAAAAAACAGGTCCTAAAAAAGACAACTTAAAAAATGGCTACAAAGAGCATGAAAATGCTTTAAATGGCGAATATGTTTACATTGCAAAAATTAAATAATAAAAGGGATAAAAAAAATGTCTAGACATCCAAGTTACGGAAAAGCTTCAAAATCAGAACAAAAAAGAAACGTTTTGAAAAGATTCGAAAGAGTAGATGTTTTAAAAAAATTAGGAAAATTTAAAGATAGCGACAAAAAAGTAACAGGTCTTCCTAAAACACCTACAAATATTGAATCGTAAAAGCTTTTTTGTGAATATTATTCTAAAAATTTTTTAGTAGCATGAAGATTTTATTAGTTAATGATCAAAAATCTTTAAGCTTAGATAAAACTAAAATCAAAAAGCAGATCAGTAAAATTTTCCTTAAGGAAAAAATTAAAACTGATGAAGTTGTTTTTTATTTTGTTGATGAAAAAACAATAAAAAAGCTTCATAAAAAGTTTTTTAATGATCCAACTTTAACAGATTGCATCACTCTGCCTATAGATCCACCAAATTGCAAAAAGCCTCATTCAATATTAGGAGAGGCTTTTATCTGCACAGATACAGCCATTAAATATGCAAAAAAGCATAACATCGATCAAAATCATGAATTAACTCTTTATATTATCCACTGCATTTTACATTTAATTGGATATGATGATATAGATGAAATTGATGAAAAGATTATGAGAAAAAAAGAAAAAGAGCTTATAAATTATTTAATTCAAGAAAACATTTATTGAGAGAAAAATGTCATTACTATTATTTATTACAATAGTCCTATTAGTTTTTTTTACTATAGGAGCAAATGTTTTAACAGCATTTAACGCCAGTTTATTAAACCTAGGAAAATTTCAGACAAAAGAAATTTTAAATTCCGCATCTTTTTTATTTAAAAATTTCTATTTAAAAAGCTGGGAGAAATTTTATACATTTTTAAGTGTAACAAAACATTTGCTTTATCTTCTTTATGCAATAACATTTTTCTTTTTTTTCATAACGCTATTTCCAAATTTAGAAATTCATAGCGCTTGGTTTATTATTCTTTTTGCAGCTTTAGTACTTATAGTCTTTTTGATATTAGATTTTTTTATGAGATTTTTTGCAAAAAAATCCTCTAAAACAACTCTCAAACTTACAGCTTTTTTATCCTCTTTAAATTTATTAATCTTTTTACCTCTTACCTGGTTTATACTGTTTTTAGCAAAAATGACATTCAAAAAACAAAACGGGTACATAATTAAAGGCTTTGTTTCTAAAGAAAAGGTTTTAGCTATGATTAATGATTCAGAGCTGAGCACAGTTCTTACTCAATATGACCAAAACATTATAGCTTCGGTTATTACTCTTAAAGAAAAAGTTGCAAGAGAAATCATGATACCTAGAGTTGATATTTTTGCAATAGATTCAAATACAAGCATTAAAGAAGCATCAAAATATTTACTTTCAGAAGACTACTCCAGAATACCTGTCTACGAAGAAACTCTTGATAATATTATTGGAGTTTTAATGTATAAAGATCTTTTGAAAATTTACACTAAACTCGAAGAGAACAAAAATATTTTAAATGAAAAAATATCTACTATTGTAAAACCTGCGATATATTGCCCTGAAAATAAAAAGGTTTCAAAACTTTTTCAAGAGTTTAAAAATGAAAAAATACACTTAGCGATCATTGTTAATGAATATGGCGGAACAGAAGGAATTATTACTATTGAGGATATTTTGGAAGAGTTGGTTGGAGAGATAAAAGATGAATATGATGTTGGTGAAGAGCGTCAATTCTGGCGTCTTCCTTCGGGTGATATTGTTGTAGACGCTAAAATGACTATTATTGACTTGGAAGAAAAGTTAAACATCAAAATTCCCCATAGTGTCGAATATGAAACTATTGGAGGGTTTATTTTTCATAAAGCCGGTACAATTCCAACAAAAGGCTGGAAAATGCATTTGGATGATTTTGATATGGAAGTATTGATTTCAAATGAAAGATGCATTGAAAAAATTAAAATTATTCTTAATAAATAGTTTTATTTCAAATTACACTAGCCTATTTACCAAAAGAACTATTTAGCTTCTTGCAAAAGAATAAATATTAAGATATTATACCAGTTATTAAAATTTATTTTTTTAGGAGCAAAATTTCATGCGAAGATCAATATGTACAAGTGATCCACATGTAGCTATAGCAGGACAAACTAGAACTTATAGCTTTTCATATACAACTGCTAATGATTTACCAAAAGGCGCAACATTTACATTTGAATTTCAATCAATGGGAAGATTTTTTGATTGGCAACCTCCTCAAACAAATATAAAATCTAAAACAAATCTTATCTGGTTAGAACTTCCAAATAAAAAAATAGTTCAGGCAAATGTTTTGCAAGACATGAAAACATTTTCCAATTCATATGAATTTAAACTGCCGCAAGATCTGAAAACCGGCGAAACAGTTACAATATTTATCGGATCCCCTACAAATGACAATGAAAAAGCCAATAGATGTCAGCTATACACTCAAAGAAAAAAAAGTTTTAATTTTCATATCGATGTTAAAAGTAAAAGAGAAACAGAAGTTTTTCATTTGGATGTAAAAGGAAATAGTCTTCAAAACATTAAAATTATCACACCATCATTAGTTGCAAGAAATAAAAGATTTGATGTGATTGTAAGATTTGAAGATGAATTTGGTAATTTAACGGCTAACGCACCTGAAGATACATTAATTGAGCTTAGCTACGAACATCTAAGAGAAAACCTTAACTGGAAGCTTTTCATTCCGGAAACGGGCTTTATCACTCTTCCGAATCTATATTTTAATGAACCGGGAACTTATAAAATTCAACTCAAAAATCTTAAAACAAATGAGCTCTTTTATTCCGCTCCAATCAAATGTTTTAAAGAAGCTGATTATTCTCTTTACTGGGGTCTTTTACATGGTGAGTCACAAAAATTTGATGCAACAGATAATATTGAGAACTGCATTAGGTATTATAGAGACGATAAATCTTATCAGTTTTATGCAACCTCATCATTTGATAGCGAAGAAGAAACGAAAACAGATGCTTGGAAAAAAATAGTTACAAACGTATCTGAATTTAATGAAGATGAAAGATTTTCTGTGTTTTTAGGATTTCAATGGAATGGGAATTCTAAAGAAGAAGGGCTGCGTCAATTTATCTACCCAAAAGACAATAAGTCTATTTTAAGAAAAAAGGATTTAAAAAGTAATTCACTAAATAAAATCTATAAAACTTTAACTAGTAAAGATGTTATTTCTATTCCTTCTTTTACTATGGGATCGGAAACCGTATTTGATTTCAAAAATTACAATGAAGAATTTGAAAAGGTAGTTGAGATATATAACGCATGGGGATCTTCTGAAAAATCTTCAAAAGAAGGTAACACAAGACCTATTTCAGGGCCTGTTAAAGAAGATAATGCAGGATCTGTAATTAAAGCGCTTGTAAATGGAACTAGAGTTGGTTTTGTTGCCGGGGGATTGGATGACAGGGGTGTTTATTCAAAATTTTATGATTCTACGCAAGTACAGTACTCATCAGGATTAACAGCTATTTTAGCTAAAACACATTCTAGAGATGGATTATTTGAGGCTCTTCAAAAAAGAAGATGCTACGCTACAACTGGAAAAAGAATAGTAGTTGGATTTTTCATTGCTGAAGAGATGATGGGATCAGAGCTTAAAACTTATAATAAACCTGGACTATTTTACAATCGATACATTACAGGATTTGTTTTAGGAACTGATAAAATTAAAGAGATAATTCTTTATAGAAATGATCAGGTTTTAACAAAATTCACACCAGATGATACAACTTTTGAATTTACATATGATGATATGACTTTTTTGAAAGAGTTTTTATTAAAACCTAATGCTGAAAAACCACCATTTTGTTTTTACTATTTAAAAGCAATTCAGGAAGATGGCCATATGGCTTGGTCATCACCTATTTGGATAGATGAAGTAGATGAAGCACCAAAAAAGATTAAAAAGAAATAATTTTAATCTTCATCAATTTTATCTTTAAGTCTTTTTAGTTTATATCTATAAAATTCTTCTAGATATGGAATTAAGAGTTTATAATCCTTTTTAGCTTCTTCTTTTCCGATTTCTAAATAGGTTTTTTGTTTAAATAGAACAAAAGCTCTCCAAATAAAAATTAAAGGGTTGTAGCTTTTTGATGTAAAAAGGTGTTTTCCAAGCATTTTATAAATAACAGGATTTTGATTAACTTCTTCAAAAACAAGCTCTTTTGATAAAAGGTGTGCTCTTTCCAACTTAATAGAAAGATCTTGATACTCTTTTTGTTCAATTGAGGGTTTTTTAAAACAGAAAAAGATTAAATAGAAAAAGCTTTTTAAAATATTTTTTATTTTTTTAAAAACGCTATAAAAAAAGCCCGGATTTTTTTGAAGCGTTTGATTGTCCTGCATAGATTCAATTGTAGATTCTATATCCCCCAAGCCTTTTGGAGATGAAAAATTGGCTTCATTTGTTAAAATGTCATCTGGACTTTGCATTTTTCCAATTGGCGATATGTGAGACATGATAAAACTCCTAAATATTTTTAAAAAAAATACCCAACACTCAGATATTTTTAAAGAGAAATTAATAGTTAAATGGATTAATATTGAAAAGTTTTAATTTAAGTATAATGGATTATTTTAAACATGTTAATTTTAGCTTCAAAATCCCCTAGAAGAAAAGAGATTCTAAGTTATTTTTCAATTCCATTTAAAATTCATGGATCAGATTTTGACGAAGCTACCATTTCCAAGGCACTTCCCGCCAAAGAATATGCTAGTTTAATTTCTTTAAAAAAAGCCGAAGATATTTCAAAAATTTATAAAGATGATCCTGTTTTAGGATGCGACACTATAGTTAGTCTAAATAATAAAATATTCACAAAACCGCAAGATGAAAAGGACGCTAAAAAAATATTATCTGAACTTTCAAATTCCTGGCACAGCGTTTATACAGCTTTAACATTAATATTTAACAATCAAAAACATACAGTCATTGAGGAGACTAAAATATTATTTCATCCTTTAAGTGAAGATCAGATAAAAAAGTACCATAAATCATTTTATTTTTCCGATAAAGCCGCAGGATATGCTATACAAAAAAGTGGGAGCGTAATAATTAAAAATATGCAAGGTTGCTACTACAATGTGATGGGGCTTCCAATAAATGCATTAAAAGATATTTTACTTAAGGCGGGTATTGATTTATGGGACTATTTAAAAAGTTTTTAATTTTTAATATTTTGGTTGCATCAATAATTTTTTCAAATGAATTAGATTCCAGACACATTTTATATTTAATGCATTCAAATGAAATAGAAAAAGCCTTTTTGGAATATCAAAAAAATAAATCTCATGATTTTGAGATTTTGCAAAAAATGTCTCTTATTTTATTAAAAAATGGAGCTAAATCTTCAGATTTAGAAATTCAGCAGATGTGTATGTTTGGAGCCGGCCTTGCGGCATCTAGTTCATCTATTGATATTTTAGAGCTTGGATTAAACTCATCTGTAATGCAAACCCAGTTAGTATCTCTACATTTTTTATCAATGTATCAAGATGATAAAACAGACAAACTTTTAACAAAAGCCATGGGTTCTGATTTTCTACCGACAAGGCTTGAAGCTGCATATCATATGGCTAAAAGGAAACATCCTCATGCAATTGGACAAATAGAATCTCTCATGTTTAGATTGCCCGCTTTTTTAAAACCCTACTTCCCCTCATTATTTGCATTGATTGGAACAACTGAATCCAATAAATACATTAAAAAGTTTCTAAATGATCCGAATCCGGATGTTAGAATTGAAACCATTTTATCTATTGCAAATTTCTCCTTAGATGATTTGCTGCCTTTTTTAAGAAAAAAGTTTGCCAATGCCACCATTGGAGAAAAAGAGGCTCTTACATATGCAATAAGTACATTGAAAGATAGCTCAGCAAATGATGCAATAGAAAAGCTTGCTGTTTCTCCTGTTGAGAATGTTAAAATTTCAGCTGCAAGATCACTATACCTGCTTGGAATAGAGTCAAAAAAAGATGTTTTGATAGATATGGCAAAACAAAACAATCTTTTTGCCATATCAAATCTTCAAATTGTAAATGGCTCTGAAGATTTTTTGTATAGCCTTACTAAATCAAATAATAAACAGGTTAAGTTTAATGCGGCTATCTCTTTATTAAAAAGAAAAGATTTTAGAAGTGTCGATCCAATTTTAGAATTTTTAATTTCCGATCAAAATGATTTAGCTTTTGAACCATTTTTTTCAGTCGGAAGAACAATGATGTATTTTAAAATAGTGCCTGCAGCTTTGCATAGAATGAAAGATGCCAGATTTGATCCTTCCATTACCCTTTCAATTAAAGAAAGTATTTTAAAAGATGCACTAGAGCTTAAAGAGGATGACTTTTTATTTATTGCAAAAACTATTTTTGATAAAAATCAAAATGATTTAGTTCCTATGTTAATTTCTCTTTTAGAAAATTTGGGATCAGAAAAAGCAATAGAACTTATTAAAGCAAACTCCCTTCATTCAAAATCTACTCTGATTAGAGACTACTGCAACCTCTCTTTATATAGGCTTAAACAAGATGGCCCCTATGAAGAGTACATAGCTAACTGGATAAAAAAACAAAACCATTTGGATATTATCAAAATAAACATTTCCAACAGCGACAAGGAAAAATCAAAAAGTAATGTAAGCAATATCTATACTCTTACAAAAGAAGAATCTTCCAGACTGCTCATTGATATGTATACAGCCTTAGCATCAAAACAAAATGAACAAAGTCTTTCAATAATAGTTGATTCTATTAGAAAAACCAATCCTAAAAATAGATATGCGCTTGCTGGAATTTTAATTAGAGCAACTGAATAGAAATAAATCTTTTCATAATATATACTTGTCTTTTTGAATAAAAATTCAATTTATGAAAAAACTTTTATTTTTTTTTATCACAATTTCTAGCCTATATTGCTCTGAGCTTCAAAAAGACGATACCGAAAAATATATTTCCTCATTTAAGCAAACTCTTTTAAAAAAAGGAAACAAGCTTTTAGAAAAAACAAAAAATTTTAAAACATCCAAAAACTCTCAGGAATTAATAGTTGATCTTCGAAATCCCACATATAAAAACGGTATTTTATTAACACATGAAGGTGGAGTGATCAAAGGTCATGATATTAGAATCCAAGCTAAAACAATTCAATATATCAAAAGAATAGAAAACGGTGCACTTGTCCATAGAATTGAAGCTGAAGGAGATTTAATCATTCAGTATAAAGGAAAAGTATATGTCGGCGAAGAGCTTGAATATGATTTTATCACTAAAACAGGAACGGTATACGAAGGTAAAACCTTTGCATCTTTTTGGTATTTAGGAGGAGACAAAATTGAACTTAAAAGTGACGGCAGTTATCACGTAGATAACGTTTTTGTAACTACCTGTGAAAATATTGACTCTACCTGGGATATTCACGCCGGAAAGGTAAACGTTTTAAAAAAAGATCTTCTTCAAGCTAAAAATGTAAGATTTAGATTTTTTAAACTTCCGACTCTATGGCTGCCTTCTTTTAAAATAAATCTCAAAAAATTCTTAGGAACACCCATTATTAAATACAATGTTAATTGGGATAAAAAATCGGGACCTAGAGGAACGGTTAGATACAGACTCTATTCGTGGAGAGATTTTGGCCTATGGGGAAGATTAGATTACAGATTGAAAATGGGATGGGGCGGAGCTATAGAAACAGAGTACCATCCAACCCACGGAAGAACTATTTTTGATACTAAAAACTATCTAGCATCAGACGTAATTGAAAAAGAGCTTGTTAAAAAAAGAAGATATAGGGTTCAAGGTGTTTATAGTTCTGTCAGTCCAACTGGAAAAACAAAAGCTAATCTAACATGGGATAAATTTTCTGATATAAACATGCCTTCAGATTTTAAATCTGATGATTTTGAATTAAATACAGCAAAAAAATCAGAGTTTACACTAAGACGCGAAGAAAAATCCTATCTTGGCATACTCTATGCAAGACCGAGACTCAATAGTTTTGATACCGTAAAACAGCAGCTTCCGACAGGTTACGTAACTATAAAACCTTACAAGTCCCCTAATCTGGGTGTGATGTTTTACAACTCTTTTTCTACTTCTTATTTAAACTATCAATTTTCCGATAAACTGTCTCCTTCCATAAATAGTTTTGAATCAGCGAGACTTGAAACTCACAATATTGTTTCCAGGCCTTTAAAAACGCAGTTTCTGACTTTAACTCCTTACGTTGGATTTATTGGTATTTTCTACAATAAAAGCCCTGAAAGCACCGACAAAAAGCAGGCCATGTTTTTATATGGCGGTGCGTTAAAAACACATTTTTTTAAAAACTATAAACGCCATAAGCATATTTTAGAGCCCTATATCAGCTATAAAGGAATTACCGAGCCAACAGAAAAAGTAGACAGCTATTATATCTTCAGTATTGATGACGGTTATAACAAATTAAACCTCATTAAAACAGGTATTAAAAACCAGGTTTATTCTCTTAAAAAAATAAGATCCTATCCAAGCTTTGAAGCTGATCTTTATGCTAATACTTTTTTAGATTCCCATTTCATTCCAAGAACTCTTCCAAAACTCTACTTAGATCTGAATTGGAACTTGCCATCTGTTTTTTTATCTGCAAATTCCGCATGGAATTTTTATGCCAAGACATTAGACTTTTCAAATATCAGACTTGGATGGAGTGTAAATGAAGCTTTTGCCTTTTCAGTTGAATTTCGATACAGATCTTCTTATGATTTTAGAAAAGCCAATCACGAAAATTTCATTTTAGACGTTTCAAGAGATGTTAATCTTTTAAAAGATACATCCATTTCAGATAAAAGAAATACATTTTTAACTCATGCTTATTTTAGATTGAACCCATTTTGGTCATGTGAAATTGAATCCCATCATGGATGGAATAGAAAAAAAGAGCCCCCGTATAACGAATATAAAGTCAGTCTTTTCACCTTCCTTTCTTCCGCCTGGAAGGTTAGAGTTACCTATCAGCATACAACAACTGATGATAAGTTCTCAGGCGCTGTATCATTAATTAAATAAATTGAATTAATACAAACTTGTCAATATAGTAGCTAACTCAAAACATTGGAGAAATTTTTATGGCACTACCAATTCCGGGAATAAGGCAAGTATTTTCTACAGATGCAGATAGCAGTTCTCCTCATTCATCAGTTAGAGAAGAACGTTCTCAATATACTGAATCATATGATACAGATGATGTTTTTGGACTTCCAATCTCTACAAGAAGACTTATGGATACAAGATTTCCACAGTTACCAGTAGAAAAAAAACAACATTTTCCTAATAGTTTTATTACTTCTCTTTCAGGAAGGGTAACTCCTTGCAGACCACCTACATGTTATGCTCATGTACATGCTAGACCTACTTATTCTTCAGGCTTGGCTATTGTAGGAAAAAGAATTATTCCAAAACCAAAATAGCCTTGAAAGGCCTATAGTTAAGGTGCTTAATTTCAGCCTTTTTCGTTTAAATAAATTTAAGTCCATTACTCTAAAGGGTTTATTTATATTACATCTATTTTTGATAATGACCAATTATTGATAAAAATTTATTCATATTTAACAATTTAAGATTTAGTCACCTGCATAACTCACTAAATATAAGTTCATTATAAT
>JAFGQY010000063.1 GCA_016935395.1 Parachlamydiales bacterium
AAAATACTTCAGTTTAATTAAACTAGACTATATTTTATAATTAACTCATTATTATAAAATATAAGGAGTTAATTATGAGTTTAATTACAGCAGCTTCACAATATAGAGATTCAATAGCCGGCTACTTAGAAAGTCGCTCTGGTAAAGAACAATTTCGGCTACGTTATGAACTAAGAGATTTATATGTTGAATTATTTCCACTTCCTTCAGAACAAGATACTCAATTAATTCAAATGGGAGCAGATTTAAAAATTAGAGTTTCAAAATGGGTAAAAAAAATTGAAACCGGCGATTTACAAAAAAAACAAACACCAGCTACTATCGAAGAACTTTTTGCTAAAGCCCAAGAATATATTGCTCATTATAATTCTAATGAGCACATAAGAGTATTGAAAGAATCAGAATCAAAAGAGAAAATCATTCCATTTCAACAAGCTATTTTAGAAGAACTGCAAACTGGTAATACAGAAAGAGAAATATGCAAAACCCTTAAGGAAAGTGGTTTTTCAGATGAAAATGAAGCTAATGAAAGGGTTTTTGGAAGAGTTAAAAATTGGGCCAAACAATTTAATGCCGGAAATTTAGACTATTTTGATATTCGTTAAAAAAAATATAATAAGGTCAAATATATTTTTTTATAAAGTTCTCAATTCCTTCTGCAATACCTAAAGAGATTTTTTCTAAATATTCTTTTTTTCTTAGATTTTCTCTTTCTTTGGCATTTGTAATAAAACCACCTTCAACCAAAATTGCAGGCATTTTAGTCTCTCTAATTACGCAAAAATCTGCTTTTTTTACACTTCTAACCTTGGCATTTGTTTTCTGACAAACATAAGAAAGAGCGCTATGAGCTAAATTTTTAGAATGTTTTGTTCTTGTGGGATCTTCTTTGGAGTTAAAATAAAAAACTTCCACGCCATGCGCCGCTTTATTAGGGCAGGAATTAAAGTGAATCGAAACAAAAAGCTCAGCTTTTAAATCGTTTGCAATATCAGCACGTTTTTTTGGCGGAACAAAATAGTCTTTAGATCTTGTTAAAATAACCTTGTATCCTTTTTGTTCTAAATATTTTTTTGTAATAAGAGCAGTAGTCAAACAAGCTTTTTTTTCTTCTATATAAGGAGTTTTTATTTTAGCGCCCTTATCCAATCCGCCATGGCCCGCATCGATAACGATAACAGGTGTTTTGATAGTTTTATTATTATAAGCTGCAGCAACTATCTTTTTAGGATTAGCGGATAGGGAAAAACTTAGAGAAATCAATACAAACAAAAGTCTTAAAAACATCTTTTTTCCTTATAAATTATTAGCTATATCTTTGGAGATTTTTCTATCATCAAAATCTACAATTTTATCATCAAAAATCTGATAAGTTTCATGCCCTTTTCCGGCAATTAAAATAATATCCTCTTTTTGAGCCATTTTACATGCAAGTTTTATCGCATCAAACCTATTAACTTCTTGCATATAACTACAATTGTTAGAAAAACCCAATTTAATTTCATCAATTATTTTTTGAGGATCTTCAGATCTTGGATTATCAGAAGTTACAATTATTTGATCAGAATATTTTTCAGCTGTTTTTGCCATAAGAGGTCTTTTTGATCTATCTCTATCTCCTCCGCATCCGAAAACAGTGATTATTTTTTTATTTTTAATCTGACTTAAAGTATATAAAACATTTTCAAGAGCATCATCTGTATGACAAGAATCTACAAAGATATGATAAGGCTTATTAGTTAAAACTCTTTCTAGTCTTCCGGGAATATTTTTAAATGTTTTAATAGATTTAACAAGATCGTTCATTGGTATTTTTTTCAAAATACCAACAGCTACAGCTGCCAAAATATTATAAACATTAAAACTTCCCACTAAAGATGAGAAAAATGAAAAAGTTTCATTTTTATAAATTAAATCAAAAGATGTTCCCAAAAGATCGTATTTGATATTTTCAGCTTTTAAATCACAATCAATTTTAGTAGAGTATTTCAAAACTTTTGCTTTAGAATCTTTAATAAGATCGTAAGAATTTTTATCATCTATGTTAGCGATTAAAAAAGAATCTTCTTTTAAAGAATCAAATAGCTTTTTTTTAGCATTTTTATAGTTTTCAAAGGTTTTATGATAATCTAAATGATCCTGAGTTAAATTTGTAAAAATAGCTACATCAAAAGAGATATTTTTAATTCTATTTTGATCAATGCCGATAGATGAAACTTCCATACAAAAACTATCTAAACTTGCATTTTTCATCTCTCGAAGATATTTTTGCAATGCAACACTTTGCGGAGTTGTAAGTGTTGATTTTACAAAATTTGAACCTGTAAAACAGCCAAGACTACCAATAATTCCACATTTTTTATCAAAAAAATTATCAAAAATGTGTTTTATAAGATAGGAAGTAGTCGTTTTGCCGTTAGTACCGGTAATTCCAATAGAAAAAAGTTCTTTTGCTGGATAGTCGTAGTATTTTGCCGCTATATCAGCTTCAATATCTTTTACATTTGATGTGATAATCTGAGTTATATCTTTTAAAAAAGGATCATAAATATCCGTTACAATAGCTTTTGCTCCGGCTTTTACAGCGTCATAAATAAAATTATTGCCATCAAACCTTTCTCCTTTTTTAGCAATAAAAAGCGTTGATGGAAAACAGGATCTTGAATCAGAAGTAACGCCTAAAATATCAACTTCTTTTGAACCTTTAATTTCAATATTTTCAATATTTGCAAAAAGTTTTTTTATTTTTTTCATTTATTCCAGCTAATATACAAATTTTTCATATATTCTATTTCTTTAGCCCAATCTGCTTTATCAGGATTTCTTCTAGGATCAGGATAAGGATACCCAAAAGGATCATCTGGTGCAACACCTAAATATTTTAATGCTCGGGTTGATATCTCTTTAAAAATGGGAGCCGCACAAACTCCACCCTGCTGAAGTTTACCAAGACCCGGGACAAACTTTTTTTCAGGCTCATCAACACTTATCATTAATACGAACCTAGGTTTACTTGCTGGAACAAATCCAATAAAAGAAGAGACGTGCAGACTTTTATCATATTTTCCATTTTTGATTTTCTCCGCAGTTCCGGATTTACCACCTTCGGTGTAGCCCTTGATATCCCCTAGAGGAGATGTTCCACCAGCTTTTGTAATAAACTTCATCGCCCTTTGTATTTCCAGACAGCTGATTTCACTTAAAACTCTTTTTCTTTTTTTTAAATTATTAGAATTATCAAAAATAACTTTTTCTTCGCCACTTGAATGATCTACAATTTTTTTCAATATTGTAGGTTTTATATCGTATCCACCATTAACTATTATTGAATATGCTTTAACCATTTGAATTGAGTTAACTAATAGATTATATCCAATAGCTAAAGAAAAAGGGGTGCATTTTGACCATTGCACAGCTCCTGATGGATAATATTTATTTATAGAGGGTAAAAAACCGGGCTCTTCAGATGGAAGTTCTATTTCAGTTTTTCTGCCGAATCCAAACATCTCATCTAACTGCTTTCTATACCATTCATCTGAAAACCTTTGAATTACTCGTTCGGTTAATCTTGCAAAATAAACATTGGAAGACTTTTGAATTGCCATATACATGTTCATGTATTTATGTACTCTTCCGTCAGTAATAGGTTTTGATCTACCCGGGAAAATATTATTAGCACATGCAATTTTTTCATCCGGATAAAATATCGGAGCTCTACCCAGTTTTTGCATCTCTTCGTTTGCCTTGAAACAGACAGCCAATGTTATTGGCTTCATAATGCTTCCAGGCTCAAAAGGTTCAATAATGGGTTTTATTTTAGTATAATCTTTAAGCTGTTCATCATTGAAATAGGATGGATATTTTCTAATATCAAATTTAGGGTACTGAGCAATTGCCAATATTTCACCGGTATTAGGATCCATCATAATGGCCCAGCCACCCTTTCCATTTACGTTTTTTACACCTTTTTCTAACTCTTCTTCTGCTATTGCTTGTAAATAGTGATTAATAGTTAGATAGATGTCTTTGCCGTTTTGAGGCTTTTCAATAACTTTTCCGGTATCCAGAGGATGTCTGGGTGATCTGGTTATAATTCTTTTCCCAATACTTCCTTTTAGATATTCATTAAAGTAAAGCTCCAAGCCTCCTGTCGGAATTGCCTGCAAAGTTTTTGGGTCTTTTTCTTCTTGAGTTGTATGAAGTACCTGCCCTAGCAGCGATCCAAACGGATAAGATCTTTTATAATCTTGAACAAAAAAAATTGCATTTGATGCAATTTTATGACTTTTAGCAAACTCTCTCCACCACTTTTCTATTTCATTTTTTTTATTTTTATCTATCCATGATAAAATTTTTCTGGATCTGCTTTTTTTAAAAAAATCTGAAAAAATCTTTTCTTTCTGATCCGTTTTAATATCAAATAATGAGACGATTTTTTTTGCTATAATAGTTTTATGTTTATATGCAATAGATTCAGGATCAATAAAAAGATGAAATTTAGGAACTTCTTGAACTATTGCAATTTTTTCATCCGGCTGGTCATATCTAACTGAAGTATTTGAATAAAATTGTCCCCTTTGAAAATTTTCTACAACTAGATGCTGATGTTGGAGCGATGCAAGTTTAAGCCACTTATCTCCTTCAATAATTTGAAGTTTATAAAATTGGACAACTATTAAACAAAATAAAAAAAAGATAAAAAAAGAAATAATTACTAATCTTTTTCTATCCTTTCTATCAACTTTTAGATAAGGTTTCATTGAGGATAAATTATCTTATTTTCCTTTTCATCAAAAAGAGCAACTCCTTCAGGAAGCTGCAACACTTCTTCAACAAATGGATGTTTCAAATGTCCAAACTGTGGGGTTCTAACAAGATCCATTAAATACTGAGGATTTTCAAAAGTATCAACTTCGTATTGCATTTTTTTAATTTCTTCATTCAGATCATTAATCTGCTTAGCAATTTTCGGTATATCAATTTTTAGTGAGGTTAGCTCATTTTGTTTTTCAATATAAGAATACAGACAAAGACCAAAAACGAAAAGACAAATCATTATTTTAAACAATAGTGACTTATTCATATTTTCTTTGCAAACCTCATTTTGGCACTTCTAGCTCTGGGATTCTTTTCTTCATATCCACTTTGAATTGGCTTTTTTGTTAACACCTGAAGAGTTTTGTTTTCTTTAAAAGTATGCTTTACAATTCTATCTTCCAAGCTGTGAAAAGAGATAACTCCTATAATTCCGCCATGAGATAATCTTCCTATTGCATTTTCAAGACCCTGTTTTAAAACATTCAGTTCATCATTCACACATATTCTTAAAGCTTGAAATATTTTTGTAACCGGGTGGATTCTTCGTCTTTTTCCTAAAACAGGCTCCAAGACCTCGATAAGATCAAATGTTGTAATAATCGGTTTTTTCTTTCTTTTTAAAACAATCTGCTTAGCAGCTTTTTTAGCTCTGTGCTCTTCTCCATACTCTTTAAAAATTTTTTCAAGCTCAATTTCAGAGTATTCATTTACGATATCTTTTGCAGAAAGTGGTTCATCTTTATTCATTCTCATATCAAGAGGAGCATCAAATCTAAAACTAAATCCCCTCTCTGCAACGTCAAGCTGCATTGAAGAGACTCCAAGGTCTAAAAATACCCCATCTACCGTTTTAATATTCATCTCATTCAAAATTTTATCGATATTTTTGTAGTTTTCATGAAAAAGACTGACTTTGTTCATGTATCTTTTTAAACAATCAGATGCAATATTTAAAGCTTCCTTATCCTGATCACAACCTATAAATATTTCAATCTCATCATGAGCTTCTAAAAGAGCTTCGGCATGACCTGCTGCGCCAAGAGTCCCATCAAAAAAAGAGTTTATTGAAACATTTTCAAAAAAGCTTAAAAACTCTTTCAAAAGAACCGGAAAGTGTCTAATTTTCTGTGTTTGATTTATTTGATTCATCTAAAAGTGCAAAAGCCTCTTGTGTCATTTTTGCTAAATCTACTTCAGTGTCTCTGCCTTCAAGAAGATTTGATAAATTCTTATCATAAAGTTCTTTAGGCCAAAGCTCAATTTTATTTAAAACGCCAGCTATAACTAAATCTTTTTTTATTCCGATTGCCTTTATTAAATGATTCGGCATGTTTACTCTTCCAATATTGTCACATGTTGTATGATGAAGCGTTGAAAAAAATAGAGTAAAAAACTTTTGGTACTGAGCCAAATGCTGCTTTTCCATAAACTTTTTAACTATCTTTTGAATATCTGATCTTCTATAAATAGCTAAGCAGCCACCAAGTCCAAGCCCTATCACAAACTCCATTCTACCCTCTTCAACAAGGCCGTATCTCATTTTTTGAGGTAAAACAAATCTGTTTTTGGCATCTAATTTACATATCTGGCTGCCACTAAAATAAAATTGATCCATCTTAATTTGATCCCACCGTTTTCCACATATTAGCAATCTA
>JAFGQY010000064.1 GCA_016935395.1 Parachlamydiales bacterium
GCACTAAACAATGCCTACCTTTTCAGATTAAAAAGGTATCATTTGTAAATAATTCTAAAAGGTATCATTTCTATTTGTCGCTAACATATGAGTCTTTTAAATCGTAATAATTATTGCTTTTCTTCCGGTATCCAAATAACAGTTTTGTTTTTTTGTTTGGAAAAAAGCTGTTTCACAAAATCATTCATTTCTTCAAAAGTTATATCATCAATAATACTATCAATACTTAACATTAATTCAGGATCCAATCTTCTCAAATAAGCTCCTGTTAAAGTTTGCATGATTCTCTCATTATACTTTTTAGAATCTTGGGTCTCAACTTTTAATATTTTTTTCGAATTCTCAAATTTTTCTACAGAAATACCCTCAAAAATCGTAGATGTTAAGGTATCCAAAGCGATTTTATTTATCATTTCGATCTCGTCTACCGGTCCTGTAAAAGAAACAACATACCTAAAATGTTTTAAATCAGGGTAAAAATACCAGATGGGATAGTTTACAACGCCATAAGTTTTTGCATTTTTTAATCTTAAAGCATCAAGCAAGCTATCTTTTGCAATATATCTCATCAAAAAAAGTTTTATCCAGTCTCTTTCTTGTTTAATGGCATTTTTTTCTAAATCAAAACACAACATCGCCTGGCTCTTTTTTTCCTTTCCAACTTTCACATATTCAATATCTTCATTTTGAGAAAACTCAATATCAGGCAGATTATTAATTTTTATTTTAGGATTTTTTTCACTAGAAATAGATCCAAGATATTTTTCTGAATACGATATAGCTTTTTCACAATCAAAATCACCAACTATTACAATTGTAAAATCTTTCGTCGAAGAAAAAAATGTATCTAAAATGTTTTCAGCATCTTTTGAATTAACATTCTTAAGATCAACAGGTTTTGATATCAAAGAAAAATTATTTAAAATGTTTTCGGCTTTTTCATAAAAAATATAATCAGGATAGTTATTTTTGACTTTTTGATCCTCTTTTTCAAGATTGACAGTTCTGTCAAAAGCGCTTGTAGAATAGTTTTTACATGTAAAAGCTCTATTTAATAATTTGAACATATCTTCAAACGAATCGTTCACAGTATTGCAGCTTATAGACCTTTGATTATATGAAAGATTTATGTTGAATGTGCTATTTTTAACTTTTAATAATTTTGATAAAGATGTTGGCGAAATGCCACATATTCCTGATTCACTAAAATACCTAGATGCTATTTTAGCAGAATCGATCATGCTACTATCAACATTAGCAGCTCCCATCAAAGCTAAGCCGTTTATAATTATTTCATCTTTTTTCAAATCAGTCGGTTTTAATATAACTGTTAATCCATTTTGCAATTTGAGCTCAGTTATATTTGTTTTTTCGTTTTTTATAACTTTTACGATATTAGAATCTGTTTCAAAAACAGGTTTTAAAAGCTCCTCTTCATTGAATGAATTTTGAATATTTTTCTCTAAAACAGCGATATTTACCTGAGCTATTGCTTGATTAATATCACTTTCTGTAATTTTTTTCCCACTGGGAAGAGTTACGCAGATAGTATAATTTTCATCATTAAAAAAATCATTTAATCCATTAGAAATATCATCTATAGTTATTTCATTTAAAAATTCTGAAGTTAAATCAAGAATTTCATTTATAGAAAAATATCTATTTTTATTAATAAATGTATCCATAAAGGATTGAAAATAATACCTATTATCAATCTTATCTAAATTCTTTTTTTCTTTTTCCAAATCACTTTTCTTTGAATTCAAAACTCTTAAAAACTCATCTTGAGTAACTTTATTTTGTTTAATTCTTTTCAGCTCATATAAAACGCTTTTAACACCTTCAATTTGGTTGTTTTCCCAAAGCTGCACTGTAATTCCCTGATAAGTCATATTTTTTAAAATAGGAACTGAATATGCTCCTGCACTCATGAAAGGAGAATCTTTTTCTTTTGAAATATCATAAAGCCTTTCATTAAAAACACTTTGGCATATATCAAAAATAATACTATCTTTTATGTCCTTTTTAGAGATTATAGGTTTTGTTTTTTTAATAGATATAAAATCAACTAAAGAAAATCCAATTTCAGGATCGTTATAAAAGCTGTATTCTAAAGAATTCTTGTCATTGACAAAATAATCAAAATTACTCTCTTTTGTAATGTTTTTAGAAAAATATTTTTCTATATAACCTTTTATCTTGTCTTTATCAAAATCACCAACGGCAATAACTGCCATATTTTTTGGCACATACCACTTTTTATAAAAATCTTTAATTACCTGGGGTTTTACATTTTTGATAATCTCTTCTTTTCCAATTGGCATTCTATCTTGATAAACGGTGTTTTTCATCATCACATCAAAATGTTTTTCAGTTAGCCTCATAGAAGGTCCAAGACCCCGTCTCAGCTCATCTAAAACAATGTTCTTTTCTATTTCAATCTTGTCATCATCTAGTTTTGCCTCAAAAGCAAAATCGCTTAAAATCAAAAATGCTTTTTCTAAATCCTTTTCATTTTTCAAAGGCACTTCAAGCATATAGCAAGTTCTGTCAAAAGAGGTAAAAGCATTAGTATCAGGCCCAAATTCTGCTCCAATAGACTCTAAATATTTTACAACTTCATAATCTTTGAAATTTTTAGATCCTCTAAAAACCATGTGCTCTAAAAAGTGCGCTATTCCCCTTTCATGTTCTTCTTCCAAAGCCGAGCCTACGTTCACTAAAAGTCTCAGTGATGCTTTTTCTTTTTCAAATTCATTTTTTTTCACATAATACGTAATGCCATTAGAAAGTGTTCCAATACTTGTATCTTTATCATTTAAAGTTTTAGCACTTAGGGTAAATGTTAAAACTAAAATTATTGCTATAAAAACGCCTGATATTATTTTTTTCATAAGAATCACTTCACGGCTTTTCCAATATTTTTTATTTGAAAAAATCCCGTCCCTTTTTTAAAAAAATTAATAATGTTTCACTTTTTTTTTAGTAGTTTGAATTTATACCAATTCATACTAACATCTGCAGCTTTTACTTCAAACTGTAGTAATTAAAATAGATCATTTTATATGATTGTGTAAAACCATGTCAAATTCAAATGTGTATTTCATACCACTTTTCAAACATAAAATAAAAAAAGTTGTTTTTTTCAAAGAAAAAAAATAACCTTTTTAAAGTTTATTACAGAAAGGAAATAAGATGAAAAATCTCAATTGCATAGCTCATAATATTAGCGGTCTTATTGTCGGAACAGGGACTACCATATATACAACTGGAGCTGCTAACTTTATGGGATATGTTATACCGGCCATGATTAAATACAAAAGCGGGTTATCGCCTCCTTATTTCAGGATTATTGATAATATATCAAATGCCGCACTATCTTTTATCTCTAATGCTTTTTGGCCCGCCTGCATGAAAGGTCATTCTCTCGTAGAATGCAATACAGATACATCCAAGTCCCAGACTGTTGGAAATATCGTTGGATTTGCTCCTGGCCTTTTTGCATGCTTAGCTATGTCGTCCATGTTAAGAAAAAGTAATGAAACGTATGAATCTCTAGGGATAACAGCCACATTTTCAACGCTTGGGCTGATTGCAGGACGTAAATTACATCTAGAAGAAAAGAAACCCGATAGTGCAAATTCTCCTAATACTGTTTAGATAGAAATTTTATTTTTTACTTTTATTGAAAGTGTCTGTTTAGTAACAGGATGATCAAAAGTTACTTCATAGCATTGAAGTTTTATCTCTTTTAAATCCTTTGAAGAGTTATATTTTTTATCTCCTACTATTGGATGTCCCATATAAGACAGCTGCGCTCTGATTTGATGATACCTTCCGGTTATGAGATCTACTTCCAATAAAGAGCTGTTTTGATTTTCTTTAATTACCTGATATTCTAATTGGGCTATTTTCGCATCTTTTTGTTCTTTATTAACAATTTTGGCAATGTGCGATAAATGAAGTATATAATTTTTTAAAATACCTTTTTTAACATCTAAAATACCTTCAACTACAGCTAGATACTTTTTTGTTAGTTTTTTTTGTCTTAACTGTTCATTTAATCTTGAAAGAGCTTTGGAGGTTCTTGCAAAAATTACAATTCCTGAAACCTGCTTATCCAATCGATGAATTGGATGCAAAAAAACATTTTGTTTTTTTTCAAACTTATGTTTTATATATATTTTTGCTCTATCCTGCAAATTATCAGCATTTGTATCATCCGGCTGAGTTAAAAGATTGCCAGGTTTGTCAACTACTAATAAATGGTTATCTAAATATAAAACTTCAATAGGTTTTTCTTTGTCTAATAGCTTCATATAAAAGTACTATTGTTGCTGCTGCTACATTTAATGAATCTGCTATCCCTAGCATTGGAATTTTAACTTGCACATTAGCATTTTTCATCCAAAAATCCGTAAGTCCATATTGTTCAGCACCGACTAGTATTGCTATGGAACTATCAAAATTTTCATCAAAGTAAACTTTTTTTGCATGCGGAGTCGCGGCCAAAATATTTATTTTATTTTTTTTCAAAAAATTTAAAACATTTTCATTTGTTTGAATAGCGATAGGTTTAGTAAATAGAGTGCCAACGCTGGCTCTTACTACATTTGGATTAAAAATATCAGTTACAGGATCTGTGACAATTATGGCATCCACTCCAGCCGCATCCGAGGATCTTAAAATTGTACCTAAATTACCCGGTTTTTCAATTTTTTCTAAAACTACCAAAAATGGATTTTTTTTATTTTTGATGATTTTTTCGATATCATCCAAAGAGTGATGAAAAGAAGATGCAATTGCTAAAATTCCATCTGCTCTATCTCTATAAGAAAATTTTTCAAAAACATCTTTTTCTACTTCATAAATAGGAACATTTTTATCTTTTATCTTATCGATCAAATTATTTTCATTTTCACCTAAAAATAATTTGGGACAGATGTATAATGAATCAAACTTGATATTGGCTATTTCAGCTCGTAAAACTTCTCTATATCCTTCAATTATAAATAAGCCATATTTATCTCTTTTATTTTTAATTTTAAGCTTATTTATCAATTTTATTTTTTCATTTTTTGAAGATGTAATTATCATGATCTCTCCAAAATAACATAAAATCCAGAAGGCAGATCTTTTCCATTTTTTTTAGCTTCAATTTTCATTTCATCTATAGAAATTTTAAAGGTTTTGGAATTTTCAAATACATCATTAATAAGATTTTGCATAACAAGTTTTGTAAAACCCGGTGTATGACAGGTAAAAATAAAAAATTTAAAGTTTTTAGAAAGAAGATCTTTGCACATTTTTAAAAGATCAAAAATATCATCTTCAATTTTAAAAACTTCTCCTTTCGTTCCTCTCCCGAAAGAAGGTGGATCTAAAATAATCCCATCGTATTGAGAGTTTCTTTTGATTTCTCTTTTTAAAAATTTCAAAACATCGTCTACTATCCATCTAATTGATGCATTTTGTAGATTGTTTATTAAAACATTTTCTTTTGCCCATAAAACAGTTGGCTTAGAAGCGTCTACATGAGTTACTTTAGCTTTATTTTTTGCTAAAAAAAGAGTTGCTAAACCAGTATAAGCAAAAAGGTTTAAAACATTTAAAAAAGGCTTTTTTTCTTCTTTTAAAAAGCTTTCGATTTTTTTACATATAAAAAGATGCTCCGGAAAAAATCCAATGTTTCCAAAGTCAGTAAGTTTTATTCTAAGTTTAATATTATTAACTGAAATATCCCATGAAATGGGTCTTTTGTTTTGATTAATCCATTTATTTTTTTCATCCCGTGAAAAAACAAAATCAACATCTTTTTCATCAAAAGAAGCTGACCAAACACATCCGGATGCCGGCCTTATCATAGAAAAGGGACCAAACTTTTCTAATTTTTTTAAATTTCCTGTATCTAATAAACTATAATCTGTCATTTTTCAAAGTATGTTAAATTATGTAAAATTCTTCTTAATAATATTCCCAAAGCAAAATCTACAGCAGAATCAATAATAAGGTTTCTATCCCCTTTAAAATGCAAAATACCTGCATCTGTAACGTCACCTCTTTGCCCGATTGCTACGCAAATTGTCCCAACAGGTTTAAACTCTGTGGCTCCAGATGGTCCTGCTATCCCTGAAACGGCAATAGCATAATCTGCATTTGTTTTATTAAAAACCCCATCTATCATTTCTCTCACGGTTTCAATGCTTACAGCTCCTTTTTCTAAAAGAGTTTTTGAAGATATTGATAAAAGATTTTGTTTCATTTCATTTGAATAAGTTACAAATGATCCTAAAAAAAACTTTGAAGATCCTGCAAGTTTCGTAATTTTTGATGATAGAGCACCACCGGTGCAAGATTCAGCAAAAGCAAGTTTTTTATTTTTTAAAATAAAAGATTTATGGATAGCTTCTTCAATCGTTCCATTTTCAGATAAAAAAACATTATCTGAAAACTCTTTTAAAAGAGTATTTTTGATAGTTTTAATTTTTGAATAAAACTCATCTTTATTTTTAGCTTTTGCGGTCAATGTGATATTTACAACACCTCCATGATGAGGATAAATACCAATCGAAACATCTTTTGTTAAAATAGTTTTCAAAACTCTATTTATTTCAATTTCCTGCAAAAGAAAAAAGTCTATTCTTTCTTGAAACAGTTTTTCATCTAATGGAAAATGTTTTTGAATAAACATCATTGCATGATTATCGAACATCTTCTCTAACTCTTTTGGCACTCCAGGCAGAAGTAAAATAACTTTTCCTGAGTGTAAAAAAGCAAAACCGGGAGCTGTTCCAATATCATTTTTAAAAATATAACCACCTTTTGGAACAGTTGACTGCTCCTTCATAGAATCTATTTCACCAAATCTTTTTTTTATATCTAACGCGATATCTTCTCGATACTTTAAAGGTATTTTTAAAAGATCACAGACTATTTTTTTTGTATTATCATCAATTGTAGGACCAAGTCCCCCAGTCATAATAATTAAATCGGCTCTTTTAAGAGCAATTTTTATTCCACTTATTAGCTTAGCTTTTTCATCTGAGTAAACACTATGAAAATGAGTTTCATAACCATATTTTAAAAGTTTTGAGCTTATATATGCTGAATTTGTATTAATCGTTTTACCTGATAAAAGTTCATCTCCAATAGCTAAAATTTCAATTTTCATAATTTTCTTTTCTTAACTTTTTCAAAAACAAAAATTATTAAAAGCCAAATAATACCAGATGTTATCAAAAAATCTGCAAAATTAAATACTGGATTTGAATATCCCCACAATTTTATATAAAACATATCAATCACCCTGCCATATAAAAAGTAATCAATAATATTTCCAATTGCTCCTGTTATAATAAGTAAAAATGGCAAATCTTTTTTTCTATCTTTATTTTTATAACCTAAAAATATAGTCAAACAAATAACAATAAAAACCCTTACAAATAAAAGTAACTTTGAATATTTAGCAAAAATACCCCAAGCTGCACCTGTATTTTGAACATGGTTTATTGAAAAACTTATCCCAAAGTTATCAAATAGTCCAATCCCTCCATATGGATAGTAAGGATGCAAAAAGCTCATTTGGGGGATATTTTTATAAACTAAATATTTAGAAATAAAATCTATGAAAAGAAGAACAAAAAAAATTAAATATAGTTTAGTCCATCTTTTCATTTATTTTTTTTAAATTAACCCTTTTTCAACTTTTTCTTGTGACTCAACTGTCATACTTGCATAAGGAACCGCTTTTAATCTAGCAAGTGGTATCTCTTTTCCTGAAATATCACAAATCCCATAAGTGCCTTCTTCAATTTTTACTAGCGCTCTATCAATTTGTTTTATAATACCATATTCTTTATTTGAGACTTCCATGTTGATAGTTTTTCCAAAATCATCAGTTCCTTCATCTGCTTGATGCTGAGAATAACCTTTAGATTCATCTAACTCTTTTACTTCTTCTTTAGCTTCATTAATAGCACCTGAAATTTTTTCCCTTAACTCTAAAAGTTCTATTTTAAATTTCTCTATTTCATTTTGTTTTAGCGCCATATTTTTCCTCATCTTTATTGTTATTTTTATTCAGATCACAATAGCATCCATTTTTAAATTTTACTGAATCTATTGCATCAACAATTTGGTTAATATCTTTAAATCTTTTATAAACACATGCAAAACGTATGTATGCTACAGTATCTATCTCTTGCAGATGTTTCATTACTATCTCACCCAGTTCTTTCGTTGTGATCTCTCTTATCTGCTCTGCCATTAAATCTGCTGTTATATGGTACGCTAAAGCTTTTACCTTATCATGAGATACTCTTGTATGGCGACAAGCAGCCATAATTCCGCCGAATAGTTTTTCCTGTTTAAAATCTTCAAATGTCTTGTCTCTTTTTTCAACTTGAATGGTAAGATCAATAGTCTCAAATGTTGTAAATCTCTTTTCGCACTTTAAACACTCTCTTCTTCTTTTAATAGCTCTTCCATCCATAGACAATCTTGAATCAGTAACTTTAGATTCTTCAAAATTACAAAATGGACACTTCACTAAAAAATTCTCCTTTTAATTCTTAAATTTATTTTCAAAATTTTTTTTATATATTTTTTTTGAAACAAAACACATTTATATATCAAAATTTGA
>JAFGQY010000065.1 GCA_016935395.1 Parachlamydiales bacterium
ATTATAATTAATTAAGTTACAAAAAAAAAGGAGATAATAATATGTTAGAAGGAATTCGTAATTATGGTCTTAGTGCAATAAACTATTTTAAAAGTGCTGCACCTGTAAAAGATGATGCATCAGCTCCAGTTATTGATAATTCAACGACTGCGAAAATTGATGAAAAAGCAACTCAAACTATTGCATCATCTATTAAAAATTATGCATCAAGCATCAGATCATCTGCTAAAAGTTATGCTTCATCTGCACTAGATAAATCAAAAGTTCTTTTAGATAAACTTTTAAATTTATTTGGAGTAGCTACTAATCATGTGAAAGCTCATCCTATGGCTTATGCGGGAGCTGCTGGAACAGTGCTTACTGCCGGAGCTATTTATGGAATATACAAATTAACGCCAAGAGTAAAAGCCTGGGTAAAAGATTACTTAGAAAGAAGAGAAGTTAGAAACAATTGGTTTGTAGTAGATATTAGCGGAAATACAAAAAAACTTTAAAAACACACCAATAATTATTTAAAAATATCAAATTTTCAAAAACCTCTCTTGTGAAAATAAGAGAGGTTTTTTCTTTATAATTTATACAAAAAAATCCAATCAAAATAAAAAAAAATATATTTTGCATTTAACAATTTTGACTATTAATATTGTTAATAAAATGGATTTTTTATGAGAAATGAAACTACTAAAATTAAATGGACAATCTGGGGACTTTCAGCGCTATTTTATTTTTATGAATTTGTTCTAAGAGTATCTCCAAGTGTAATGGTTTTTGAACTGATGAAAAGTTTTAATATAACAGCGTCAACTGTTGGAGTATTAAGCGCTTTTTATCTTTATGCATATGCTCCCATGCAGCTGCCTGTTGGCATGCTAATGGATCACTTTGGGATAAAAAAAGTTTTATCTATAGCATCTATAGCATGCGGAATCGGAGCCATTCTTTTTTCAATAACAACAAAACTATCTATTGCAGCAATGGGCAGATTTTTAATTGGAGGGGGCTCTTCATTTGCATTTATAGCAATGCTATATATTACATCTAACTGGTTTCCAATTAAAAAAAGAGCTTTTTTAATAGGTATTGCCAATTCTTTAGCGATGCTAGGAGCTACAGCCGGAGCTGGCCCACTTTCTATGATAATCAAAAACTTTGGATGGAGACCTACGATTAGCAGTTTTGGGATTTTTGGAATATTTTTAGGCATAGCCATTTATTATGTTTTAAAAATTGATAAAAAATCAGAACAAATAAAAGAGAAAACATCTGAAGTTGATACTAACATTTTTCATAACATAAAATCAGTAATATCTAAAAAAGGAACTTGGGTAAACGCATTAATAGCTCTTTTGTTTTATATGACCACAACAGCTTTTGCAGGCCTATGGGGGCTATCATTTGTACAAACAGCCTATGGGGTTTCAAAAGAGGTTGCAGGATATGCAATGTCTATGGTTTTTGCAGGCTGGCTTGTTGGAGGACCTTTAAGCGGACTTTGGTCTGATTATATAGGCAAAAGAAAATCTGCTATAAGAATTGGGATTTTAGGAACTCTTATTTGTCTGATACCGGTAATCTATTTTCCTGTAATTCACATCTATGTAGTCTACTTTTTACTTTTTTTAGTTGGAGTATTTTCTTCTGCAGAGCTTTTGTGTTTCAGTTTGGCTATTGAACTTAATACTTTTAAAGCAAAAGCAACTGCTGCTGCATTTACAAATTTTATGATTTCTTGTGGGGATGCTGTTATTCAACCTTTGGTAGGATTTTTGCTTGATTTCAATTGGAGCGGCACTATTTTAAAAGGCATCAGAATGTATAGTCAAAAAGATTATCAAATTGCACTATCTTGTCTTCCAATTGCTTTAATTTTGGCATTTTTGCTTATGTTTTTTATAAAAGAAGAAGATAAAAAAATAGCTTAGCTTAATCTTTTAAAAACAAAATATCTTTTGTTTTTAAAAGATAAGAAAAACTTATTAGGCATAGAAGATAGATGCTAGACATTTTTAAAAAACTTGCAAGCTGAGAAAAAAATGATTTAGGCAGAATATAGGATTTTTTAAGTAAAAATAAAATTCCAAAATCTTTTATGTAATAACCAATATAAAAAGTTAAAATTCCGGCAAATAAAACCGTAAAAAAAACTTTTACAAAAGAAAAAAACAGATCTTTTTGATAAATATCTTTGAATTTTTTTAAAAGAAAATAGTTCAAAATCAAAAAGTTAAAAAAAGCAGCAATGCTGGTTGAAATGGCAATCGAAATAGATTTTAAATCAAAAACAAATACAAAAACAGCATTTAAAAGAATGTTTAAGATAACAGATAATATTGCAGCCAAAGAAGGAATAAAATACTGCTTTTTAGCATAAAAAGAAGAAGAAATAATCATAACAAAGCTGGCAAATACTAGCCCTGATCCATAAGCAAAAACGCACATTGTTGTATTTACAAAAGAGATCAAATCGAACCTGCCTCTTCCAAATATTAGATTGACTAAAGAAGGACCTATTAAAAAAATACCCACAGTGCAGATTAGCATTAAAGAAAAGCTCTTTTTGAAAGCTACATTTAAAAACTTTTTAAAATTTTCCAAATCCCCTATTTTATAAGATCTTGTAAGCGGTGGCAATATAGCAGAAGATAAAGAAATTCCAAAAAGCGCAATAGGTAGCTGATAAATTCTTATAGCATACCAAAGATAAGCCGGACCTGAGCTATCAGCGATTTTTGAAAAGATAGAATCAAAAGCGCTATTTATCTGAACAGCCCCAATTCCGATAATAGATAAAAAAATAGGTTTAAAAAGTTTTTTAATATCTTTTGAAAAAAGCTTAAATCTAAAAAACTCTTTTATTGATAAATTTTCAAAAATAATTTTTTTAGAAGAAAAAAAAGTTGCCAAATATTGCATAAAAAAAGCTAAAACAACAAAAAAAGCTAAAGTATAAACAAACTGTGAAGCATTTAGCTTTCTAAAAGCTATTACAGTTGAGATCCAAACAATATTGAAAAACACAGGCGCTACAGAGGGTAAAAAGAATTTCTTATGACATTGTAAAATTGAACTGCTCAAAGCATAAAGACAGATAAATATCAGCCCCGGAAACATCAAAATTGTAAGGTTTATAATGTCGTTTTGAAAAAAGGATTTATTTATAAAAATCAAAGATCCTTCAAAAAATATAGCTATGAAAAGAAGTAAGAAAAAAAGTGTAAAAAATAGATCTCTAAAAAATATTGAAGCCTCTTTTTTATCTTGCATCCTAATAGCTTCATAGTGTGGTATAAAACTTGCATTTAAAGAAGACTCTGCAAAAAGTCTTCTAAAAAGATTGGCGAACCTATAAGCTACCATGAAAGATGCAATTTGACTGGAGCTTCCAAAAAATACAGCCATGGAAACATCTCTTAAAAGACCTGTTATCCTACTTAAAAAGGTTCCCAAAAAGAAATTTCTGAAAGAACTTGCTATTGTTTTTGTTGTATCAGTCATACTTACCTATTAATTAATAATAAAAGCATTAAGTAATATTGTAAAAATAAATTTCTTTAATATTCATTATACTTTTGGTTATTTAATATTATTTCTTATGTTTAAGCAGCTTATAATCAAGTCTTTATATGTTTATTTTAATATGTTTTGATTTATATCTTTTTGTAATGATACAATTTTTATTATCAACATTTTTAATCTAATAAATTTAATAAAAAAAGGTAATATAATGGCAGCAACTAGCGGTATAAGTACGCCCCGCCCTAGAGTGGCATCTGCAGAAGAAAGTTCTCCACCGGGGGGACAAATTGCAAATATCGGCTCATCTCCCGGAGCATTTTCGCCTCCAAAAGCAATATTAGGAAGAGTAATTACTGAAAAAAAATTTACAGCCGATGGTTTAGAATCTCTGTTATTTGATGGAGTGAGAGGACTAGATATTGGAGTAGTTTTTGTAACCCCTCAACAAAGAACTCTACATTTTGTAAATGAAGCAGCTCTTAAGATACTTAACCATTTGGGATTTGATGAAGAAGCTTCTCCTGCTCAATCTTTAAACCATCTGGTAAAAGGAATAGATTGGGAAAAAAATGGTGAAGTTCAACGAATTCGTGGCTTGAAAATTACAGTATTTCCACCAAAAAAGCCTTTTGCTTTATTGCAAAAAGTTCAGATTTGCCAAGATGATGAAGTTGCTGTTAGAACATTTGCTCATGATCTAGCTCCAATGATAGGAGCCATTAAGCATTATAGAAAAGAGCCTAGAAAAGTTTCCGTCTGTGCAGAATTAGCTCTAGATCTTATAAATGCTAGACTAAACCCCTCAGATACTAAAAGAAATTTTAAACTTTATGATTTATTAAGTTCAGTTATAACTATTGCCAATCCTGATAAATCAAATATAAAATTTGAAATTGATTATCAAGTTCCAGCTAAAGATTTAGAAGTTTTTGGACCTTTTACACAACTTCATGAGATTCTTGTAAACCTTGCAAGAAATGCAAAAAAACATGCTTTTAACGGAATAGAAACTGAGGACGATAAAAAAATCACCCTAAGAGTTAGTCTTGTTGAATTAAAGCCTGAACAGGGATGTAAATTGCGTTTTGAAGTTGAAGATAATGGAATCGGGATAGACGAGACTATAAAAGATACTATTTTTCAGCCTGGAGTAAGCACAGCTCTTGGTACTGGCAATTATGGTTTAGGTATGTCAAGCGTAGCTGATGAAATTGGAAAAATTGAAGCTCAATTAGGCCCCATTGTGAGTCGTAAAGATGTAGGCGCCTCAGCTCGATCATCAACTAGACCTGGTACAATATTCAGTTTTGATATATTTCTAGCGAATAAAAAACCCGAGCCCGTTTTCACTCCTCCTCCGACTCCTAGATCACCTTCAGATCCTATTTTAATTGTTGAAGATAATGAAATAAATTCAATAATAGCCGAAGGGCTGTTTACTAAAAAAGGATATACAAACATTACAACAGCTAAAACATTTGAAGATGCTAAAAAATTAATAGAAAGTAATAATTATTCAATGATTTTTTTAGATGATGGCTTAAATAGCGGCCATAAAGGATATGAATTAATCCCTATCATTCAGCAAGTTTACCAAGGTAAAACTCCACCTGAATTATTTTTATTTTCTGCAACTTCAGATCCAGCACTTATGGATGAATATAAAATAAGAGGATGCCATCAATTTTTACCGAAACCTACTCGTCTAGGTCACATTGATCAACATGTAGGCACTCCCAGTCCTTCAATAGAAAAGGACGCTGGATCTGCTGCCGATGATGATGAGGATTAATATGGTAAAAAAAAAAATGATTACAGCTTTAGCACGAAAAAGCCTAAACTAAAAAAGCTTAGGCTTTTTGAATGACTCAACTTTAAGACTTCATTTCTTAAATTGATTCTAACTTTTAAAAGTTTTTGTATTTTTCTTATGTCGGCTGATAAAAATTAGAAAAAATTTAACTTTTGCATCTAAAAGCTTAGCTGATTTATCATTAAGTAAATTTGGTTTTTTTATGTCAGAAAATAAAGATATTTTAGTTGGAGCTCATACATCTATTGCCGGTGGAGTATCAAATGCTATTTACAGAGGAAAAGATATCAACGCTACGGCTATACAAATATTTACCTCAAATCAAAGGCAGTGGATATCAAAACCTATTGATGATGATGAAGCTAAAAATTTCATATCAGCAAAAAACAAAACCGGAATAAATGTTATTTTGAGCCATTCTAGTTATTTGATTAATTTAGGAGCGACTAAAAAAAATATTTTGCATATGTCTAAAAAGGCATTTATAGAAGAGATTGAAAGATGCAAAAAACTTGAAATCGATTATTTAGTATTTCACCCTGGATCTGCAACAACTTCTAGTGAAGAAGAATGTTTAAATACCATTGTTGAATCTCTTTTGAGTTTTGAAAAAGAGATCATAGAAAATGAAAAAACAAGGTTGCTACTTGAAACAACTGCAGGGCAGGGAACAAATGTTGGGTACAAATTTGAACATTTAGGATATATTATTGAAAAAGTTAAAAACAAAATACCTATTGGAGTATGTTTGGATACGTGCCATATTTTTTCAGCCGGATATGATATCAGAACCAAAGAACAATTTTTAAACACTTTTGAAAACTTTTCAAAACATATTGGACTAAAACATCTTTATGCATTTCATTTAAATGATTCTAAAACCGAGTTTAATTCCAGAAAGGACAGGCACGAAAGCCTTGGCAGTGGATCGATTGGACTTGAGCCTTTCAAATATTTGATGAAGGACAAAAGATTTGAAAAAATGCCAAAAATTTTAGAAACACCAAAAGATGAAATTTGGATAGATGAAATTAATCTTTTAAAAAATTTAGCAGGTGAAAAATGAGATTAAAAATTAAAAAAATATTAAAATCGGATGATTCAATTATTGGAAAAAAAATAAAAGTATATGGATGGGTAAAATCAGTTAGAGATCAAAAAAACTTTGCTTTTATAGAAATTAATGACGGATCTAGTTTTTCATCACTGCAAGGCGTAATAGAAAATTCAAATGAGGACTTTAGAAAAATTTTAGAGATTTCTACAGGCGCAAGCCTCTGTCTTTCGGGAGAAGTTGTAAAAAGTCCCGGCAAGAATCAAACTTATGAAATGAAAATCGAACATATTGAAATTATCGGGAATTGTTCTGAAGATTTTCCTCTACAAAAGAAAAGACATTCTTTTGAATTTTTAAGAACTATTTCACATTTAAGACACAGGACTAATACCGGTGGAGCAATAAACAGAGTTAGAAACTCTTTAATTTTTAATACTCATAAATTTTTTCATGCAAAAGATTTTTTCTATATTCAAACACCAATAATTACATCATCAGATACAGAAGGAGCTGGAGATCTTTTTAGAGTAACCACACTAAAAGATTTAAAAAAGCCTGAAATTGAAGATTTTTTTAAGAAAAAAACTTTTCTTACAGTTTCCGGCCAATTAAATGCTGAAGCATTAGCAATGGGTCTTTCGGATGTTTATACGTTTGGTCCCACTTTTAGAGCTGAAAACTCTCATACATCAAGGCATTTGGCAGAATTTTGGATGTTAGAACCTGAAATGGCCTTTTGTGATTTAAAAGGAGATATTGAACTGGCACAGGATTATATTAAAAGTATGATAAAAGCAATTTTAAAAGAAAATGATGAGGATATGCAATTTTTTGATCAGTTTATAGAAAAAGGGCTTTTAGAGCGCTTGAATCATGTGCTGGATTCTAATTTCGAAATATTAACTTATACAAAAGCCATTGATACTCTTTTAAAAGCAAAAAATCAAAAATTTGAGTTTCCGGTTTTTTGGGGATGTGATCTGCAATCCGAACATGAAAGATTTTTGACAGAGCAGCATGTTAAAAGACCTGTTGTTGTCATAGATTACCCAAAAGATCTAAAGGCCTTTTACATGAAAGACAATGATGATGGAAAAACTGTTGCTGCAATGGACATTTTAGTTCCAAAAATCGGTGAGATTACAGGTGGATCACAAAGAGAAGATAGTTATGAAAAACTTTTAAAAAAAATCAAAGATAAAAACTTGGATTTAGATATTTATAAGTGGTATTTAGATCTTAGAAGATATGGATCTGCGCCACATAGTGGTTTTGGAGTTGGCTTTGAAAGACTCTTGCAATTTATAACAGGTATTGAAAATATAAGAGAAGTTATTGCCTTTCCTAGAGCCGCCGGCACTTGTGATTTTTAATTGCTTCGAATTATTATTTTTGTTAACTAGAAAGTAAAAGGAGAAAATCAAAATGTTTTCAGATGGACCATCCGGCATACCGCCTCAAGGATCTCCCAAACCAGGACCGTCACCAGAGCCTATAAGTAACCCTGATAAAGCGCCCATGCAACCCATACAGGGCGATCATGAAATTTTAGGTATGCAATTTTCTGAAAAAGAGTGGGCAAAGTTTTTATCCAATATGATGAATATGATGATGACTCAAATAAAACACGAAAACGAACAGATGTTAGATGCCTTAAAAAAACTTAAGGATGACAATAATCAATAAAAAAAATTTCCAGACTTCTGAGGATTTTTTCAATGAACTTATCGCTTTTACCTTTTAAGTGAACTTCTAAGTGTTCAACTTTTCTCTGTTTTTTCGTCTTTTTTATCTCATCAATTCAAAATTTACACTAGAATCTTATACTCTTCTAGTTCTCATATTTTTATATCTTACTTTTTGAACAAAAGGAAATATTAAATGAGACAGACAATGAAATGTTTTTTTTATGAAAATAAAATAACTTTTAAAAAATAATTATTGAATATTACAGCACCCTCTTTCTGATTGTTTAACTGAAAAGATTCTATCTTCCAGAGTAATATTTCTTGCTCTTAATTGCCTTATTTCCTCATTCAAATGTTCTATTACTCTAGAAAAACTTGATAACTTTATATCTCTTTCATATAACAACCGTTCTGCTTGTTGTAATAATTCTTGCAAAGCTTCATCTTTTTTTTTGGTCCGCTTTATAATATTGAAATGCAATTCTTTTTAAGTCATTGTCAGCTGATTGACACAATATTTCTAATTTTCTATTTTCTATCCTTAAATTTAACAGCTCTTGTTCAATCATTCTATGTCTTGAAAGCAAATTCTTCAGAGAAAATATCTGTTCTATCTCTACTTCTGAGCCTTGGCATAAAGGGTCTGCTTCTATATCCGATTCATTAGCTCCTGCCCCATCAGCATTATCGGGGACAGATCCCGGTAAAAAGACTTCGCCAAAACTTCTAGAACCTAGAGTTGGATCATAAGGACCATACGATTCTCTTTGCTCGGCTTCAGTAACAAATCTCTCTCTAACTACAGATAGCGGAGATGTTGATGACATATTTATACCTATTAAGTGTTATTATTAAAAAAAGTTAATAATATTATATCTAATTAATCATTCAATTACTATATAATAAGCAATCATTATTATTATTTTAAATAAAGTGACTTGTTTTTTTTACTATAAAAAAAATTTGAGATATTTTACTATAAAACTACACAACAGCCATCAGCTTTTAATAAGAAACCTTCTTGTAGTTGTTCTCGGAGCTGATCTATTTCTTCCCAAAGCGCACGATTTTTATCTGTTAATTCCTCTGTCTTTACTATTTGCTCAAGGTATTGTTTTTCCATATCTCTGTATTTTTCTTTTTCCGCTGCCAATTTTTCACTCTCTCCATTACGTTCTAGCTCTAAAGCATGCTTTCGTTTCAGTCTTGAAACTTCATCAATTAATTTGCTTATAGCTTTTTTATTTTCTGTTGGGTCAGCTTCTTGTAAGTCTTTTATCACTTCGCGCAAATGAGCTATCTCCAATTCTAGCCTTCTTATGATATTCTTCAACGAAACGTCGCCTTCTGTGCTAGCTTCACCTTGATCAAAAGTACGATCTACAATAGTTCCTACTTTTATATCAAGATTATTCCCACTTAAAATTACCTGTTCACTTTCTACAAAACCAGGTACAAGAATGCCGTCTTCATGAGGTTGAGTGGCCGCAATAGAAGGCCCCTTACCCTTTGTAGGCAGTAAAGTTGCACCTGCAAAAACTCCACTGGACATATTATTACCTATTAGATTTATTTAATTTATTAACCATATTATAACTAACAAATAACTTAAATTTCTATTAAAATAATATTTTTTTAG
>JAFGQY010000066.1 GCA_016935395.1 Parachlamydiales bacterium
CACATCATACTGTTTCATCTATATTGTCATCATCAATCCAAAGATCAAAAAGAGAAAAGGGAGTTATTTGTAGATATTATTGAAACATTGCAATCATCTACAAAGAAAAATGACATAAAAAAACAACCACTAATGATATTAGATGAAAATGTCTCTTTGGATGCTTTATTAAAGAGAGATATTGATTTAATAGAGAAAAATATTGATAATATTTTATTAGCTATTGAAAAGGCTTAACAATAAAATAAACTAAGATATAATTGAACTCAATTTTTAGAATAATAAGGGGAAGAAGACAATGAAAATTATGGATTTATTTAAAGGGCTTAGCAAAGAGTACTATTTTAGACAGCTTTTCTTTGGTTTTTTAATGTTTAGTGCTATGGTTTTTTTGATTAATCAAGGAAAAGGCATTGATAAGCAATTTGGACTTATTGTATTTTGGCTCATAAGTACATTTTTATATCCATATGCTAGATTTGCCTATGAGTCAATAGTTGAGTTTTTTGTGGGGAATAATGTATTTTTTACTAATGCAATTTTCTTTATGATAGTGAAAGTGTTGACTATGTTTTTATGTTGGGGATTTGCCATATTCATTGCTCCTATAGGATTATTGTTTATATATCTACATCAAAGAAAAGAACAACAAAAAATAAATAACTAAACTAACTCCCATGAGAGGGATTTTATATATTCCTCTTGCTGTAACCTTATATCTCATCCCTCTTAATATTTTTCGTACTCTATCTACCAAGCTTAGGGCGGGCATTTCTGGTATTTTTTCGGATTCGTTGTACTTGTCCAAAACTACTATCCCCAATGATAGGACCTTTTTTTGTATCTTCAACTAGTGTGGTAGTAGTCTCTTCTTTTGGTATTTGAGTCTTTGGCTCTTCCTGGATCATGTTAGTTTCAGGAGCGGGGGATTCCTCTAAAACTTGATTGTTAACTGGTTTATCTTTTGGATCTTCATTTAAGGAGCTTGATTTAGCTTTAGATCCAAATTCTTTGTTAAAGTGATACCTAAATGTATCATAAGGCATTTCCCAGTTTAATTCCTCTTTTAAGACCTTGTGCAGCATAGTTATTTTTCTATATCCTTTTTTGGTGTAATACTCTTCAATCTTATCCAGGGCAGAGTAAAACTCCAGTATCGCATCACCAATTGGACGTCTATCTTCATATTTTCTACTCTTTGCCATAACTATCTCCAAAAGTTTTTTATAGTATACATTAATTAACTAAAGTTTTCTATTTTTTTCTATATTGGATAAAAGTAGCCTAAATGGCTATTTCCGAAAACTATTTAATACTTTCGAAAAAGTATTAAAAGGCAGGATAGGATAATATCCGATATTTACAAGTAAATACCCGCTATAATCGTCCTGATACTTATTCGCACAACGTGACTCAACGAAATTCAATATTAGATGAAGTAGAGAGTAATTTTATTATTTTTGTGGTATTTCAGCTATAGTAATTTTTGACTCAAAAGGTTATACATGACACCATCAGAATTTTATAAGCAAAGAAGACCAGAACTTTTCTCAGATTCAGAAGTAATTGCGCATGTTACATTGCCGAGAGAAGTTTTATCTTATGAGTTAAGTAAAATTTCTACTAATCAAAAACAAGATGAATTTGAAAGTTTATGTAGGCGATTGGCAGAAAAATTTATCGCTTCAAACTTAATACCTCAAGTTGGACCAACAGGTGGTGGAGATGGGAAAACAGATTCAGAAACTTATCCTGTATCTGAAGTGATATCTGATAGATGGTTTACTCCTGAGAATGGTTGGGAACGCGATGAGAATTGGGCTTTTGCTATTAGTGCAAAAGAATCATGGAAAGGAAAAGCTAAAAGTGATATACAAAAAATTGTTGGTACAAAGAGAGGATATACCCGTGTTTATTTTATGTCAAATCAACTAATATCCAGTAAAAAGAAAAAAGAGACACAAGATGAATTCATAAAAGAGTTTGGAATTGATGTTGTTATACTTGATGGTGAATGGATTTTAGAAAAAATTTATAATAATGATTTAATTGAATTAGTAGTTGATTCTTTAAATTTGTCATCAGTATATAAAACAAGAGTAACTAGAGTTGGGAGTCATGATGCTCAAAGAATAAAAGAGCTAGAAGAACTTGAAAAAAATATTACTGACCCAAATAGATATTCTGAATATGATTTCCAGTTAGTTGAAGATGCATTAGAAAGTGCAATTCTATCTAGGATGTTAGAAAAACCAAGAGATGAAGTTGAAGGTAAATTTCATAGAGCATTAAGGCTTTGTAAAAAAATTAATCGTAGAAGACAACTAATGAGAATTTATTATCAAATGTCTTGGACGTATATCAACTGGTACGATGATTATGCACTATTTTTAGAAAATTATAAAAATTTCAAAACATTTATTTCTCCAGAATCAAATATTACAGAAATTGAGGAATATTTTACACTATTTACTCAAGTATACAATTTATACACATTAAAATTATGTGAACTTCAAAACTTTGAGATTGACATTGAGATTGAAAAAAAAGTTATTCATGATATATTACAAAACATTGTAGATGATTTGACTAGACCTACTTCTTCACTTGCAGCTAAGACACATATGTGTTTTCTTGATTTACTCTATAGAGAGAAGGATGTTGATCTGATTTTTAAAGAATTATCGGAAATTTTTGAACAAGCAAAAATACATATTGATTTTCCATTCGAAATAACTCAGAGAATAATTGAAGAGATATTTAGTGAAGTTTTTCCAGATAATTGTGAATTAGATAATCTAATTGATGTATTAGCTTCTATATCTGCACAGAGAAGTTCTGAATTAGAAGCAGGTCAAATATATTTCAGAAGAGCTATTAAAAAACTAGATGCAGAAAATTATTTAGAGAGTATTGTCTATTTAGGTAAAAGCATTACTAAGTTTGCAAAAGAAGAATCACAGAGTTTAATGTATTTTACATTGATTGGTTTAGGTGTATCATATAGAAATTTAGGACTCATTTGGGCTTCAAATCAGTGTTTTATTGCAGCACTTCATTTTTCTTTTAAATGTTTTTATAAGGAAGGAAATATTTCTGAAAAAACATACATGACCCTAAAAGAGATCATAAAGAATGAGCTATTTATCGGAAGAGTTCCTCAATTATTAACGTGGTATGAAATGTTATTGATTTTACATAAAACATTAAATATAGATGAAGGTAGTGAAGAAATACCTTTTACTTCTTTATGCGATGGTACTCTTTCAACTAGATTGATGCATACAAACTTTATTGATACAGATGTATGTCAATATTTGCCAGATATTTTTGAACATCAAACACTATGGTTGTCACAGAATACAGCTTTATTTAAATTGGGATATGTAGATAAAATCATTGATGAATATAGAGATATTGATATCAAAGATGAAAAAGAACTCAATGACTATTTTAAACACATTGCTAACCAACCTTTTTTTGAACAAATGTTGTATGAGACAAATTTTATGTCAAATGAAAAAATAAGTTTATCCTCTAATCTTTTAGGGATAGAGTTTTCAATAAATTTAACAAACAGTATTGAAATGTTATTGACAGCAGAAACATTATTGGCATTTTTTGAAGGTTTCCTGGGAACTTCATTAAAAAATATTCACGCCCACAAAGAAAAAATTATTATAAATGTTATTAAGAGTGAAGAAAATAATATTCATTTTACCTTTGATGAAACGTCACACGAATACAACTTTTTTATTAAAAGGTTTGAAATTCAAAAAAAGAATCAGGACTCTTTGTGGCAAATATTGACTATGTTTACGGCAGATATTATAGCAAGAAACTTTTTGATTCAAAATGCGGAGGAACACTTACTAAAACTTTTTGAAAAAGAAGAGGTGCACCAAAGAATTTCACTTATTTTAGAACATAGAACATTTGTTTTAAATAGCTTAGGTGATAAACCAAAAATGTTTTTTCATGATTGGATTGAATATTATAAACCTAAAAAGTTTCATATGACAAGAGAAGAACCAATCTATTTTAGCTATGAAAAAAAGATTAAGAATAATGAAAAAATTAAAAAAGATTTCATTGACCAAGTTCCCCATAATAAAATTAAAACACAAACGATCATTAATATGCAGTTGTGGGATAAAGCAAAATGGAAAGGTGTGGGTTTTGCCTTTTCTAAAGAAGAGGGCATATTTATGATCCTTGCTTTTGAAAATGCTGATGCAGCAAAGAAAATATTTGATGAATGGAAAGATAAAGTCGGGAATATAGATAAAGAAGAATTAATCAGAGTTTCAATTATAAAAGGAATAAATAAAGACCATCCATTTTACTATAAAGTACAAATTACAATAAATGAAAATGTGCTATTAAAAAACTCAATTGGTGAAGATCAATTTATACAAATACCATCTAGATTTCATTTAATGGTACCTAATGATTCTAAAAATCTCGATTTATTAACTAGTGGAATAGAACATTACAAAAAATATCAGTTAATTCCTGCTTATATCAATCATTCTGGAGATGTAGAACCTTTTTTTGATCTAGGAATAATTAAAACATTACTGATAATAAAAAATGCTTGGGAGATTGGAAAAAATGATTTAGAAAGTGTTGTTATAACAGAAAAAGATAAACCAATTATTCCAGAAGAGCAAAAAAACAAAGCTCCAATTTTAGATGTATTAAAAAAATTTAAATAGTGAATTTTTAAAAACTGACAGTGTCTTTTTATGAAGTAAATGGGTTAATAAATTGTGATGATTTATCAAAGAGGGAAAATAAATGTCAAAATGTATATATTGTAATCAAGAGAAAGAAGAAAAAGAATTTTCTTTGGAGCATATTTTTCCAGATAGTTTAGGTGGATCATTCGCAAACGATTTGTTTAAAACAAGACAAGTATGTAAAAGATGTAATAGTTTATCTGGGTTATATGTTGATAGTGCTTTTGTGAAAAACTTTTTTGTTACTGCATTAGTGCCATTTTCCAAATATATTGGTTATTATGATTTTGACAAGTTCCCGTATATCCCTTTTGCTTATTTTGGCTTTGTGGA
>JAFGQY010000067.1 GCA_016935395.1 Parachlamydiales bacterium
AGCTCCATTTCCATGCCTCAACCTTTGTTCAAAAGTGTGACATTTCAATTTAGCCCAAATGTGACATTTTAACTTAGCCCCTACATTATTTTTCTTTTGCTATGAAATTTATAAATTTTTTGTTACGTTAAGTTTAGAATAAATTTTAAAAATGAAAAACTAAAATGACCCCAAAAGACATAAAACTTCAACCTACCAATATTAAAAAAGCCTGCACTTTAATGCTTTTAGCCGCTTTATCATTTAGCTGCATGGGAGTCTTTGTAAAAATGGCTTCCCAAACTACCTCTAATAACATGATAATTCTTTTTAGATTTGCAATTTCCAGTATTTATATTTGGTCCATATTTGGAGTAAGGGCTTTAAAAAAACAAAAGCTGCATATAAAAACAAAACATGTATATCTGCACATCTTCAGAGCTTTAAATTCTTTTTTTGCAATGCTGTTTTTTTACTATTCACTTAAATACATATCACTTGTCGAAGGAAACCTTTTAATACTTACCAATCCACTTTTCATTCCTATTATCGCTGTGATTTTTATGAAAATTAAAACAAATATCAAACATTGGGTTGCTATAGTTATTGGTTTTTTAGGAGTTATTTTGGTACTAAGACCGGGATTTTCGATTTTTAATTTTTATTCTCTTTACGCTCTTGCAGCAGGTCTTTTTGTGGCAATTACCTTCATTTTTATCAGAAAAATTAGCCATTATGATCATCACCATACTTCTATGCTCTACTACTTTACTATTGCATTTCTATTAAGTCTTTTTGTCTCAATCTTTGAATGGAAACCTTTGGATCTAAAAACATATTTAATTCTTTTAGGAACTGGATTTTTTGGAACTTTTTATCAAGAATTTTTAATAAGAGCTTCTTCATATGCTCCATCTAGAATAAACTCTTCATTAATGTATACAAGTTTAATTTTCTCAACAATTTTCAGTATTATTTTCTTTAAGCAAACACCCGATTTTATTACCTGGATGGGAATATTTTTAGTACTTATTGGAAGCCTTTTAACTATAAAAGCTGCTAAAAAAATAATTTAATTTACTGAACAAATAAAAAAAAGCTTTTTAGATAGCTGGATTCTTTATGGTGAAGATTTACCGGATGATCTATTCCCAAACGATGTCTTTGCAATATTTTTATCGACCTATTAGCTTTTAGTGACGCCAAAAATATAGCCTTTTGAAAAGTCTCTTCATCTATGTAATAAGAACAAGAAGAGGTTAATAAAAAGCTTTTAGGCGGCATTTTTTTTAAAGCCAAAAAATTCAGGTGTTGATAAGCGTTTGCTGCAGAAAAAATATCTTTTTGACTTTTTGCAAAAGCAGGCGGATCTAAAATCACAATTTGATAATCAAGTTTATCACAATTTTCTAAAAATCGAAAAACATCCTCTTCAACAAGATCTATTTTTTCTGATTCACAGCTATTTAATTCTAATACTCTTTTATGAACATCCAAAGCAAAAGAAGAACTATCCACAGAAGTTACTTTTTTTGCGTTATTTTTTAATGCATAAAGAGAAAATGATCCTGAATAAGAAAAACAGTTTAAAACAGATTGATCCTTGCAAAAGTTAGCTAAGTATTTACGCATTTCTCTTTGATCTGTAAAAAAACCGGTCTTTTGTCCCTTTTCCCATGGAATTATAAATTTATATCCATTTTCAAGAGCCACAATTTCTTCACTTTTTTCCCCATAATGAGTTTTAACGCAATCATCTAAACCTTCCATTTGGCGATAGCGGCCTTTTGATTTTTCAAAAACAGACCTGATGTTACCGATAGAAATAAGATAGTCAATAATTTCATCTTTTATAACTTCCATACCAAGAGTGTGAATCTGTATAACCAAATTATTATCGAAATAATCTACGATAAGTCCGGGTAAAAAATCCCCTTCTGCATTAATCAAACGAAAAGCATTGGTTTTTTGAAAATCAAAATGATCTTTTCTAAGATCATAACAAGATTTGATCTGATAGAAAATTGACTCCATAGGATCTTTTTTATCAAAGCTAACTATCCTTCCGCAAAGACTACATTTTCTGTTGAAATATCCATATCCCAAGAGTTTTTTATCAAAACTGGCAATCGGATAGATCTTTCCATTTTCAAAATTATCTGGAAAAGATTGGATAGCATTTGAAAAAATCCAATGATGTTTTCTGGAAAAAATATGCTCTCTATCTTTTTTTAAAATAACGCTGGTTTTTTTCATAAATTTTTTTTTACAAGAAATTATAGTTAATTTTCAAGTTGTTTGCATTAACAATCAAAATAATGTGAGAGTTTTTAAAAATAACTTTTTATAAAAAAAAATCAAATATTTTTTTTATATCTTTTAAGGGCGCTGGTCAATATTTTAAGTAATAATTGGCTATACGAGATATTTTTAAAACCTGCCATAAAATTTAGTTTACCATCCCAACACCAGCCCGGATTTGGATTGATTTCTAAAAATTTGAAATTACCATTATTATCTGCTCTAAAATCAAATCTTGCATAGTCTTTGCAATCTAGTCTTTTAAATAACTTTTTACAGCTATTTACAATTGATTGGTATATTTCTTCTTTTAAATTAGCCTGTTTATACTGAATTTTTTGACTATATGGAGAATCAAGCACCCATTTCGATTCATAACTTAAAATTTTTGGTAGATCTTTATCTAAGTCTTCATAATCAACTTCTAAAATGGGTAAAATTTCTAAATCAGGTAAATTACCAATAACTCCCACACTGATTTCTCTGCCTTGTAAAAACTCTTGAATAAGAATCGGAGTATGATCAAGTTCTTTCTTTAAATAGTTGATATAATCTAAAAGCTCATCACAATTATTACAAACAGCTTTTTGAGTGATCCCAATAGAGCCATCTCCACAACTTGGTTTTACTAAAACCGGGAATTTAACCGAATTGGAAGTTAAATGATTTTCATCATCAATTAAAAATTGAGATGGCACTTCAATCTGTAAAGACTTTGCTATATCACAGACGATAGATTTATCATATGATAGTGCTAAATTGTTAGGCGCTGAGCCTGTATAGGGAATATTTAACATCTCTAAAAGAGCAGGAATGTGAAGTTCTTTTTTTGCATCATTTGAATAGCCCTCATCGCAAAGATTAAAAACTAGATCTATTGGATTTTTTTTAAGCTTTTGGAAAATGTTTTTATGATCATCAATAAAGGTAAATTTAAAATCTTCTAAAGAACCAAGAGCATCTTTTAATCTATTTACAGTATCTATATCCTCTTCATTAAACTTAGAATCTTTTTTTACTTTGTCAGGAAGGATAGGATCCCCTAAAAGCACTGTGCATTTTATTTTTGTTTTAGAAATTTTTTGATCCACTTCACTATTTTTTTCTGAAGCAATAGCTTTTATATACATTCTATTTGCCATCATTCCCAAATCCTGATTTCTGGTTGATAATGATTCAAAGCTATCTAAAAGCTCAATGTTAGTAAAATCAGCCAGTTCAAGAAGATGTTTTATTGTTTGAAAATCATAAAGCCTTTCAGCATAGAACTGATCGACAATAACTCCCTTATTTACATGAACGATAATTTCTCGGCTAATAAGTCTATTGTTATCTATTAAAGATCTTTCTCTACAAACTAAATAAGATTTATCAATCCATTCCCAACTTCTTGGTTCAAAATGATTTTTCAAATGATCTCCATTTGAAATGTCTAAAATTAAAATTCCTTTTGAAGATAAGATTCTATTCATCTCTTTTAAAACTTTTAGATCATCTTCCTGCTGCTCAAAATATCCAAAAGAATTCCCTAAAATCGTTACTAAATCAAAATTGGTTGTCGGAAGTTTTATTTTCCTAGCATCCCCTTCGAAAAAATTGATAAAAAAAAAGCTTTGGTTACTAGCTCTTTTTTTCGCTAATCTAATTAAATATTGTGAGCGATCGACACCTGTTAAATTTAAAAATCCTCTTTTTGCAAACTCCAAAATATGTCTGCCCTGCCCGCAACAGATATCAAGTATTTTACTGTCTTTATTAACGTTTGAAAATTTTATTATATCGTCAATTTCTCTGTGTGTATTTTCTTCATTTTCTACAACGTCAGCATCAGTTTTTATATACATTGAATTGAAAAGATTTTTCCACCAATGAGATGGAAGATGATCTTTTAAATTCTGCAATGGACCTAAACATTTACTTTTAAATACTGTTTTTTTTGCACTTAAGATTTTGTTCTCTGTATGAGACATATATTTTTCCATGAAATTTATTTTTTTAATTATTATTTATTTTCTTTAAAAAAAATTTTATTTATTCAACTAAGCTTCTTTATAAATTTTTTAAACAATATTCCATTATACATCTCCTGTCCGCATTCTTTAAAGCCCAGTTTTTCAATATACTTAAAACTTTTTCTGGTAATCGGCAAAAACAGATAAATCTTTTCTAAAAAAAATTCATTTTTTGCCTTATTTATCAACTCATCGTATATCTTCTTTCCGATTCCCCAATAATTAGAAGAAATTACTATCAAAAGTTCAAAATCTCCATTTAGCGCTTTAAACCCCGCCCAGCCAATCAATTTATTTGTTTTACTATCTATAACAGCGTAAGAACCAATATTATATCTATTCCAATGATCGATTGCATCATTTACTATGACGATGGAATTTTCAAGAGTAACCCTTTCAAAAGCCATATGCCTAATAACGCGCTCATCTAATAAAGCATGATATAAACCTACACCATCATCTTTTTTGAATTTCCTTAAAATAAATTTTTGACTCAATCAGGTTCCTGCTTGCTAGACTTTTGGATTTTAAAAAAAACCAATTTATAAATATCTTAACTTAGAAATAAATTCCACGAAAAAGAAACATGATTATAAGATGCTTATTATAAGCAATATACTAACAGATAATTTCCTATCAAAACTTTTTATTAGCTTAAAGAGAATATTAAAAAATGGTAATTGATTTTCCCAAAAAGACTACTTAGCTGTATTAAAAATTTATACTGCTTTCAAATCCTAGAACCAAAGCATTAGGAATATTTGTTTGACCGTTGGGTTTGATAATATACTGAAGATCCGGGGTAATATAAAACCATGGACCAATTTGAAACCTATAGTTTAATTCCAAAACTGTCTCAGATCCCTGCCTTTCAAGCTGATCACTAAACTTTCCCAATATAAAGCAAAATGCCGCAACATCTTGATTGCGACTTGAAAACAACCCCTGATATAATAGTCCACCTGTGATCTGATATAATTGAGTATTTATTTTTTCTAGAGGAGCTACATATCCACCGAACCAAGCTGTCAATCCCATAGGGCGATCTTTTGGAACAACTACCTGACGACGATAGGAATGTTTAACCCTTTCTGCATAACTTGCATCCGATCTAAGATGAGACGGCCCAAAAAACTCAGGCCAATCGCCTCTATAAATCATCTGATCTAATACCGCATAAAAACCATAATTTCCTCGTCTGTAACTAGATGAATCAGAAAGGTATTGAAATTTGCTGGATTGATAGTATCCCCCCAAAGAAATGCTTCCGGGAAGATTGTTGTCTTCTTTTTTTTGATGATGTTTATAAGTTATTTGACTAATTGCCAGATAACCTTTATTAGTGTTAAGTTTAAAATAAAGGCCATGTTCATCAGGATCCTTAACTTTACCGTCAGCATTATAGATACCGGCAACAATCTGCCAATTTTTATTCGGTTGAAAGGTAAGGCGCGCTGCCCATGCGGCAATATTAAAAACGGGAAAAAAAACATTAGCTTGTAAAGAGGCAAAATTACCGTTAATGCCTCCACTCACATAATACTGCCAAAGATCGCTTAACGCAAAAACATCCCCTGCAAATAATCTGCCTATTTCAACTACCAGCTTATCATTCATTAGCGATTGAGATAGATCCAATTCTCCGAAAAAATAATTTCCGGCAGTATATATTTCCTGCACTCCAAAAAAGTTACCTATTTTAGCAGAGAGATTTTGTCCTGATGCCAAATAATTGCTGATAGTCAAAGCTGTGCCTTTTAAAGAAGCCATTTTTTCAAAATCCAGATCTACAGAGACATCAAAAAAACCCGAGTATATAAGGCTTTTTTTCAGTCCTCCGATAGGATTTGCTCCGACATCTGTAGTAAATGTGGAGGAAATTGTAACACCTTTGTTTTTAAGTTCAGTGCGATATCCATTCCAATTTCCTGTAGCAGTATCCCAGTCAAACCATGAACGAAAACCCGAAGGCTCTTTTTGAGCACTATTCTCCTCTGCATTTACAAAAGAGATTGTGAATGTTAAAAAAATAATAATTAAAAATTTTTGAAAACTTTTTCTAAAAAGCACCTTTTCCCCTATAAAAATTTTATTACATGTTTAAACTTTTCTATAATTATGTCTAGAAATTTTAATTGCAAAATCACAGCAAAAAAAGAATTAGGTCTTAAAAAAAAATGGTCTCTATTGAGCCAGATAAATCACAACAATTCCAGTATTAAACTGCTTTTTGGATAGAATTCATCTCAAGAAAAACCATGCACAATTGTTATAGAACAAAAATCATATTACATATCTTATTTCAATAAAGAATGTTAACATCGTTAAATCGGAAAAACAAAGATGCAAATTACTTATAAGCTGACTAGGTCGCAACCAATTCGCTCCCTATCTTTGATTCACATTAAAATAACTTTGATCTAAATGCATAATTGTATTTATATAAAATTCATTGATTAGTTCAAAATCTTGATTATTTGAATATTGAATTTCGCATTTTTTTACTAAAGCTTAAACAGTTTACTAAACCATCCAGGCGGGTAAAAATAGAATCTTATTGTTTTCATCATAGTTCAATGGTCCTTGATAGAGATAAATTGCATAGGAAACTTTAGGATTATCTTCGATAAAAGCCTTTAAATTGCGAATTTTTTTTGATAATGGCTGTGAAGAATAAGTTACTTCAAAAGGAATAATTTGCTGTCCTACTTGTACAATAAAATCCACTTCTTGCCCACTATGTGTGCGCCAAAAATAAATATTATGGTAATCATGAAGATTATCCAAATAGGAGTTTAGTTCATTCAAAAACCAATTTTCGAAACGATG
>JAFGQY010000068.1 GCA_016935395.1 Parachlamydiales bacterium
AATTATATTATATTTTTTGATATAATAATTACCAATAGCAACAAAACACAAAGGAATTAATTATGTCATCAATTAGATTATCACCCGATCCTCAAACCCAGACTTTTGTTTATGCCTCATTTGCCTCAGACTCGGACTCAGACTCTGATTCTGAAATAGATTATAACCCTAATCCGCCAAGGTCAGGTCAAGAATTATGGAAAATAGCTAGAATTTTAATTAGAAAAGGATCTCCAAATTATTTCACTTATGGTGTTAGTGAAAAGAGAGGAGTCATCCCAATGGATGCAGGCTATCGACATGAAAAAAAAGATGGTCGCTATCCTGATGAAACTGTGACTAAACAGTTCAACGTTATAATAGATTCGGGTAAATTATATTATAATGATATATATACATATTATCATAAATATGCATTATACCCTCCTACCATTCCATCAGGGTATTATTTATTTGTATTAACTCAGGATGGAGATTTGCGAATGAGTAATGAGCTATCTATGCATCATTCTTATTTCGACCAAGGGCAAGCTGTTAAATCTGCCGGATCAATAACTGTTAATGATGATGGTAAGATAGCACAAATATGCAATGATTCTGGTCATTATGAGCCAAAAAAAAGACAATTGATCAATATAATCGCTTATTTAAGAATACACGGATATCAAATGGGTGACTGTAAAGTAACAGATTCTTTTGATGATGATCCAAATGATTATACCTGGCAACCTAAAAAATCTTTAGAGTTATATCAAAAAAAATGAATAAGTATTTTTTATATATTAAATATAATTTAATAATGTCCATGTTCAAGAAATTATCATACATGAGATAATTGCACAAAAACCACTCATTTCTCAAAACACATCAGCAATAAATTTCGATAAAAAAAAGACTTAAGAATTTCTTTTTTATAAAAATCTTAAGTCTTAATAAAAGTATTAGTTTTCTTGCTTAGGTTTTTTTTCTTTTTTCGGCTTTTCTTCTTTTTTATTTTCAGTTTTTGATTTTTTAGCCTTTTTTTCTGGTTGTTTAGAATCTGTTGATTCCTCTATTTCCCCTACTATCTCTTCAGTAATAGGTTCTATTTCTTCTTGTGGTTCTAAAAATGCTTCCAATCCAATTTTTTTGAATATTTTTTCTTTTACTTTTGATTTTTTACCTGATTTACCACGGATATGATAAAGCTTTGATCTTTTGACTTTTCCTTTTCTCTCTATTTCAATTTTAGTTACTTTGGGACTATGAACTAAGAATACTCTTTCCATAGAACATCCATAAGCACTTCTATATACTGTAAAAGTTTTTGAAAGACCTTTTCCTTTTTTAGCAATTACAATTCCTAAAAAAACCTGTATTCTTTCTTTTTCGCCCTCAATAACTTTAGTATGTACGCGCACAGTATCACCTACATTAAAATCAGGCACATCCTTTTTCAGAAATGTTTGTTCAAATTCTTTAATTTGTACGCAAGTCACGATGATTTTCTCCTATTTACTATGTTTTTTAACTTTTTTTCAATAAATGCTTTTTTTGTTTTAGCTGTAAAAGATATTTAAAATACATATCCGGACGCACTTTTTTCATCTTTTCAATAGCTGATTTAGTTTTGAAATCTTCAATTTTCGAGTGATTGCCACTTAAAAGAACTTCAGGCACATTCATATCTTCAAAAATTTCCGGCCTTGTATATTGAGGTCCTTCAAATCTTGAATTTTCAAAAGTATCAAGCAAAGCAGCTGACTCATTTCCAAGTACATTTGGAATAAATCTACTTACAGCATCAATTAAAGCTAAAGATGCAATACATCCGTTTGTTAAAACATAATCTCCAATACTAATTTCTTCATCTACTTCACTTTCGATAACCCTTTGATCTATACCTTCATAGTGCCCGCAAACTAAAACCATATGTTCTAATTTTGCAAGTCTTTTCAATATAGCTGAAGAAAGAGGTTTTCCTTGTGGAGATAAATAAATAACATGTGATTTTTTATCTTTTACCGATCTGATTGCATCAAACAGTGGCTGAGGTGTCATTACCATGCCAGGTCCACCACCAAAAGGTCTTTCATCGACCTTTTTGTGTTTGTCTTTCGAAAAATCCCTAATATCCACCTGTCTTATTTTCAAAATATTATTTTCTATAGCTCGTTTAATTATACTTACATTAAACGGCGATGAAAAAAACTCAGGAAATAATGACAAAATATCTATCAACATTTTTTTATTTTTTCGCTTTAGGCTTTGCAGCTTTTTTTTCTACTTTTTTTTCTATCTTTTTTTCAGTTTTTGCTTTTGCAACCACTTTTTTAACTTTAACAAGTTTTTTTTCATTCAAACTTTTCATAACTTCTGGAGCAGTTCTTTTAATAAGAGCTTTTGCTTTTAAAGTCATTTGAGCACCTTTATCTAACCAGAACAAAATTCTTTCAGCATTGATAGAAGTGTTTTTTTCACCTTCAGCAAATGGATTATACCAGCCGACCATTTCAACATATTTTCCATCACGTGGTGATCTTTTATCTATCACAACAAGTCTAAATGTTTGACGGTTTCTTTTACCCATTTGTCTAAATCTAATTGTTAACGCCATAATTTTCCTCCGAATTGATTCATGTTAAACAGTCCCCCTTCGAGACCTTTTTTTGGCATTTTCTTTAAAAGTTGTTTTATTCTTTTAAACCCTTTTACTAGACGATTAACATCGTCTATGGTAGTTCCACTACCATTTGCTAGTCTTTTTCTTCTTGGATATGAAATATCTACTTTTTCTGCTCTTTCATTTTCAGTCATCGATTTAATTATTGCTTCCACTTTTTTAAGCTGATCTTCAGGTAGATCTAAATTCGATAAAGCTGACATTCCAGGAACCATTTTCAAAAGACTTTTTATTGAACCCATTTTCTTGATCATTGACATCTGTTTCAGATAGTCGTTGTAGTCAAATGAAGCTTTTTTTATTTTTTTTTCAAGATCTTCAGATTCTTTTTCTTCCATTACCGTTTCAGCTTTTCGAACTAAATTGATAATATCTCCCATTCCCAAAATTCTATCTGCCATAGATTTTGGATTGAATATCTGGATATCATCAATTTTCTCACCGGTAGTCTCAAATTTAAGCGGTTTTTTAGTTATCTCTTTAATAGATATTGCAGCTCCGGCTCTAGCATCAGAATCCAACATCGTTAAAATCGATCCAGTAATATTTACTTTACTATCAAACTCTTTAGCTGTTTTTACTGCGTCTTGACCAATTGTTGCATTAGCAACAAATAAAATTTCATTCGGATTGATGATTTGTTTAATATCATCCAGCTCTTGCATCAAACTATCGTCGATATGAAGTCTTCCTGCTGTATCTGCTATTAAAACATCAAAATGTTCATTTTGAGCTTTTTCATAGGCAAGTTTTGCAACATTTTTAGGCTTTTTCTCATCATTCATTGAAAAGACTTCAACATCTATGCTTGATGCTAATATTTTGAGCTGATCTATTGCAGCAGGCCTTTGAAGATCAAGTGCAGCTAAAAGTACTTTTTTGTTTTTTTTCTTTAAGTAGTTTGCAAGCTTTGCAGCAGTTGATGTTTTTCCAGAACCTTGAAGACCACAAAGCATTATTACAGCAGGTTTTGAGCTTAGATTTAAACTAGCTTCATTTTCTCCCATTAATAAAAACAGCTCTTCATGGACAATTTTAATAAATTGCTGTTTTGGAGAAACGGATTTTACAACTTTTTCACCTAAAGCTTTATCTTGAACCTTTTTGATAAATTCAGTTGCAACCGAATAGTTAACATCAGCCTCTAATAAAGCTAGTCTAACGTCTTTTATTGCTTCTGATACATTATCAGTAGTAATTGTTTTGTTTTTCGAAAATTTCGAAAACAAATCATTAAATTTTTTACTTAAAGAATCAAACATAAAAATTTTCCAAATATTAGGTTAATAGAATAACTTACAAACTATTCTATTTCAACAAAAAAGAATCTATTGTTAGCGTTTTTTAGAAATGACACCTTTTAGACAAATAGAAATGATACTTTTTGGTAAATAAAGATTTTATTTACTAAAAGGAGG
>JAFGQY010000069.1 GCA_016935395.1 Parachlamydiales bacterium
AATTCTTTAATAAAAAAGATAAACAAAATTTCCTGGTATAATAAAGCAAATAATTCTTGGGATAATTGGGAGTATAAAATCAATTTAAATCAAAATACATCTTTGTCAAAACCTGTAAAAGAAAACACTTTTTTCTATGCTAATGAAGAGGTTAAAAAAAGATACTGGAATATCTTTTTTAGAAATATTTTATTATTATTTCCCGGAACTTTTAAAGAACCAACAAATGTTAATTTAAGTGATTTTGTTTTAAAAGAAAGACCAAGATCAAGATCAAAAGATATTAAAATCCAATGGATCGGACACTCTAGTTTTTTAGTTCAGATTAACAATCAAAATATTTTGATAGATCCAAATTTTTCCACTTTTGTATTTCCCTGTTTTAAAAGACACACTCCAGTCGGTATTGACTTTAAAAACCTACCCAAAATAGATACTATTTTAATATCTCATAATCATGTGGACCATCTCGATGAAGTTACTTTAGATAAATTAAAAAAATATGAGCCAACTCTGTTGGTTCCTTTAGGCTTAAAAGATTTTTTTGTAAAAAAGGGCTTTGAAAAAGTTTTTGAACATAATTGGTGGGATGAAACTATTTCTACATGCGGAAAAAGTAAGGTTAGTTTTACTGCAGTTCCAGCTCAACACTGGTCCCAACCCTTAGGAAATATGAAAGGTAATGAATCACTTTTTTGCGGTTGGGTGATTAAAGCCAATAATAAAACTATTTATCATGCAGGTGATACCGCTTACAGCGAAAAAATGTTTAATGAAATTAAAAATAAATTCCATTCATTCACTTATGCTCTTTTGCCAACAGCACCTGAAAATGAAGAAGATATGCATATGGGCGTAAATAGCTTTTTAAAAGCTAAAGAAAAATTTTCTGCTTACCATACAATTCCTATGCACTGGGGAGCCTTTAGAACAGGAGCTGAGAGAATCGAAGATCCTGTAAATGATCTGAAAATGAAAATTAAACTAAATAATCTTTCAGGTATAAGAATTTTAAAAATTGGACAGATTTTCGATTCAAGAATCAATGCTCTGTCTTTAGTCGCTTAATCATACCGATTTGTAAGCTTTTCTTAGAGTTTTTTTAAAAATGTGTAATTCCCAGATTGTAGCATATGCATTCATTCAAAAAATTGTCTATTTATTGCGCAAATAGATGTTTTAACCATCCAAATACTTATAATAATTATTTAAAAAGTTACATAAAACTACTTAGTTTTTAGTGACTTAAGGAAAAACATTGCAATTTCAAGATAAAATCTTGAAATAACACGAATATTAAGCTGTTATAAAAAATAAACATTAAGTTATTTTTTATGTATCTAACTAGAAAACTAGAAAATTGACTTAAAGAAGCTTTAAGTCAATTTCCAGTTATATTGATTATGGTTTTTAGCCTAACTTTTTTATAAAAATTTTCAAGAGCTTTAAACTGAGAGAAATTTAAAATCACAACATTTCTTCTTTTTTTTACAAAGTTTATTGCTTGATGTAGTTTCATTTTTTTGTATTTTATCAAATATCCGATTATTGCACTGGCGGATCTTGATCTTCCGGCTTTGCAGTGTACGTAAACTTTTTTATCTTTCGAAATATTTTCATTTATAAAGTCAGCAGCTTTATCAATTTCATCTAAAGTCAACGGATATGCATCTTTTACTTTTATATTTAAATAATTTATATTATTTTCGATCCACTCGTAACGTTTAACCGGAATGGAAAAAATTGTTTTTTTCTTCTCTTCAAATGGTTCAACTAAACTTAAAACAGCTTTGATGTTTTCTTTTTTTAAAAAAATATTTTCATGATCTAAATTTTTAAGGGGAATTGCCCCTAAATATAAATGAGAATTGATTTTGTTATACCATGGCCATTTTTTTTCATTTATAAAATACCTTACATAAGTATCGGTAATAGATAGCTCATACAAAAGTTTCAAAGGTCTTTTTTTTATTAAAATGCCAAGCGAAATTAAAGATATTGCTGATACATGTAACAAAGCTACATTGGATGTATATAAAAATAGCAAACCGGATCCAATAGTTAAAACACCTAAAAAAGTGGCTAACAAAAGATAAGATTTGAAGAGTTGATTTGCTAAGTTTGATATTTTTTTGAAATCAAAATTATTTGAGAAAAAAAATTGTTGATTATGGGATACGTTATTTGATATTGAATTGATCATAAAAAAAATATTTTTTTTAAAAAATAATGAAGATTAGTTTACAAAAAACTAATAATCAAATAAATAAAATTAGTATAGGGAATATTACTATAGAGGAACAATATCTATGAAAAAGTTGCTTGTTTTAATTCTTTTGACATTTTCATTTGCACTTCAAGCTTATGAGTGTCCAAATGATTATCATGATCCTTGTTTGGATGACTCTGATCTTTTTAGAAAATGTGAAAAAGTTACATTTATCAATGGTGAGTTTTTATATTGGAAAGCCAACCAGGGAAATTTAGAATATGCTTTTCAATATGATCAAGATGTTCCGGTAGCCGGATATACATATGGCACTGGAAAATTTAAAGAGAGCGATTACGATTGGAAGCCTGGATTTAGACTAGCTCTAGGTTGGTTTAACGCTCCACACTACTGGCAGGTATATGGCCAATTTACCTGGATGAGAATTACAGGATCAAATAGCTCAGAGAGAACATCTTTAGCAAATCAGCCCTTGGTTGGAACTTTTGCTCAAAATGGTGTTTTATCAGAAGAGCTTAAAGAAGCTAGAAGCGATTTAAAATTAAACCATGAACTTGGTGATTTTTTAGTATCTAGAGTGTTTATTCCAAGTCCTCATTTTAGACTTCGTTTATTTGGAGGATTTACAGGCGGCAGGATAAAGCAAAGATGGAATGTCGATTATATTTCCGTTAATTCAAATGTAGAAAAGATTTTTAACAGATTTAGCTTTGTAGGTGTTGGTTATAGACTTGGGATTGATTTGGATTGGTTTTTTGGAAAAGATTTTTATCTGTCAGGCAAAGCGTCGGTAGCTCAATTAGTTGGAAAATATAAAAATTTAGCTAAAATCGATAATATTTCTACAGGAACTATTTTTGAAAATAGCAGATATAACCAATGGCGAGCTGCATATAATGTGCAGTTTTATTTAGGGCCATCTTATCAAAGAGCTTACTGCTCTAGCAGATTTGAACTGTTTGCAGGATATGAAATTAACTCTTGGTTCAATATTTTAGAAGTGATAAGAAATACAGGAGCGAGCAGCTCTTACTTAACTACAGAGCAAATCCCTAGAATAAATAATGGAGCTCTTTTAATGCACGGTCTTACAGCTAGATTCACAATTGATTTTTAATCATCGAAATTTTTAAAATAATTTTAAAAAAAATTCGGGGCTTTTTTTAAAAAAAAGTCCCATTTTTTTTCTGTTGCTAAAAATAAAAAATCTACCTGTTTGATTCAAATTAAACATTTTGATATTTTCAAATGAAACAATATGAGAAATATGAAACGTCTTACTTTTCTTTTTTGCTTTTTATGTATTTTTTCATCATATGCAAATCCGATTGAATCTTCTGATAAATCAAGAATGGATCAAATAGATGATATTTTTGAAATATCAAAAAAACAGGTTCAAGAAGAAAAAGATTTTTGTGAAAAAAATGAAAAAGTAATTTTAGAAAAAACTAAAGGCTTATTATTAATTGGAGATATTTTAGATTTTTCGAAAATAGATACTTCAAATATTAAGGGACTTCAAATCCAAAATCTATTGCTCCCTTCAAAATTTGAAACTTTAAAAACTAATCTAGAATTTATTTTTTTAAATCAGCCTCTAACAGAAAGTAAAATAACTCAAATCAAACAATCCATCATAAAATTCTACAATGATAACGACAGGCCTGTTGTTACAATTTTTACACCACAGCAAAGTTTGAAAAATGATGTTTTGATATTAGTGGTTTATGAATCTAAATTAAATGACATTTCTTTCGAAAAACAACAATATTTTAAAGATTATAGACTCCAAAAATATGTAACTTTGAAAAAAGGCGATGTAATCAATACTAAAGATTTGGCTGAAGATCTTTATATGATGAACAGAAACCCTTTTAGAAATACAAGCGTTATGCTAAAGCCGGGTGATCAAACCGGCACTACAGATTTAGTTTTTTTAACTGATGATAAACTTCCAATTAGAATAACTGCGGGAGCTGACAATACAGGTCTGGATTCTACAGGTAATGGAAGACTTTATACCGGATTTACCTGGGGAAATGTTTTTAATACCGATCAGATTTTTTCATATCAGTTTATTATTTCTACAAAGTTTCAAAGATTTCATGCCCATACCTTTAGTTATTTGATTCCACTTTTCTGGAAACACATTGTTAATGTCTATGGCGGATGGTCTGAAATAAGAGCTATTACAAATCTTCAAAACTCTTCTTCTAAAGGTAAATCCAAACAGGTAAGTTTTAGATATACAATTCCAGTAACTTATAGATATCCAATCAATCATGATTTTACTTTTGGGTTTGATTATAAAAAAACAGATAATAATTTACTTTTATCAGGGGTTCCTTTTGCAGGCAATAGCGCTTTGATCACTCAGCTAATGACTAAATATCAATTAGTTTCAGAAACAAAGTTAAACAAAACCTCTTTTGAAATAGAGCTTTTTTATTCTCCGGGTCACCTATTCAATAATCAAAAGGATATTGATTATCAATCTTTAAGACCAAAAGCTAAAAGTAGATATTTTTATGCAAGAGCGGGTCTTTTCCCTATCTTTCAATTGCCTCATAGATTTCAGGTTATTACAAATATTAGAGCGCAGCTGTCCTCCGAGAATCTACTTTCCTCAGAGCAGCTAGGTCTTGGAGGGTACAATACTGTTAGAGGATATGATGAGAGAATTGTCAATAAAGATAATGTTATTTTAGCTTCAATTGAAGCTAGAACTCCCTCACTTCATCCAATTAAATCACTCAAAATTAGAAAAAACATTCAAGATTCACTGTTATTTTTGGGTTTTGTAGATTTTGGAGCCGGAAAAAATCATAAAAACGTTTATAATATCGAAAAGAGTCAATATTTAATAAGTATCGGACCCGGGCTTAGATACTCTATTGAAACAAATCTTAACTTCAGACTTGATTGGGGATATCAACTGCATCAATTAAAAGATATTGCTTTTCCA
>JAFGQY010000070.1 GCA_016935395.1 Parachlamydiales bacterium
AGAAAAAGGATTAAAAGATAGACAAATTGAAATTTTAGAAGAGGATCTTTTCAATAGTTTGAAAAATGAAGGAAAAAGTTTTTGTTTTGATGGAAAAGACTTTTTTTTAAAAAATAGCTTTTTTTTAAAACAAAGATCTTCTCTTACAAAAAATCAAACAGAAGAAGTTTTTGAAAAAGTTTTGAAAATTAAAGATAGAGTTCAAGTTAATAGGGTATTTTCAAAAACAACTAAAAGAATTGAAGATCTTCAAAAAACTAAAAAAAATACAAATGAGTCTATAGCTAAAACCGCTTCAAAGGTTGGAAAAGTTTCAGCTTTAGTATTGCTGCCATTAGGTCTTATCGCTCTTTCAATATTTGTAGGAATTTTGCTGACGCATTTTGGAATAGTACCTGCCTCTCAAGGTATTTTTGGCATGCCGGTAAGTTTGCAGGCAGTTTTTGGAGTTGGAGCTGGTCTTTTTGTCTTATTCAAATTGTCAGTTTACCTAATGGAGAAAAAAGGCAAAGAAAAAATAAAAGCCTGTGCTGAAGCTGTAACAGAAGAATATGAAAGAAAATGGTTTGTTCCAAGCAATCTTAATGATATTTTATCTACAGTTTTATTCATATCGCTTGCAATTGCTATCATGCATGGATCTGGATCGTCTTTATTCCAACAATGTTTGAACTATGCTGCAGGATTGATACTTTTAGAATCTCAAAGAGTTCAAGCTAAAGAGACTATCAATGATGTTAAAAACTCTTTAAAATGCAAAGACCCTGTAATGGGAACGAAAGCCGCTTTAAATTCCATCTATATTGCTTCTATGGTAGTTGTAGGGGTATTGATGGTTGCAGGTTTAACTAACTCTGCTCTATGTAAATTTATGAATTTTGCAGGTGGTATACCTCCTGTTCTTGTTGCTCTTTATGGATTGATAGTTACCTCTAAAAAATTACATGAAAAATATAAGAAATTAAATCAAGAGGGGCTTAAAGAGGACAATTTAAGAAGGTATTTGGAAAGTAGCATGTCTTTAACAGAAGAGGAGATTAAAAAAACAAGAGAGAAAATTACAAAAATGAAGCTGCATGATTTGCAACTTTGGATAGAAAAAAATATACAAAAAGATAAAAAGGAAAAATATCTAGATCTGCTAAAACAAGCTAGAATTGCTCAAGAAGATAAAAAAATTGAAAGAGATTTAAAAGATCAAATTTTGAATGAAGAAATTAAAAATAAAATTCTTAAAAAGATTGAAAATTTTAGTTTCGGAATGAAAAAAGATACTTTTGAAATGTCTTTAGATCTTTTAAAAGGCAAAAAAGTTAATACAAAAGACTTGCTAGCTAAATTAAATAAAGATATGTGGACGAAATTTGGAGCTGAATTAATTAAAACTTTTGCTCTTTACATACCATTTATGGCAGTTCCTGCAATGAACATGAGCAATTTTAAATATGATATCTCTATGGCAGGGCTATCTGCTTTGGATTTTGTTATTAATCTGTTTCCTTTTTTAAGAAATGTCTCTCCTGTAGATGAGATAGAAGATTTTGATATCAACGATCTTCTTAATGAAAAAACTAAAGATCAATCATCCATAGCAGCCAAAGTCAAAAAGTATAAAACTCCCGTCTTAGCTTAAAACTCTTTAAAAATTTTTTCATTTTATCATTGAAGAAAATTTTTATTTCATTAAATATTTTATTTTTTTCAAAAAAAGTAAGATAGGTTTTTTATGAAAATTTGTGAAAGCTGCTCTTTTCCCATGAATAAAATTGAGGATTTTGGTGGAAAAAATTTTGATTCAAAATATTGTAAATACTGCGCTCCTGATGGTAAGTTAAGATCCAAGCAGGATGTCAGAAATGGTTGGATAAAAGTAACCATGATGAAAGAAAAATTATCAGAAGAAGAGGCTGCTAAAAAGGTAGACGAAAAAATGAAAAAGATGCCGGCTTGGAAAAAGTAATCTTTTTTTATATTAATCATTTAATTTCTTAATCAAGATAAAAAATATGGTGTTACTGGTTTTTCATAGTAAAAAGGAAGCGACTGCGGCTATAATTGGAACGTTTTACGTAGGAAAAAAGCTCAGTCCAAATTCAGCTACAATGGCTCTCAGCTGCTATCTTGTTTCAAAAATGATAATTTTATTATGGACGTCTAAGCTTCGCCGTCAAGTAAATGCCCAGCAACAACAGATTGAAGATATGCAGAGGCAAAGTAGGGAAAAAGATACTTTAATTGAGCGTTTAACTCGGTCTTGCGAATCAAAAGACAGGGTGACATTAACAACGGCTCAAACGTTTCATGTTGTAGGTGAGAGGATAAAAGCTGCAAACCCTACAGGCGCTGAAATGGAAGAATTGAGACTCAGAATTCAAGAATTAGAAAGGGTTATAGCAGATCTTAGAAATGAAAATAGGTTGCTTTCTCTTCAAATTGAAAGAGCGCCTGTATTAGCAGGTGGAGCAGTTCCAGTGTAGGGGTCAACCTTAAGAAAAGTATTTTTTTTTGATTATTTTTTTTAAAAAATCTGTATAATTCTTTTCTTTTTAAAAAAGAATCCTCATGAAAGTTGAATTATCTCTAAATAAGTATTTTTCTGACAGATTGGAATATGCATTCAATAATTTATTCAAAGTATCCAATTCTCTTTTTTTATACTTTTTAAATGTTTTATATATCGCTCCCGATAGCTATACAAAAGCCAATAGAAAAGCTATAGATATTTTTAAGCACTTTTTAATCCAAAGAGTCGGAAAGCAAAGGCTTGATCGAATTTCAGATAAAATGAAAGTGAATTTAGATTATTTGCAAAATAACTCATGGCCGCTGAGATCAAGAGATGTTGTCAAACTTTTAGATGCTTTTAAAGATTTAAACGTTTCGGAAATTCAAGAATTCATTGATAAAGTAAAATCAGATGAAATAAAAGATCCTATATTGGATAAGAAAATTTTAAATAAAATCAAAAGAGTTAAAAAATTTGATGAGTTAGATTCAAAAACCTGTGAGATATTGGTCGAATATTTATCTAATCCAATGAAAGATCTTTTTAATTATACTCCAAAAAGACCGGATTTTGTTACCAGATTTTTAGCGATGTTTGTTTTTGATTTTCCACTTTTATTGCATGAAAAAGTATTTCTATGTTCTGAAAATGAGCTGCTTTCTAAGGAAGGTTTTTATGAAAGCCTTTGCAAAAGATTTGCCAGATTAGAGATGAATGTAGGGTCTATTATTCCAGCTTATAAAGATAGCGGTGGATATTATAGAATAGCTGCAAAACTTATCACCGGTGATGGACTGGTAAGTTATACTCTGCTTGCTTTAACAAAAGATATGAAACTTCCTGCTTTGAGACTTTTTAAAGGAACGGGCATGGAATTTTCTTCTATAGATTTTTTATCATATCTAATTACTAACTTTGAAAAGGATCTTGGTAAAAGAGCTTTTAAATCAGGTCTGAAATATGAAAAATTCTTAAAACCATTAGGAAGGGTTAAGACTGAACTTGGGCATAGCTTGGGAGGAACTATAGTTGAATATAGATCAGCACATTTTGATCATATTGAAAATGTATATCTGTTTAATGCTCCGGGTGTTCCTTACTATGTCATTGATAGATTTAATAAAAAGTATGAAAAAAAGCCGTTTAATATTTTTATAAGAAAATCTCAAGGTGACTTTATTGAAAATGCAGGCCCTTATCATTTGGGATATCAAGCCCCTGAAGCTGTTAATATCAACTTTATAAAATTTGTAAAACAAGAAGATGATGGTGAAATTATTCACAATACAACCTTTTTGGATCCTATTAAGAAAATGTACGCTATTACCGGGGGAGATTTAGATTACGAACTTAATAATTATAAAAGGTCTCTTTTAGAACCTTTCAGAATGATTTTTGGGGGATTTTTGCTCTCTCCTTTTATCAGATTTTTAAGATATATTAAAAGAGTTAGCTTTAATTCAAGAGCAGATCAGGAACAGGGCCTTTATATCGAAGATATGAATAATAAAAAAACTTATAAAATTAGACATATCAAAAAGGGAAGAACTTTTGTAGATCTTAGCAATTCTTAAATAATTAGTTTTTTAAAATCTTCTAATTTTAGTCTTTTCATTTTCTCGTCACATAGAACTTCTTTTGAAATAAGTTTATAAAGTAAATATAAAGCTGCGCAGTTTTCACATTTTGTTTTTCCGCCAAAATTGCAATAACCTTGCTTTTCCCATAAATCTAAACAGAACTTAAATTCCTCTATGAGTTTTTCTTTCATAAAACCAGCTTTTTTAAAAATTAAATGAACTAATTTTTATTTAAAAAAATTCATCATAATATTTAGCATATCAATCGGTTTTTCAAAAAATAGCATATGTGCAGCTTTGTCGATAATTTTTAATTTGGAATTTTTTATCTTTTTTAAAACTTCTTCTGCACAGTAAATGGGTGTATCAATATCCTCTTTTCCCACTACAATAAGTGTTTCAGTTTTTATTTTATCTATCCATTTTGTCGAGTCAAAATTTTCAAGTGCTTTTGCCTGTCCTTCATAAGCTAAAGGATCGATTTTCATTTTTTTCATTAAATCAATAACTTTTGAAACTAAACTTTCGTTTTTCAAAAAATTTCCTGAATAAAGCCACGCTAAAGAAATTTTTAGCACAAGTTCAATTTCAACATTTTGTTTTAAAAGGTCTTGTATAAATTGAAACTGCATTTGAGATGGATAGGGCAATTTTGAAAATGTTCCGCAAAGCATAGCTTTTTTTACAAGCGCGGGTTTTTCATAGCAGATTCTTTGCAAAATAGCACTCCCCATTGAGCAGCCTAACATATAAGCTTTTTCTATTTTCAATGCTTGAATAAGGCCGATAGTGTCATTTGCCATCATTTCGATAGAATAAGGAGGTGAGGTGGCTGAAGTGTCGCCAAATCCTCGAATGTCAAAAATAAGCACCTTAAAATGCTTTTTTAAAGGCTCGGTGAAATCGATCCATGATTTATGTGTCGATGCAAAGCCGCCAATAATTACTAAAGGAATCCCGCTTCCTTCAAATTCATAGAAAATTTCAATGTCGTTTACTTTTATTTTTGGCATTTTTTTAAAACAGATCTTCTTTAGATAATGATTTAAATTCGTTTTTAGCACTATAAGCATTGTCAAAAACCAGTTGTATCTGTCTAATTTTAGGTATCATTACTGCACTATGGCAGGTTATTAAATTATTTACAAAAGGAAGTTTTAGCGCTTTTTGAGATATTTTTTTCATATCAAGTTCATCTTTTTTAATAGATTTTTTAGCGTCTTCAAATAAAGAATAAAGTCTTTTTTCTCTATAAGAGCTGAAATTAATATCATCATCTTCATTTGCAGATGGTTTTTTATTATCATATCTGAAGTTTGTTACTATGAGAGGATCTTTTTTATTAAACTCTTTAGAAACATAAGGCATTAATCCTTGCTTCATGAAAAAGGCCTCAGCATTTTTATCATCCGATACAATTAAATGAAAAGGACCTAGTGACTTATTTCTGTTTATAACTTTTTTAGCTTCTTTTAAATTTTTAGAGTTTTCTAAAACATATCTGGTGAAAATAGAATTTGGCATTCCGGTTACTTCTGAAGTTTTTCCGTTACAGATATTCATAGCGGTGCAAAGGCCATGTTCATTCATAGAAGCTAAAGAGCCTAAAAAACCCGGCAGGGTTATTTCAGCCGTTTTGACATTTGATATAGGACTTGTTCTGGTTATTACTAAACTGTTTTTACCTGCAACCGCAAAAGTTGGCCAGTCAGTGTTTCTTGCAAAAATAAGTCCATCATCTTTATCTTTTTCAACAATAGTTGAACAGGCTGCCGCTTTTTTTGATAATATGTTTTTTTCAATTTCCAGATGTTTGATGTGTCTGATGTCAGGCTCCAAATGAAATAATATCAAATCTTCTAAACTTAATCTTTTAGATTTAAAAAATGATTCGGAAGCTTTTTTATTGTATCCGTCAACAAGTCCCTGCATCTCTTGCAAGTAGGGTTTTGGAATTGTTTTTTTTACTTCTTCAATCAAGTTAGTTACTTTTTCAGTTTGAGGTGTTGTATGAAAAAACATAAAATCAGGGAGCGTTTGAATTGCAAATGACCAGTTGTTTTTAAATTCTTTGATATTTGCAAAAAGCATATATCCATGAACAAATCCTGCTTTATAAGGATCTTTTGTTTTAATATTTAGTATCGGAACATCATTTTTATAAAAAAGCTTAGCATCTTCATTTTCAAAGGTTTTATACACGTGAGTTTTCATGTTATGGATTGGTGGAGCAATAATTTTCAGCATTTTTAATGCTATTAAAGATATGGCTGATATCAATGTTCCCATTGAGAAAACAAAAAACGACTTACTGGATAACAATATAAATGGAAAAGAAATATATGCAAGATACATTCCGAATATACAAACAGCTAGATTTATTATTTTTATAGCTGTTGGGTTTTTATGAACAAAAATAATACTTTTTTCTAATAAGATTCTGTCTATGTTTGCAAACTCTTTTTGAGGCGCAATATTTTGAAGATAATTAGTAGTAGATGCCATGGTTACCTTATTTATATTTTATGA
>JAFGQY010000071.1 GCA_016935395.1 Parachlamydiales bacterium
AATTATAATTATTTTCTTGAAAATTAATTCATAATACGTTAAAATATAACCTCTTAAGAGGAAGAATTGGTTATGTTTATCGGAACGGCAAATATTAGTTATTCAAATGATCAAATTAAAATTTCAGATATTGTCTATCTTAAGCAAACACATAATTCAAATTATATTTTAGAAAGAAAAATAAAATCTATTTTAGATTCTTGTGGTATCACTGATATAAATTTTTCTATTAATTTCAAAAGTGACGATAGCGTTGAATTTAAAAAATTTTCAAAATATTATTATTCTCTAAAAGATCCGGAAAAATTAAAAAAATTATCACAAACATCCAAATTGTTATCATCTGCTTTCAAAACCCATTTTATTTACATAATGACTCAAGAAAATACTAATCAAAAATTAGATCAAGTTGAAAAAAAAATAAAAACCACTTCCAGCAATTCAATTTTATCAAAAAAAATAATAAACACAATTGATACAATTTTTAGAAAAAAAGTCTATCAAGCCAAACTTTTAGATGTTGTTAATATTTTATTTTTAGGTTTTTTAGCTTTGAGTTTTACTCTGATGCTAGAAGGTCTAAAAACAGTAGCACTTACAACCTTTGTGGCTTTCGTTTCTAGTGCAATAACAATATTAGCTCCAATTTTCACTGCATTAGGCGTTACTTTAGGAATAGCGATAATCATTCAAGGGATTATTCGTTTTACAAATGCTCAAAAATCTGAAAATAAAGAAGAAAAAATTTTAGGAATTGCAAATGTCTTATTCGGAGTATCTTTGCTTTTCTTAGGCGCTACTTCTACCTTTGCTATAACTCTTCTACCTGTTGGAATAGGAATATGTTCAGGATTTTCTTTTGGTTTTGCACTTTGGAATCTTGTAAAAATTGCAAAACTCAAAGAAAAATTAAAAGATTTTGATAAATTTTTAGAAAATGAAATTATTCCAACAAATAAAAAATGTTTAAAAATCGAAAAAATAATTGAAAAATTAGATGAAAAATCGTTAGATAAACACTTAAAAAAATACCTTCATAAAAATGATTATCAAAAATATTTATCTAAAACAAAAAATGAAAAGATAGCTCTTTTAAAATCTTTTAAACTGCAAAAGATGCAAGAGAAAAAAATATTTAAGCTTGAACAGCTACTTGGATCAGAAATAACAAAAGAGCTTAAAAAGTTAATTACATCTGTAAATGAACAAAATAAAAAAGAGTTGCAAGAAAAAATTCAAAAAGAGCTTTTTAGAAGAAAAATTGGTGAATCCATTAAATTAATAGCTCCAATAATCAACCTTTCAGCATTTGGCATGCAATTATCCACGTTTGAAAATCCAATTTTACAAAACATGCTTTATTATTGGATGACATTTATCTCTACATTGATAGCAGCTCCCTTAAATTATATAAAAAGATACAGAAACGTCCCAACAGATGAAAAAAAAGATCCAGTCTATCTTATCGACAGGCTTCAATTAATACCGAAAAAGAGACAAACTTTAATACTCAATCTTTCTTAAATTTTTCTTTTTTAAAAACTATCGCTTTTGCCTGCAGAGCTTCTAAACTAAGATTAAATTCATTAGAAGAGAATTTTTTTTCTTCATTTTTTTCTTCTATAAGATTGACGGCATAACTATTTTTTATTTCATCTATATTAATTTTTTCAGCTATTTTTTCTTTTCCAAAGTTAAGTGCAACTAACAATGTAGATTCATCTTTTGGAAGTTTGTATAAAGCTAAAAAAAGCTGAGAGTTTTTTACTTTTAACACCTTTTTGAGCTGTGAGAGATCTATTTGATTATCTTTTCTAACTTTTAAAATTTTTTTAAGGTTGGATACATATGAATTTGGATCTTTTAACTGTTCGTTTAATGGACCATATAGCATTTTAGCTTTTGGAATATTTGAAAAAGAAACAGTTTTGTCAGGGGCTATGTTTATAAGATCATATGCTCCTCTATTGAGCCATCTGCAATCTTTATCCTTTAATAAATCTGGTATTTGCTTTGACTCTAAAGGTAAGGCTCCTACAATATCCCATCCGGAGAGCATAAAAACTCCCGGCTGCATAGCATTGAAAAATGTTAAAAGTAAGTGAGCTTTTTTTACCTTTTGTTTTTCTGTGTCGGTCATGTTATAGATATCATTTATGCCCATAGCAGCCGCGCAAAGACCTATCATAGTAGTGCAAAGACCATTTCCACTCATGGAAACGTAAGGTTTTTTTACTACTTTATAATCTTGTTTTATAATTATATCTCTAAGCTCTTTTCCTGAATATTTTTTGTTTTTATATCCTAGAACACATTCATCGTCTGTAATATTTACAAGCTCATAAGTTATTTCATCATGATTTTGGAGTGCATGAATAAATCTAATAGGTGAAATATTAGCTTCATTTAATAAACAGTAATTCATTCTTAAAAAATCAGCATCACTAGCTAAAAGAGCGTGGCAATATGCTGTTCTTGTTATGAAATCATAAGATAGATCAGCTCCTAATTTTAACATGCTTTTCAGATCAGGGACCGTTAAATTAAGTTCTTGAAAAGAAAACCCTCCAAGTTTTCTAATTAGCATTGAAATCAAATTTGTAGCAACTATAGATAGCGGATGTCCTTCAGACCATGCTTTTTCACTTCCCGTTTTTATTTCCACTCCTAAAAATCCGTTAGCATCCAATCTAAGAATGTTATCTTTTAAAACACCTATTGATTTCATTATGTCCCCTGATATCAACCTGTTGGCAGCAAAGGTAGGATCTAGCCAATTAAGAGAAGGTTGACCAGCTTTAAAATAATGCAGATATACCCATCTTCTTTTTTTGCCATCAACCCCAGTGATCTCTCTTGTCACATCCCAATTACTAACTTTTATTCCGGGCTCTGCAAATATCACTCTTTGAAGTCTTCCAACTATATACCCTTTTTCTTTGAGTTTATCTACTACGTTAAAATTAAGATTTACACTTAGCTCATTACTTTTTACTTTAGGCAAAATATTCCAATCTTGTTGATCTATTTCTACCATGTTATATATGCCGGGATAGTCTTTATATTTTTTTAAAGCCAATATAAAATCTGATCCAAGTCCGGTATGTCCAGGTATTAAATCTCCAATTAGTATAGCTTTGTAGCTATGGATAGTGTTTGCCATTTGTATATATTGCTCATCAGTCCCGAATGCAGGATCTATTTTCAAACTTATTCTATCATATCCCCCATCTACAGAAGGAGTCGGTTTTCCTGTGTAAATTCCTCCTGCAACTTTCATTGGGTTTGTATGCAATCCCTCTATTCCGATTTCAGTTAGAACATCCCAAAGCTTTTTATCAGAAAGTGTTTCTATGACGGATTGTCCGTCTTTAGTAATAATAGATCTTGGATAACAATCCAACCAGGCTGAACCCATTTCACATACTTTTTCAGGCTGAGGAAGACCATACTCATGCTGCCATTGATATTTTTCTGCCGAATATTTTCTTGCAAGATTTTCACTTTGATAGAGCATAGAATCTTTTTCAAGGTCTTCTGTATTAAAATCTTCTAAGGTAAACGATGTGAGTAAAATAAATAATAAAAAATATCTCATATATTTGTTTTTCTTGTGTTTTTTAATTTTAAAGTAAGAAGAGAAAAAATCTTTGTCAATTATAAAAAATAAATTAAATAAAAAAGATTTTTTTAA